>DATAEK010000446.1:0-24072 GCA_036258055.1 Vicinamibacterales bacterium
CATTTCCCGAGGGTGGTGCTGACCGACGAGCGAGGCACGTTCATTTCGCTGTCGCACTTCTGTCCTACCGCCTCGGCCATGCTCTTTTCCGATCGTCCACTACGCCGGGTGGCGGCCCCTTCCTCGTTGTCGTTCGATGAAGGCGTGGAGGGTCTCGACGCGCGAGGTGTGCTGCCTCCTCTCCTTCGACCGGGAATGTTGACGGACGTCGAAGGGTACGACGCGTGGGAGCAGGCCGGCATCGACGTGCTGGCGCGCGGGGATCTCTCAGCCGATCAGGCGCTCGACGTCATCGAAGGCGCGACGCGGCGCGTCGAGGGCTGGCGGCCGGGAACCGAGACGCTCGCGGCGTGCGTCAGGCGCGCGTTCGATCGCGCTCGGGTCCCTGACGTTGCGATGCCGTCGTTCGAGGACGCCAGGCGGCGACTGACCCGTGCGCGCGAGGCGGTGCCCGCGGGGTTGACACTCCCGCCCGATGATCCGGATGCGGTCTCACGCTGGCCGTCCGTCGTCATCCATTACCAGCGCGACCATCGGATCATCGGCCGCTACCTGGCCGCGAGGCTGTTCGGCAACTGGATCGCGTACTGCGGCGAGGGGCTCCGCACGGTGACCGAGAGCCTGCGTGTTCACCTGGCGGTGCTGAGGATGGAACTGGCGAGGCGCGCACACAACGTCACCGATACGCGGTCCGTTCTGCTCGAAGCCATTCGCACGACCGACCTGCTTCTGGTTCACTACGCCGACGCACGCGCGCTCGCTCGCCTGATCGACCGAACATCATGAAAACATCCGCGCTCGATCGATTTCTGCGTTACGTCAGGTTCGACACCCGATCGGACGAGAAGTCCACGACGTTTCCGAGCACGCCCGGACAGCTGACGCTGTTGCGGACGTTGACCGATGAGCTGCAGGCGCTCGGGATTTCCGATGCCCACATGGATGCGCACGGCTATGTGATGGCCACTATCCCGGCGACGACGGGGCTGGCGGCCGCACCCCTGATCGGGTTCATCGCGCACGTGGACACGTCGCCGGAGATGCCGGGCTTGGACGTCAAGCCGATCGTGCACGAGCGTTACGACGGCCGCAATCTCGTCCTCCCGGACGATCCGTCGGCAGTTCTGCGCGCGGCTGACGATCCGGCGTTGGCGGCGCGCATCGGTCACGACATCGTCACCGCCTCCGGCCTGACGCTCCTGGGTGCAGACGACAAGGCCGGCGTCGCAGAGATCATGGCCGCAGCCGAGTACCTGCTGGCGCACCCGGAGATCCCGCACGGTGCTGTACGCATTGCGTTCACCCCGGACGAGGAAATCGGAAAAGGCGCGGATCACTTCGACGTCGCACGGTTCGGGGCTTTATGCGCCTACACGCTGGACGGCGGTGGCGCCGGCGAGCTGGAGTACGAGAGCTTTTCAGCCGACGCGATCACCGTCACGTTCCAGGGGTTCAACACCCATCCCGGTTACGCGAAGGGAAAGATGGTGAACGCGATCAAGCTGGCCGCGGACTTCGTCACGCGGCTTCCCCGTCAGGGGCTCTCCCCGGAGACGACCGACGGGTACGACGGATACGTTCACCCCTATCAGTTGGACGCCTCGGTCGATCGCACGAGCGTGAAGGTACTGTTGCGGGACTTCGAGACAGGCGGATTGAAGGAGAAGGCGGCGTTGGTCGAACGACTCGCGCGAGAAGTCATCGCCGGGGAATCGCGTGCGGCGGTGGAATTCAAGATCGACGAGTCGTACCGCAACATGCGCGAAGTGCTCGATCGCTATCCCGAGGTCGTCGAGCTCGCACGGCTCGCGATCCGCGAAGCCGGCCTCGAACCGGTCGAGAAGCCGATTCGAGGCGGCACCGACGGGTCACGGCTGTCGTTCATGGGCCTGCCCACGCCCAACCTCTTCGCCGGCGAGCACAACTTTCACTCGCGGCTCGAGTGGGTATCACGATACGACATGGACAAGGCGGTCGAGGTCATCGTCAATCTCAGCCGCCTGTGGGCCGAGCGCGCGCCTACTGCAGGCTGAAGTTCACCGTCACCGTCATGACGACCGGCACCGGAACGCCGTTCAGGTTCGTCGGCGTGAACTCCCACTGTCTGACGGCGTCGACCGCCGCCTGATCGAGGAGCGGAATCGACTTGAGCACGCGCGTGTCGCTCACGTGGCCGGACGGGTCGATCGTCGCTTCGATGATGACCACCCCGGTGACCTTCGCGGCCATCGCCTCTTCCGGATAGACGGGCCGGACGTCTTTGATCTTGGTCGGGGGCTTGATGTTCCCGCCGACACGAACCGGCGCCAGACCATCGGCTGTTATGAGCGTCCTGTTGCTGCCGGGTGGTGGCGGAGGGGGCGGAGGCGGTGGCATATCTTTGCCTGAGCGAGCCTGCTGAATCTGCATGGCTCGGCTCCTGAGCTGGTCCGCCTCGGTGATTAATTGCTGCTGGCGCGTGGGGTCGGTCTCCACTTGCGCCTGCATCCGCAACAGAATGTTCTTGTAGGTCAGAGCGTCAAGGTAGTCGGCGTTCAGCGCGATTGCGCGATCGGTCGCGGCGATGCCCGATTGAATGTAGGCGAGCTTGTCGCCGGGCGAGAGCGACTTGTCCTTGAAGGCTTTCTCCCAGTAGAACGTCGCGATCATCTGGTGCCTTGACGGATCGGACGGATCGAGCGCTGCGATCTCTTCGAGCGCCTGGATCGTCCGCTGGAAGTCGCCATGGCGATGGTAGAACTGCGCGACCGCCGTCAGCACGGCCGTGTTGTTGGGTAGCGCGGCGCGCGCGGCGTTCAGCGTCGCTTCGGCCTCGTCGATCGCGTTGCGGTCTTCCTGAAGTTTCGCAAGCTCCAGATACAGGGCCGGCTTCCCGGGCTCGGCCGCAATCGACTTCTTCAACTCGCCTTCTCTCGTCGTCGCTGGACGTGGCGCACCGGGCCGCGGGTCGCGCGGAGGAGGCGGCGGTGGTGGTGGCGGCGTTCGTGGCGTCTGCACGGCCGCACTCGATTGCGCCGTCAGCGGGAACCGTGCTGCTCCGTACAGACTGGCGACCGCCACGACGGCGATCATGACGGCGCTCGAGACGGCGAGACGTTGCGAGGACATGACGGCCTCCCTCGAGATCAGTTGTATGCGCTGGAACAGATGACGACGCCGGGCAAATGGCGCGACGGGAAAGGGGACCGGCCCGTCGGCGAATGCCAGCAGCGCCTCCAGATACGTGCGGCGCGCGTTGGTTTCGAGCACGGTCAGCTCGTCGACGACTTCTTCACGCGATCGCTGCACGCGCGACACGACCCAGTGGATCGCCGGATGAAACCACAGCAACGACCGGACGGCCTCTTCGGCAACGAGCCACATCCAGTCACGGCGCCGGACGTGCCAGAGCTCGTGTGCGAGCACGACGTGACGCATCTCAGCGTGCGTCGTGCGAAGCGACGACGGCAGACAGATCACCGGCCGTCGCACGCCGAACGTGATCGGCTGCGAGATCCCCGGAACGTAGCGTATGTCGGCGGCCGTGGGGAGCACGTCGGCGTCGCCGGTCACGTCGGCTGGCGCAACCGAGGAACCGGCGCGCCGCAACCGCCTGAGTCGAAAGATCCCCGCCATCAGCCAGGTCACACGCCCGACGGCCACAATCGCGAAGAGCAGCGTCAGCCGAGCGAGCCAGACGTACGGGTGCGCGATCGGTCCAGTCACGAGCGTCGGAACGTCGGCCCCGGACTGCAAGGATGCGTCCGGTACAGCCGCGCCCGACGTACGAGCCGATGCAGCGAACGAAACGACCTGCGCCGGTGACTGCCAGGGTTCGATAAGCGGCAGCGTCAGGCAAAGGACGAGCAGGACACGCCAGTAGAGATGGCGCACGTCCGGATCGACGACCTTGAGCAGCCTCGGCAGTGCCGCGGCCGCCACGACCAGAAGCGCGATCTGCGACCACCACGCGAGCAGGTTGAGGAGCGTACGGTCGTCGATCATGGCTCCATCTCCTCGATGATCCGGCGTATCCGCGTGCGCTCGTCCTTCGACAGACGTCGATCCTTGGCCAGGTGCAGCATCAGCGATCCGGCGGCGCCGTCGAAGACACGATCGACGAAGTCACGGACCATGGCGCCGACCACCTGCGTTCGCGGGCGCGCAGGGCGATACACGTAGGCGCGGTCGAGTCGAGTCTTGAGCAGATAGCCCTTCTCCTCCAGGATCTTCATCATCGTCATCACTGTCGTGTAGGCGACGGATCGCTTCGCGCGCAACGCGTCGTAGACGTCGCGAACGGTCGCCTTCTCGAGGCGCCAGACGACTTTCATGATCGCGAGCTCCTGGGGGGTCAGGGTCGGGTGCGGCGTGCGCATGGGGTCGAATACTAACTATTTAGTAATTAGTTTGTCAAACTTATCAGTGCTCGCGGGGCCTCACCCCGCTCGCGACAGCCTCGCGCCTTCGCGCTCGGCTGTAGCCGCAGGCGCTGCTGATACCGCGCCAGTTCTCATGTCACCGACAGCCCAGCACGGCCTGCTGCTGGCAATCAGAATTCGAGCGTTAGGAGAACGTCGCAACGACCGGCGCGTGATCGCTCGTGCCCACCTCGGCCTGGACCACGCACGTCGCGCCGCGTGCGAAGAGTGACTGGCTCGCCAGCACGTAGTCGAGACGCCAGCCGATGTTGCGTTGCCGCAGGTTGCGCCACGGCGCCCACCAGGTGAACAGCCCGTCGTTGTCCGGATCGAGCGTGCGGCCGACGTCGACCAGGCCGTTGCCGATGATCCGCTCGAGTTGCGCGCGCTCCTCGGGAAGCTGACCGATCGCGCCGGGCTTGCGCTCCTTCGGATGCACGTCCCGGTCGGTCCTGGCGATGTTGAGGTCGCCGCAAATCACGATCGGCGTCGGACTGGGCGCCATTTCCGCGGTGAACTGCTCGAGCGCGGCGAGGAACTGCATCTTCGCCGAAAAGTCCTTGCCGCCGTTCGGCACGTAGACGGACGCGACCGTGATCCCCGGCAACGTCACGAGCACGATGCGATTCTCGTAGTCGAACGCCGGGTGCGAGAACGGCGGACGCTCGGGTGCGATCGCCTGATCGATATGCAGCGCGACACCCGAGTAACCCTTCGCCCCGTGCCAGTAGCACCAGTAGCCCTCCATCTCGCAGAGCGCCGTCGGAATCTGGTCGGGCGTGGCTTTGATTTCCTGGAGGCAGACGACGGCCGGCCGCTCGCGGGCGATCCAGTCCTGTACCTGGGCCTGCCGCGCGCGAATCCCGTTTACGTTCCACGTCGCGATTTTCATGGGTCCCAGAGGGTCGAACGAGGGGTCGTGAACCGAGGGTCAGGCGGCTTCCGGCAGGCGGAAGAAGAACGTCGACCCTTTGCCGAGGGTGCTCTCGCACCAGATGGTGCCCTTCAGACGAGTCACGATTTCCTTGGCAACCGCCAGCCCGTATCCCGAGGACGCTTCGCCACCTGTAGGTACGGCACTGAGCCTCAAGCCCTTTTGAAAGAGCTTCGGAAGATCTTCGGCACTCAACCCCGGCCCTTCGTCCTTGACCCGGCACACGACCGCATCCTTGTCGGCATAGGCTGAGACCTGGACCCGCGTTCCGCGGGGCGAATACTTGACCGCGTTGGACAACAGATTGTCCAGCACGGCGCCGATGGCGACGCTGTCTCCCATCACCTTCGGAAGATCCCCGGGAACGTCGAACCCGATTGCAATCTGCTTCGGCGTAGCCGACTTCTGATAGTACGAGCACCCGATCTTCACGATCATCGCGAGGTCTACAGGTTGTGACCTCAGCCGGGCCTCCGCGACAGTCGTGTGCATGAGCCTGGCGACGATGTGACTCATGAGGCTGGTCGCCTGCATCAGACTGTCAATTCCCTCCCGGAGCCCGTCCATGTGATGCTGTTCCAGCGAATCCTGCAGCAGCTCGATGCCCACCGTGGCGACGTTGAGGAAGTTGTTGAGAGCGTGCGCCGCGTATGTCACCGCAGTGGGATCGAATGCTGGCAGCCGGTCCAGGTCCATCATCGCGTCGTCGAGGTCGATTCTCGCCCGTCGCAATGCGGCCAGAGCCCGCTCTTTCGGTGTCATAGGCGGCGGATTGTACCATTTCGAGTCTGTGGCCGAGGTTCAGTGCCCGACACCGGATGACGTGGCCAAGAACGAAACTGGAGTGGCTGAGTGAAGGAATTCAGGACTTGGGCGTGCTTCGCATCGACGGTTCCGAGCGGGCGGGACCGACGTGGCTCTCCGATCGAATCTGATCGACGGGTATCGAATTCCCGCTGGCGTGCTGCGCCTGATCGCAGGCTTGACCCTTGGCGTCGAGGATGCCCACGATCTCGCCGTCGTAGGTTTCGTAGAGGCCTGCCAGGCAACCGCACGGCAGAACTCGGCTCGACAGTCCACGCAGAATGCGCATCTTTACCCTTTGACCATGTAACGCATTTGGAGGTTTAAGCGAACAGAGTCAGAAACCAGTCGCGGACCGCTGCTCGAATCGTGCCGTCGATCGAGACGATGACAAGGACGGTTTTGTGCGATGGATCAGTAGCGGCGGCGGAGCGAGAGTGTTATCGGCGGCAAATCCGCCACACCGGTGAGGGAAACCTGATCGGACGACTCGATTCGCGGCGTCCGGCCCGAGCGTTCCGTGCGCTCGGCGAAGATCCGGTACTCACGGCCGCTGAGCACCGATACGACGAACCGTCCCTGATCGTCTGCCACGGCTGGACCCGTGAGGATGTAGTCCGCAGAACTGGGCCCCTTGAGATATACGAGCGCGCCCGGCGCCAGCGCGCCGTCAGGCGCGAGGACGATGCCGGTGATTTGCACGTAGCTGACCTCGGCCGGCACGACGAAATCGCGAAGCGCAACTCGATCACCGCCACCGAGTGTCACTCGCGTCGCTTCGGCGACCCGCTCGACGCCTGGATGAAGGATACGCGGCAGCGGCAGACCTCCCTCACGATCCCTCTGCGTGTTGAGACCGACGACGAACCGTCCCGGCGGAACGCGGGTCAACTCGTACGCGCCCTCCCGATTGGTCATGGCGCGAATGCGTTCGGGACCGATCGGCTGTTCGAGGCCACCCGGTACCGTCAACTCCACAGTCAGCCCTTCGATTGGTTGGCCTCGCGCGTTCACGACGCGTCCCTTGACCCGCCCGTCGAAGCGCAGCGTCGCCTGCGCCGTCGCGCAGGCGCGAACATCCGGCAATTCGATTGATTTCGGAAACTCCTCGACGGTGTAGTACCGCTCGGGAACCGTGATCGACAGGTCGTACTTGCCCGCGGTCAAGGCCTCGAACGTGAATCGTCCGGCGGCATCGCTCTCCGTGGTCGAAACAATCCCGTTGCGCTCGAGGCGAACGCCGACGTTGTCCATCGGCCTCGGCGCGGGCACGGGTTGGTGCGCGAGCGATCGATCCGCCACCTTGATCTCGCCAGTGATGCGACCGGCGGCCGCGGCGCCGGATGCGACCGCGCGCGCATAGGCCAGATCCTCCTCAGCGTCTGACGCGGGCTTCGTCTTCGAGCAGATCCCGGTCGCGAGCTCACCGGTGCTCTCGTTCATCGACGCGAAGACGAGGTACTCCACCCCTTCCTTGAACGGGTAGCCGCAGTCGCCGCCGCCGCTGCCGGTCCGCAGGTCGAGCGTGCGGCCGGTTACTCCGCGAAAAGGCTCGAGGACCGTGAAGGTCACGCGACGGCCCAGCGGTAAACCGATCGTGTTCTTTGAAGGGAGGCGTGAGACGGTCTCGACGCGGCCGCGAAAGACCGCGGAAGTTTTCCAGAAATCCTCGCAGACGGCGCTGCCCGTCACACACGTGCACGCGTCAACCTGTTGCGGGACGCAGAGGAGGGCGCCACAAACCAGGCTGAGGACCTGGATCCGGTAGCAAAGCTTCGACAGTCGAGCCATCAAAAGAGCCTCTAGTCGATTAGACCCCGTTGCCGCGATCTTGTCCGTGTCCATCCCCATGGCCCATTTCACCCCTTCAGCCTCTTTTTGGTCCGGGCCGTCGCCTCAGCCGTCCAGGGGTCCTCGGGCCAGGGATGCTTTGGATAACGGCCTCGCAGTTCCTTGCGGACTTCCGGATACGTCCGTTCCCAGAAACTGCGGAGATCGCGCGTCATCTGAACCGGGCGGCCGTTCGGCGCGAGCAGCGCCAGCAGCACAGGCTCACGGCGCGGTCCCACCCGTGGGGTTTCGGCCAACCCGAAGAGCTCCTGCAGCTTGACCGATGCGGTCGCGGAGCCGTCAGCGTCGTACGCGAGAGGCACATGGCGTCCCGATGGCACTTGAATCGACTCCGGTGCAAGCGCAAGCGATGCGCGCTCCGCGTGAGACAGGCCGTCACGCAATGTGACGTCGCGCAGAGCGCGCCGGCCGTATGCCGCACGCTCGACAAGCGTGCGGGCATCGATATCCACACCAGCGACCCTCAGTCGCCGCAGCATCTGTTCATCCTCGTCATCGAAACCACGTGCCAGGTACGCGTCGGCGAGCATGCGCGCGGCTGTTTGAGGATCGAGATCGGCAGCACGTTCGGTCAGCACGATGGCGCCGATGCGATCCCTCGAACATGCACGGACCGTCCCATCTGGACTGATCTCATGCAGCTGTTCCGTATGCGTGGGCGCCAGCCATTCACGTTCGACGAGACTGGCCAGGCGGATACGTGCTTCGGCGCCTTCACCGCGCGCCCCTGCCGCGACATCGAGAGCGACGATGAACTCACCGTCGCGGACACCGCTTTCGACGCCGATAGCGGCTCCGTGCCCCGAAGCCAGCAGCACCCGTGGCGAGCCCGGCGCGCGCCGCTTGCCCAGCCGATCGGCATAGCCGCGATACAGCGCGCGACGCAGGTCGGCCTCATTGATGCGGGAAGTGCGGTTCGGCGAACCGGCCACTGACTGGAGGGCGTCGGCGACCCGCAATACGTGTGGTGGAAGCCGTCGCTCTTCCTCGATCGCGGAGAGCACATCGCTCGTCGTCGCTACGAGATCGTTTCGAGTCCGGAACTGACTATGCCGCTCGGCGAGGACCGCGCAGGCCAGGGCAGCCTCGCGGGCGCCATCGGCCTCGAGCAGAATGCGGGCGAGCCGCGGATGGATCGGCAGCCGCCCCATGCGTCTGCCAAGTGACGTGAGAGCCCCATCGCGTGTCGCACCGAGCGCGTCGAGCAGAACGCTCGCGGCAGCGAGGGCGCCTTTCGGCGGTGCGTCGAACCACTCGAATGTTGACGGATCGCCGCCCCATGCGAGGATGTCGAGCAGCGGACCGGCCAGATCGATCCGGTTCACGTCGGGCTCGCGGTGCGCCCTGAGCCGATCGGCTTCGTGCCAGAGCCGGATCACGAGCCCTGCCCGCTCGCGACCGGCTCGGCCCGCGCGCTGATCCGCGGAGTCGCGCGAGATCCGTTCCGTCTCGAGGCTGTCGATGGCGCGCGCCGGATCGTAGCGCGCGACTTTGTGCAGCCCTGTATCGATCACCGCCGTCACGTCGGGAACGGTGAGCGACGTCTCCGCGATGTTGGTGGCGAGCACGATGCGCCGCCGGGCACCAGACGCGATCGCGGCGTCCTGAGCGGTGGCATCGAGCGATCCGTGAAGCGGTACGATGTCCAGAATCGTGCTCGCGGCAAGATCGGGGATCGCGCGCGAGATCTCCGGTGCGCCGGGAAGAAAGCACAACACGTGGCCGGACGAGTCCGCGGCCGCTTCGCGCACGGCATCAGTCAGACTGGCGTCTGGTCGGTATCGAATCTCGACGGGATGCAGGGTGCCTGGCACTTCCACGATCGGACTGCCGCCCAGGAAGGCGGCGACTCGCACCGCATCCATCGTCGCCGACATCACGGCCAACCGCAGATCGCCGCGAGCGAGCCACGCCTGCTTCGCGAAAGCAAGGCCAAGGTCGGCGTGAATGCTGCGCTCGTGGAATTCGTCGAGGATGATTGTCTGGAACTCCGACAGCAGCGGATCGGCTTGCGCTCTCGCCGTCAGAACGCCTTCCGTCGCGAGGATCACTCGCGTCGTCGACGTGAATTGCCGTTCGAACCGGACGTGCCAACCAACCTCACGGCCGATTGTCCACCTCTGCTCGTCGGCAATCCGCCTGGCGATGCTCCGCGCAGCGATGCGCCGCGGCTGGAGCACCAGCACCCGCCCGTCGGCCGCCAGCGCTGGTGGAACCCTCGTTGTCTTGCCCGCGCCAGGGGCGGCGACAATTACCACTGCGCGTGAGGTACGGAGACGGTCGAGGATTGTGGCTAGCCAGGGGTCGATGGGAAGCGGGACCATGTTGGTCGGTGCCAAAGGTGCCTAAGGTGCCTACGGTGCGAGGGTCCCTACGGGGCCAGAGTGCCAAGGTGCCTAACCAGCCAAAAGGTGCCAAGGTGCCAGGCCCAAGCTACCTTGGCATTGCTGCTCTCGCACTCCGAGGCAGCACCTTGGCACAATAGCACCCTGGCCCTTTGGCACCATAGGCACGCTCGCACCCTGGGCACCATAGGCACCCCGGCACCTATTCTCTGAGCGCCTTTACAGGATCCAACCTGACCGCCCGGACCGCCGGGACAAGGCTTGCGAGGACGGCGACGCCGATGAGCATCGCCGCAACGGCGACGTAGGTGAGTGGATCGAGCGTGCTGACGCCCCAGACGAACGTGCGAAACGTGCGTGCGAACGCGGCGGCGGCGGCCGCGCCGACGAGGACGCCGATGATCGCGAGTATGGCGCCGTCGCGCACAACCGCAGCCAGGATCCGATGGCGCGCGGCGCCGAGAGCCATGCGGATGCCGAGCTCGCGGGTTCGCTGCGCGACCGAGTAGGCGATGAGGCCGTAGATGCCGGCGGCCCCGAGCACCAGGCCGATTCCCGCAAAGAGCGCGAGCAGGATCATCTGGAATCGTTCGGTCCTGACCTGCGCCATCTTCACCTCGTCCATCGTCCGAAACGCCGAGAACGGTTGATTCGGATCCAGCGCGCGCATCTCATCACGAATGGCGCGCACGGTGTCGGCGCCGGTGTTCGAAGCCCGCACCACCCAGTTCATCGGAAAGTAGGTGTGCGCGGCGTTGATGCCGGACAGGTTCGCCTGCGTTACCGGCACGTACATGGTGGCCGGCAGGCGGCCGACCAGCCCGAGCTCGCGAATGTCTTTCGCCACGCCGACGATCTCGATCGCCGGGTCATCGCGGAACACCCGGATGTGACGGCCGATCGCGTCCGTTCCTTTGAACATCCGGCGCGCGAACTGTTCGTTCACGACCGCCACCGGTGCGGTCCCGGCGCGATCGCGCTCATCGAAGCCGCGCCCGGCGACGATCGCAATGCCCATGGTCCGGAAATAGTCCGTGCTCGCGTACCGCCAGTCCGTCAACGCCCGTTCAATTTTCTCCGGGCCATCGATGATGTCCACGTTCAGGTTCAGCCCCTGCTCGATTGGCACGCTGTTGACAACCGCGGTCGACTGCACGCCGGGCACACGCCCCAGCCGCGCGAGCCCTTGCGCGAAGAAGTTGTTGAGCGACGCGCTGTCCGCATACCGTGAGCCCTGCAGGGACATCTGGGCCGTCAGCACGCCCCGCATGTCGAATCCCGGATCGATGGCGCGCAACTTTATGAAGGTCTGAATCAGAAGGCCGGCGGCGACGAGCAGGAGCATGCACGCGGCGACCTCCGCGACGACCAGCGCTTTTCGCAGCAGGCCCGCGCGTCTCCCCGACGTCGTCCGGGTGCCGTCGTCCTTGAACGCGTCCACGAGGTCGTGGCGCGACAGGCTCAGCGACGGGGCAAGCCCGAAGAGCAGACCCGTGAGAACCGCTGTCGCGAGCGTCGCGAGCAGCACGATCCCGTCGATCCGCACATCCGCGTAGATTCGGAACGACGGTGGCACGAGCGCAAGGAGCGCCGGCACGCTCCAATACGCGAGCAGCACGCCGATTCCAGCGCCGGCGATCGCGAGGACGATGCTCTCGGTCAGAAGCTGACGGACGATCCGTGTGCGTCCGGCTCCAAGCGCGGCGCGGACCGCCATCTCGCGTCCACGCCCGGAAGCACGGGCAAGCAGCAGATTCGCCGTGTTGGCGCACGCGATGAGGAGCAGCATGCCGACGGCTTCGAGCATCATCAGCAGCGCCGGCTTGACGTAACGGGATCGGATGGCCTGATACCCTTCGAGGGTGCTCGGAAGTTCCTCTTTGATGACCGCCTGAGGAAACTCACGAGCAAGCCCGGCCCACGCGCTGGCGGTCTCGGCGGCCGCCTGCTCGATCGATACACCAGGCGCGAGACGGCCGGCAACGGCGTAGTTGAAGCCACCACCCGGACCGGTCGCGCTCGGCCGGAGCGGGATAACGAGGTCGCTCGGCGGCGTCGTGGAGAAATCGGCGGGCATCACCCCGACGATCGTGTAGGGATGCCCGCCAAGCTTGATCGCGGTGCCGATCACGCCGGGATTGCCGGCGAACAGGCGGCGCCAAAGACCGTGCGAAAGAACCGCGACGTCCGGACCGCCCGTCACGTCCTGCTCTGGCGTGAAAGCAGCGCCCAGCATCGGCCGTACTCCAAACACGTCGAAGAACTCCTTCGACACGCTCATGGCCTTGACGAATTCCGCGCCGTCTCCCGTCGCGACGTTGAAGCCAGAGGGATCGCGCCAGGCGGCAAGTGCCTGCACCGACTTGAGGTTGTCGCGAAAGAAGAGATAGCGCTGGCCTGTCTGACCAGGCTCGGTCCCCTGAGGATGCCGTCGCATCAACTCGACGATCCGGTCCGGCTCGGGGTGGTCGAGCGGCCGCAGCAGCACCGCGTTCACGACGCTGAAGATCGCCGTGTTCGCGCCGATGCCCAGGGCGAGGGTCAACAATGCCGCGAGCGTAAAGCCCGGCGTTCTGAGGAGCGCTCGTACACCGTAGCGAACGTCCTGGACGACGGTCTCGAGCGCCGGCAGGCCGCCTTGCTCAAGGGAGGGTTCCTTCATCTGCGTGACTCCTCTGACCTGCCGCCGGCTTCACGCTCGTCACAACAGAATCAGCCGTCTTTCGGCGAATTCTCGACCTGATGGTGCTCAAAACGCTGCCGGGAATCAACAGGCCGGAGCCCGACAGGAGCGAAAGGGAGCGCCACATGCGAACGCCTTTGCCCGCCGTCCCGTATTGAACACTCATGGAACGACTGATCCAGGATGTCCGGTTCGGCTTGCGGGTGCTCTGGCGGGACCGCGGGTTCGCCCTTACGACGATGCTCACGCTGGCGATCTGCATCGGAGCCAACGCTGCCATCTTCGCCATCGTCAACGCGGTGCTGCTGCGTCCCCTCCCCGTGCCGCAGCCGGGCCGGTTCGCGGTCATCTACAACAGCTACCCCCGGGCCGGCGTCGAGCGTGCGTCGAACGGCGTTCCGGACTACTACGACCGTCTGCGCGAGGTGGACGCCTTCGAGGAGCAGGCGCTCTACAACACTCGCGGGGTGACGGTCGGGATCGACGGCGATCCGCAGCGAATCACCGGCATGATTGCGCGCCCATCACTCCTGCGCATGCTCGAGGTGCATCCGCTGCGCGGCCGGATCTTCAAAGAGGACGAAGGGGAAATCGGGAACAACCACCGGGTCATGTTGACCTACGCCCTCTGGCAGCAGCTCTACGCGGGCCGCGACGACGCCGTGGGTAAGGAACTTCGGATCAACGGCGTGCCGTACACGATCGTCGGCGTGCTTCCCGCCGGCTTCTTCTTCCTCGACCCGTCAGTGAAGCTCTGGATGCCGCTGGGATTCACGCCGGAACAGAAATCCGACGACGCACGGCACAGCAACAACTGGTCGATGGTCGGCCGGCTCAAGGCGGGCGCGAGTTTCGCCCTCGCCCAGCAGCAGATCGACGCGCTCAACGCGCGCAACATGGAACGCTTCCCGGCCTTCAAGGAGATCCTCACGAACGCCGGCTTCCACACCGCGGTACGGCCGCTTCAGGACGATCTCGTGAAAGACATCCGCGGGACGCTCTATTTGCTCTGGGGCGGGGTGCTTTTCGTGCTGCTCATCGGGGCAGTCAACATCGCCAACCTCGTCCTGGTGCGTTCGACGGCGCGAATGAAGGAACTGGCGACCCGTCACGCGCTCGGCGCTGCGCTGTCGCGGCTGACGCGACAGTTGCTGACGGAGACCGTGATGCTGACGGCGGCCGGTGGCGCCGCGGGTCTGGTCATCGGCTTCTGGATTCTGCGCGTGCTGTCAGGGATGGGGCTCTCGGATCTGCCACGTGGAGCCGAAGTGCACATGGACGGCGTCGTCGTCGCGTTCGCGTCGTCGCTGGCGCTCGCCGTTGGTGTGCTCGTCGGCCTCGTGCCGATGGTGAACCTGCGTCAGGTCAACCTGAGCCAGGCGTTCCGTGAGGAGAGCCGTAGCGGCACGAGTGGCCGCGCGGCGCGTGCCGTGCGACGCACGCTCGTGACCAGCCAGGTCGCGTTTGCGTTCATGCTCCTCATCGGCGCCGGCCTGCTGTTCGCAAGCTTCGAGCGGATCCTCGCGATCAAACCCGGGTTCAATCCATTGCACCTGCTGACGGCGCGGGTCGCGCCGCCAGCCTCGCGCTACAAGGACGACCCCGAGCTTCGCACGTTCTCGTCGCGGCTCATCGATCGCGTCCGCGCCATTCCCGGCGTGCGCCAGGCCGCGTTGACCTCATCGATCCCCTTCGGCGACGACTACAGCGACAGCGTGATCCTCGCCGAGGGTTATCAGATGGCGCCGGGTGAATCGTTGATCTCGCCGTACCAGATCAGCGTGACGCCGACTTACTTCGACACCATGGGCATTGCCATCAAACAGGGCCGGGTGTTTGCCGACAGCGACACGGAATCGGCCGCAAAGGTCATCATCGTCGACGAGAAGCTCGCGCGCCGGTTCTGGGGCACGTCCAGCCCCATCGGCCGCCGCATGTTCAAGCCGGACAACCCCAATGACCTGACCACGCCGGGTCCGACCGCGCATTGGTTCACCGTCGTGGGTGTGGTGTCGGAGATCAGAATCGCCGGGTTCGTCGCGACCGATGATCGCGTCGGCGCCTACTATTTCCCGATGGCGCAGGATCCGGCGCGGAGCATGGCGCTAGCGGTGAGCGCGTCTGGCGATGCCCTGGCGCTCGCGCCCGCAATCCGTCGCGAGCTCGCAGCGATCGATCCCGAGTTGCCGCTTTACAGCGTGATGTCGATGGAATCACGCATGTCGCAGACGCTGGTCGATCGCCGGGCGCCGATGATCCTCGCGATGGCCTTTGCGGCGATCGCGCTCTTCCTCGCCGCCATCGGGATCTACGGCGTGCTCGCCTATCAGGTGTCGCAGCGCACGCGAGAGATTGGCATCCGCATGGCGCTCGGGAGCGACGCGCGCGCGATCTTCAGCCTCGTGGTCAGCGAGGGGCTCGCGCTCCTCGCCGCCGGCCTCGCTATTGGCTTCATCGGCGCGTTCGCCATCCGCCGGGCGATGCAGTCTCAGCTGTACGGCGTCGGCGCCATGGATCCGGTCGTGCTGGGAGCCGTTGCCACTATTTTGGCTCTCGTCGCGGTCACGGCCTGCCTCATCCCCGCGCGTCGTGCGGCACACGTCGATCCGGTCAGGGCGTTGATGCAATAGGAGACAGGAGGTAGGAGGTAGGAGGACAGCGGACAGCGGACAGCGGACAGCGACAAGAATCTCACGCTAAGATCCGCACGTGCCCCTCAAGACTGTTTTCCTCGACGCCGGCGGCGTGCTCATGTTTCCGAACTGGACGCGGATCAGCGAAACGATGGGGCGGCACGGCGTCCGCATCACGGCTGACGCGCTGGCCGCAGCCGAGCCGCACGCCAAGCGCAAGCTCGATGTCGGCGGTACGATCAAGGCGACGAACGACGCGGGCCGTGGCTGGCTGTTCTTCGATCTGATTCTGACCGAGGCCGGCATTCCGCTCTCGGAGCACACGCGAGCGGCGCTCGACGAGCTGAGTGACTACCATCGCGCGCACAATCTCTGGGAGCTGGTCCCTGACGATGTGCCGCCGGCGTTGCGGGCACTCAAAGCGCGCGGCCTGCACCTGACCGTAGTCTCGAACGCCAACGGCACGCTCTGCGCCCACATGGATCGATTAGGGCTGTCGCCCAGCGTCCAGTGCGTGCTCGATTCTCAGGATCTTGGAGTCGAGAAACCGGATCCGCGACTCTTCGAGATCGCACTCGAGCGAAGCGCGGCAGAACGCGATTCCACGATCCACGTCGGCGACATCTACCACGTGGATGTGGTCGGCGCCCGCGCGGCCGGCATCCGGCCGGTGCTGCTCGATCAGGCGGGCTTGTACGAGGATGCCGACTGCCCTCGCGTGCGATCGCTCGGCGAGCTCGTTGGTGAGATCGAGAAGGGCGTCTTTGATTGAGGGTTCTGTCAGCTTACTCAGCTTGCCGTGGGGCCCCACCCCCACGGCTACTCGCCGCGTCGCTTCGCTCGCGGCTGGTTAGCGGCGACAGCCTGCTTTGAGAGCGATTCTGTCTACCTCCTACCTCCTACCTCCTACCTCCTACCTCCTACCTCCTACCTCCTGACTCCCTCGCCTCGATCTTCGCCCAGGTGTCTTTCAGCGTGACGGTCCGGTTGAAGACGAGACCCTCCGGCCTCGAGTCAGGATCGACGCAGAAGTACCCGGTGCGTTCGAACTGATAGCGGGTGCCCGGCGCGGCGGCGCGGACGCTCGGCTCGATCTTGCAGTGCTGCAGGACTTCGAGCGAGGCGGGGTTGAGATCGGCGCGGTAGTCACCGCTCTCGCCAGGATTCTCATTGGTGAAAAGGCGATCGTAGAGCCGGACCTCGACGTCGAGTGCGTGGGCAGCCGAGACCCAGTGCAGCGTCGCCTTGACCTTGCGCCCGTCCGGTGCGTCACCGCCGCGCGTGGCGGGATCGTAGGAGCAGCGTAACTCGGAGATCTCGCCTGTCGCTGGATCCTTCACCACGCTCGTGCACGTCACGAAATACGCCCCGCGCAGCCGCACTTCCCGCCCCGGCGAGAGCCGGAAGAACTTCTTCGGCGGATCCTCGCGGAAATCGTCGTGCTCGATCCACAGCTCCTTCGAGAACGGTACCTTCCGCGAACCGGCGGCGTCGTCCTCCGGGTTGTTGATGACGTCGAACTCCTCCACCTGTCCGTCCGGATAGTTCTCGATGACCAGTTTCAGCGGTTTCAGCACACCCATGACGCGGGGTGCCCGGCGGTTGAGATCCTCGCGGACCGCGTGCTCGAGGAGCGCCACGTCCACGACGTTCTCGCGCTTGGCGACGCCAATCCGATCGCAGAACGTTCGGATCGCCTCCGGCGTGTAACCCCGGCGCCGCATCCCTACGAGCGTCGGCATCCGCGGATCGTCCCAACCGCTCACGTGACCTTCCTCCACGAGCTCGAGCAGCTTCCGCTTGCTCGTGAGCGTGTAGGTCAGGTTCAGCCGGGCGAACTCGATCTGGCGAGGCGTCGCCGGCACCGGGAGGTTTTCAATCAGCCAGTCGTAGAGCGGCCGGTGATCCTCGAACTCGAGCGTGCAGAGCGAATGGGTGATGTGCTCGAGGGCGTCAGAAGGAGGGTGCGCGAAATCGTACATCGGATAGATGCACCAGGCGTCCCCCGTCCGGTGATGGTGCGCGCGCCGGATCCGGTAGAGGACCGGATCCCGCATGTTGATGTTCGGCGACGCCATGTCGATCTTCGCGCGCAGGACATGGGCGCCGTCGGCGAACTCTCCGGCGCGCATGCGAGCAAACAGATCGACGCTCTCCGCAATGGGGCGATTGCGATACGGACTGTCGGTGCCCGGTTCGGTCAGCGTTCCGCGGAGCGTACGAATCTCGTCAGCGGACGAGCTGTCCACGTAGGCCTTGCCGGTCTTGATCAGATGAACCGCGTATTCGTACAGCTGCTCGAAATAGTCGGACGCGTAGTACAGGCGATCCGCCCAGTCGAATCCGAGCCACCGCACGTCTTCTTTGATCGAGTCCTCGTACTCGACATCTTCCTTCGTCGGGTTCGTGTCATCGAACCGCAGGTTGCAGGTGCCGCCGAACTCCTTCGCGACACCGAAGTTCAGGCAGATCGACTTCGCGTGACCGATGTGCAGATACCCGTTCGGCTCGGGCGGAAAGCGCGTCGCCACACGTCCGCGGAGCTTTCCCGCCTGGACGTCTTCCGCCACGATCGTGCGGATGAAATCGAGGGGGGTGTCGACGTCGTGGGCTGGCTCGGTCATCGATCGGTCCATTTTATGAAATGAAAACCTCAATTATACCTTGGCAGGGAGAGGCCCGCGGCGACTCGACTCGTGCCGAACCGTGACACCATCATGCCCGTCCCATCAGAAGTTGCGCCGCTCGACGGCTCTGATAGCATCGTGCGGCCGTTTCTCGCCCAGGAGGCAAGGACCTATGCGTCCCTCGTTGAAAGCACTCACCGCCAGCACATTCCTTGCGGTTTCCGTCGTTGCCGGCCATGTCACGTTGCGTGGTGACATCGCGCCGCGCCCCGGCGTCGATTGGCCGCAGTTCCGCGGTATCCGCGCCGCCGGCGTTGCAGACGGCTTCACCCTGCCGTCGTCGTGGAGCGTTGCCGAAGGAAAAGGCATCGCCTGGAAGACGCCGATTCCCGGCCTGGGCCACTCGAGTCCCGTCGTGTGGGGCGACGCCCTCTTTCTGACAACCGCCATCAGCGGTCAGAAAGACGCCGGCCTGAAGGTCGGCCTCTACGGCGACATCAGTCCCGTGCAGGACGACACGACGCACGAGTGGCGTGTCTACTGCCTCGACAAGAAGACCGGCGCGATCAAGTGGCAGCAGACGGCGTACTCGGGGGTTCCGAAGATCAAGCGTCACATGAAGGCGACCCACGCCAATTCAACGGTCGCGACCGACGGTCAGCGGGTCGTCGCGTTCTTCGGATCCGAAGGGCTCTACGCGTACGACCTGACCGGCAAACTGCTCTGGAAGAAAGATCTGGGCGTCCTGGATGCCGGCTTCTACATGGTGCCCGACGCGCAGTGGGAAACGGGCAGCTCGCCGATCATCCACAACAACGTCGTTGTCGTGCAGGCCGACGTTCAAAAAGGATCCTTCATCGCCGCGTTCGACGCGCAGGACGGTCACGAGCTCTGGCGCGTGACGCGGGACGACGTGCCGACGTGGAGTACGCCCACGGTGCACGAAGTGGGCGGGCAGACACAACTCATCGTGAACGGTCTGCGACACATCGGCGCCTACGATTTCAAAACCGGCAAGGAGATCTGGAAGCTGAAAGGCCTCGGCGACATTCCGATTCCAACGCCGGTCGTGCAGGACGGATTGATCTACGTCACCAACGCGCACGGTATGGGCGCGCCGGTCTTCGCGATCAAGGAAACCGCCACGGGAGACATCTCGCTCGCGAAAGACACGACGAGCAACGACTCGGTCGTGTGGAGTTATCCGCGAGGCGGCGGCTACATGTCCACGCCGCTCGTGTATCAGGGGCTGCTCTACATCGTGAACTACAACGGCGTGATCATGGTGTACGACGCACGAACCGGCGAGAAGAAGTATCAGGAGCGGCTCGCGAGCGGCACGACCGCGTTCACGTCATCTCCAGTCGCCGCTGACGGGAAGGTCTATATCGCCAGCGAAGACGGACACATGCTGGTGCTGAAAGCAGGACCGACGTATCAGGTCCTCGCGGACAACGACATGATGGAGAGTACGCTCGCGACGCCCGCGCTCTCGGAAGGCCTGCTCCTGATCCGCACACAGGGCCACGTGATCGCGATCCGAAACACCGATCGCTGAGCGGGACCGCTGCTGGATCACGCGTCCAGGTCCGATAGTTCTCTATGGGATGTTCTATTTCTTTCAGCGTGGCTCCGACTTCCTGCAATGCGAAATCAAGGGCGACGACGCAATGGGATACGAGATCGTCATTTCCGAGCCGAAGCGTCCTGAGCGACGCGAAGCGTTTGCGACGTCCGCCGAGGCATACGACCGCTGGCTCCAGCTCCAGGAACGGCTAGTCTCCGAAGGCTGGTGGGGCCCGCACGGCCGCGACTGATCGCCACGTTCCGAAACAGCACGGCCTTGTCCGCCGTGATTCCCTAACAGACTGATTTGGTGGCGTTTTTGACGCTCACCGAGTGGTCTGTTTTCGGACAGTGGAAGAATCGCGGTTTTCTTGAGAAAGAATCGCGATCCATTCGAAGAATGTGTCTTTTCTGAACAGATCCTCGCCAACTACGCGCACAGCCGGGCCCAAAACGCGAGTCGCCGCAGGTAGCTAAGCTACATTTAATCAAGTGTTTGCAGCCTCCATTCGGAATTATGGCTCCGGCCTTGCCTATCCAGTCCCCAGCAGACTGAGGTCTGGGGCGACCTGGAGGGGTGCCGGATGGATCGCGGCCGCGGAGCGGGAGGGGCCCGTTCCGCGGTACGCGACGTGAGGCATGGAACACATGGCAATCATTGACAGGGCGGCATCGACGTTGGTCAGTGCCTCGGCGGCCTCGGCGGCCCTCGGGCGAAACAGACATCTAGCCGAAGCAACCAACCGTGCCGGCCGTGAACGGCGGCGGCATCCGCGGCTGGTGCTCGACGAGCTCGTTTGGCTCGAGTCGGCGCGGCTGCGGCAGGGACCTCCGGTGACGATCGTGGACCTGTCAGCGGGAGGCGCTCTGCTCGAAGTCGCGGAAAAGCTGCCGGCCGGTTCGATTCAGTCGCTCGAAATCAGTGGACCGGCGACGGAGATTGTCGTCCTCGTCGACGTGCTGCGGTGCCGGCCGATTGACGACGGGGGGTCAATGTACCGGATCGCCTGTCGCTTCCCGCGGCCAATCGATTTGCCGGAAGCCCCATCCCCAGTTGCGAAGCTCCCGCCCGCCGACTCGGCGCACCCCGCCCTGGAGGTGCTGCCGCCCTCGGTGGACCCGATGGCTCGGCCCGTTGCGCCCACGCCGGCCGCATCGGCCTCGAAGCCGGAAGTGGCACCACAGGGAAACGCGTGGCAAAAGCTCGTCGTCCGGTTCACGGATGGCACTGCCCACAAAGGATTCAGCCAGGACTTCAACTCGGCGCGGGGACAGTTCTCGTTGTGGCCATCGATCACTTCGGCCAAGCACGAGGGCATCGTCGTTCCCCTCGATCGCTTGAAGGCGGTCTTCTTCGTCCGCGACTTTGCGGGTGATCCCGGATACGTCGAAGAGAAAACCTACGGGCATCCGTCGCAGGGGCGTCGCATCGAGGTGACGTTCAAGGATGGCGAAGTGCTCTTTGGCTCGACTCTGGTCTACAAGCCGAACGCGGTCGGGTTCTTCGTCACGCCTGGCGACCCTAAAGCCAACAACACACGCGTGTTCGTCGCGGCCGGGGCCGTGAGCGGTGTGCGGTTTCCGTAGTCGGGGAGCTGCGTTCAAGTCCTGTGATCCGTCGGCGCCGAGCGGATCGCGCTCCGCGCTCATCGACTAAAGTTGTCATCGGCAGCCACCGATAGCCGGCCGAGGCGCTCCCCATGCGTAGCGACCGGCGTGTTCCTTCCTTCTTTTCGGACCCCGCACTGCCCACAGTTGTGACGATTGTCACAATTGCGATCCTGCTGGCACTTGGGCTGCGTTGAGGGCCGGAAGTCTCCGGCACGGCGCGACAAACCTGCATCACGGAATCCGCTTCCGGATATAAAGTTGTGCTGTGCACTTGACACGGGCGGCCTTTCTCGTGCTTCCTCTGCTCTGCACACGTTCCAGTTCATCCTCGACGCCGGAATCAAATCGATGTCTGCCAGAGTGCTGATCGTCGAAGACGATCCCGCAACGCGCAGCGGGCTGGCCGAACTGCTGGCGAACGCCGGTTACCAGACGCACGCGTTGGCGACGTTCGAGGAAGGACTGCGCGCGCTCCGGTCCGAACCGCCCGACCTGCTCATCGCCGATGTGCGGCTTGGTGCGTTCAACGGTCTGCAATTGCTGGTCAGCAGCCCACGGCGGATCCCGGCGATCATGATCACCGGGTTCGCCGATCCGGTGCTCGAAGCCGACGCGCGTCAGCACGGCGCTGACTACCTGCTGAAACCCGTCGCGCCGGCGGCCCTGCTGGATCTGGTGCGCCGGCGGCTGGCTGACGTGAGGGAATCGCGCTTCGAGGCGCCGCGCCGCTGGGAGCGCAAACTGGTGACCGGTGGGCTGGCGGCGCGAATCGACGATCAGCCGGCCCGTATCCTCGACGTCAGTTACGGTGGACTGCGCTTCGAAATCCCGCGCACGGAGGAGCGAGCGCTGCCTACCTCGCTCAGCATCCATCTGCTCTCGTCCGATCTGTCGATGCGCGCCGACCTCGTGTGGCAGACTGCGAGGGGGGAGCAGGCGTGGCTCTGCGGCGCCGCCGTGTCGCAGACGAGCCCGGCCGCCGCGCGACAGTGGCGCGGCCTGGTGGACGCCGTGTCCTGACGGCGGATCCCCGGAAGTCCAACACCATGTCCGATCCGCTCTTCTCCGAGCCCCTTCGCACCTATCTCGACGATCTGGTCCCGGCGCGTCACCCCGAGCTCGCGCGCATGGAAGCCTACGCGCGAGAGCACGACTTCCCCATCATCGGCCCGGCCTCAGGCCAGTGCTGCTACGTATTGTCGCGGCTGGCTGGCGCCCGCCGGGTGTTCGAGCTGGGTTCGGGATACGGCTACTCCACTGCGTGGTTCGCCCGCGCCGTCATGGAGAACGGCGGCGGCGAAGTGCACCACGTGGTCTGGGACAAGGATCTCTCGGATCGCGCGCGCAAGCACCTCGCCGCGATCGGTGTCGACGGTGTGGTGCGTTTTCACGTCAGCGAAGCCGTCGAAACGCTGCGTGCCACTCCGGGTCAGTGGGACGTGATCTTCATGGACATCGACAAGCGTGGGTACCCCGACGCCGTGCCGCTCATCGCAGAGCGGCTGCGGAAGGGCGGCATCCTGATCGTCGACAACATGCTGTGGAGCGGCCGCGTGTTCGACGCCGCCGATCGATCCGCGGACACGGAAGCAATCCGTCGTGCGACCGAGCGGCTGACGAGAAGTCCGGAGTGGATCTCGACGCTGGTGCCGATTCGAGACGGCCTGCTCGTGTCGTACCGCACGTGACCGCGCGCGGGCCCGCCGGATTCAAAGGACGCGCACGCCCGCTCGGTGGCGCAGCGCCTGAACTGCAAGCAGCTCGCACGTGCTTCACCCACCTCGACGCCGCACGTGTCATCTCGCAACGGTCGCGCTGGCCGCGGTCGCGCTGACCGCCCAGTCGACTGGTCGGGGGCCGGGCCTCGAGCTCGCCTCGTTCGATCGCAGCGTCCGGCCCCAGGACGATCTGTTCTCCCACGTCAACGGCGGGTGGCTTGCGGCGACGGTTATCCCGTCCGATCGCGTCAGCTACGGCACGTTCATCGAGCTGTCGGATCGCGCGGAAGCGGACGTCCGCGCGATCATCGAGGAGATCTCCGCGTCAGGGAAGCGGGCACCCGGCAGCCCTGCCCAGCAGATTGCCGACCTGTACGCCAGCATGATGGACGAGCGTCGGCTGGACGCACTCGGCGCCGCACCGATCCAGCCTGAGCTCGCGCGAATCAACGCGATCGTGACCGCGCGTGACCTTGCGGCCGAAATGGGATACCTCTCGTCGATTGCGGCCGGCGGTCCGTTTGCCGGCGTCGTTGGCGAAGACGTGCGTGTGCCGGGCCGGCTCGTGGTCCAGATCTCGCAAGGCGGCACGCTCCTGCCGGACCGGAAGGACTACCTCGATCCCGATCCGAAGTTTCAGACGATCCGGCGTCAGTACCTGGAGTATCTCGCCCGCATCTTCACGCTGATCGGCCGCGCGCACGCCGCGCGAAACGGGAAGCGGCTGCCAAGCTCTCACGGCTCTCGATGAAGCTGGCGTATCCGGAGACCTGGCGCGAGTATCGCGGCCTGGTCATCAAGCCCGACGACCTGCTCGGCAACGTGCAGCGCGCGCAGAAGTTCGACAACGACTACCGGATGCGACGGATCACCGGTGACCGTCAAAGCAACACCGCCTGG
>DATAEK010000001.1:0-5007 GCA_036258055.1 Vicinamibacterales bacterium
GATTTCACGCTCCGCGTAGGAGATGCTCCCGAGCGCAGCGTCCCCCGCGCCCTGCGCGAGGATCTGCGGCCTCAGGCGACACGTGCATACAAAATGGAGTCTTTCGAGGAACGGCACCAGGCCGCTCGCAAGCTTACGAACGATCTCGCGGTCGTGAGTTTGCTCCTCAGCCAGAAGGCCACTTTTACCGGGCGCGATCGCAGTGGCGATTTCTACGTCGTAGACATCTGGAGACAGACTGCAGGCAACTGGCAGATCATCGCCCGCTATTCCACTCCCCTCGGGAAGAAATTCGATCGCTCGCCATAGCGGCTTATGAACGGTGCGCCGCCCTGAGCGTCGAACCTCTTCGTCGTCACCCCTGAACCGCAGTCATACCGCAAGGCAAGAAAGTTGCGTCATGCGATCGCGTTGTGCGGGCCGATTCCCAAGCGAAGCAGAACAGACTTGCAAGAGACACGTCGGGAACGACATCGTCCCAGTACGTCAACTGGCCAGAAAACGTTGCAACCCGCCCAGGAGAACGCATGTACGGAAAACTGGAACGGTGAGAGTGTCCATTACCAGACGGAAGCTTACCGAACCTGATGGCGGAATATCGCCGAACGCAGTTCCAAGCACTCTGGCCGATCCGACAGCCCTGTGCTTCTCACCATCTCATCTTAGGAGACCGTGTCGGCTCGAGCGTCGGCAGGTGGTCTAGGCGGCACTAGCCGCGGTAAACGCCGCAGCGCCGAACATCAGCGAAGCTGTCGGCGACGGTGAAAGGAGGCCGTCGCGGATGCCGAAAGCGAAAGGTCGCAAGAAGAACCAGACCAAGCGGGTCTTGCCTCTCCGTTCTTCATCGATCTTTGCTTCCTCGTCGACCTGCTACCAGGATGTGACCGTGTGCCAGGCCCCGTCTGCGTACACGCGTAACTCCTTGTCGGCGGCGTTGAGGTAGAGCAGACCGTCGACGGGGGCCACCGGATCTCCGCCCGTGGGCTTCACCGGAAGGTTCATGCCGCCGTCTCCCTCCCTGGGCCAGCGATCCTGCAGCTGCCGGATGGCCGGATGGTCCGGACCGAACTGGATCTCACCGGGCGTGTTCCTGTCGTACACGTTGCCGCCGAGAAGATGGTGCCCCACATCCTGCACGCCGGTGTCGGCGAAGAAGCCGACACCGTTGCTGTTGCCGGTCAGCACGTTCTCGCCGACGACCGCGTCGCGCGACGAGACGATGCCGATGCCGGCGTTGTCGTTGCCGTAGCAAATGTTGCCGCTCACGGCCAGATACCCGGCGTGGGTAGTGTGAATGCCGGGGCCGTGGTTGGCCACGCAGACGTTGGAGGCCACCGTGGCAAAGGAGTCCTGGATCTGATCATGATCTGGGTGGTCCTTGGGGAGGGTGGGATCGATGGTGATGCCGCCCGCGGCATTGGCGCGGCAGACATTGTTGGCGACGACGTAGCGCTGCGACATGCGGTACTGCTTCGGCCAGAGCCCGAGGCCCGACGAGGCGGCGATGCCCCAGCGCTCGTTCTCACTGGCCACGTTGTTGACGATGACGTAGTCGAGGGAGTTGGCGGCGCCGATACCGTGACCGCTGTTGGTACCCTTCCTCTGGATGGTCATCTGGATCACGTTTCCGTCGATGACGGCGGCGCGGCTGAGTACCAACTGGATGCCAGCTTGCGTACACGAAGTGATGACATTGCCGGCGATGCGAGCCCGAGTGGCGCGGGTGACGACAACGCCGCGGCTGCCGCAGCCGCGGATCTGGCACCCGATCACCTCGACCTCGTTCGGGCAGAGCCGATAGGGGTCGTCACTGTTGCGCGGACCCCTGATCCGGATGCCGGCTCGATGGTGGTCGCGAATGACGACGTTCTGAATGGACAGCCCGGTCTGGCCCTTGTCCACCGGCCGACCGAGGAACCCGCAGCCAATGTTTTCGGTGGCCGGATCGGCCGGGGGGCTGGTCATGTCGCGGTTTCCATCGAGCACGAGATCCCGGACGCGTACGTTGTCGGTGTCTCGCATGAGCAGCATGTTGAAGCAGGCGACGTCGGGCTTCGCCCGGAGCACCGAGGCAGCCCCCAACCCGAGGACCGTCGTGCTGGCGCCGAGCTCGATGGTGTCGCTGACGACAAAGGTGCCCCGCGGAAAGAAGAGGACGCCACCGCCCTCGGCATTCAGGGCGTCACGCGCGGCGAGGATCGCGTCGAGGTCGTTGGTCAGGCCGTCGCCTTTCGCGCCGTAGCATCGAACGTTGAATACCCCCTGTGTGGAAGAGCAGGCACAACAAATGTTCAACAAATCGGGCTTCGTGAGTTGCATGGTGCCTCCGTGCGTCCCTGTGGTCTTCAAGGGGGCCACAGATGCTTTTGAACAGGAGTTTCAACGCGGGCTAGCCCCGCGTTATTCGTGAAGGCCGATTTTCGTTCTCTGTGCGGCTGATCCTAGCGTGAATCGTCGGTGTCGCGTAGCAGAGCCGTAAGGTAGGCCGGCGGCTCGATCAACATCATGTGATCGATGAGGACGTGCTCCAGCCGCGCTCACGTTCACCCGCCATGGAGAGATGCAAACCGCAGCGTCGGGGCCGCTGCTCTGGGGCTTCCGGGCGGCCAGGCCCAGGGGATTCGTCTACACCACGGCGTTGATCGAGAGTCACGTCTACTACCTCACACGGCAACCGATGACATCCGCGGATAGGTAACAGACCGTTGCGCGCGCCCTTCCGGCCGGCGCGGCGGTCGCTGCGTCTCGCATCGCGGGTCGGCGACTGAGCCGCCGCGCGTGCCTCGAGCCAGATTCGCGCTTCTTCGAGCGCCGCCTCGTAGCTGATCGCGGTGCCTTCAGCCGGCTAGAAATGAACGACCGTTCGCGCCAGGTGCGCGACCGGCTGTCCGTTCCGCTTGACGATCGCGATCACCTGGTAGGCGCCGGCCCCAAGCTCCGGGACTTTGAGCGTGCCTTGCGCGACACGCTGGTGCTCGGAGGATACCTTCGCAAGCCTCGCTGTGCCGGTCGCCAGCGTGGCGTCGCCGTTTTTCAATTCCAGATCGATGGTGACCCCGTCGAAGCGCGCCGGATCGGCGGTGTACAGCTCGAGGAGCGTCGTCGCGCTTGGCGGACCGATGCGCGACGTGGGCGTGAACCCATCCGCGAGTGTGCCAACGATCAGGTCGCTGAACTGGTACTCGCCAGCCTGCCGCATCCCGACGGTGATCGGGAGCTCGACCGAGCCAGCCCGCCCTTCGGCGTCGACAATCGCGCCGCGCAGGGAATACCGGCCGGGAGCGACTTGCGCGGCGATGGTTGCGACCGCGCGGTCGCGCTGCACTTTCATCTTTCCATGCGCCTGGAACGCCGGCTTGCCAGCAGCCGGCGTGATTTCGAACGCGAACGATGGCGCGGCTGCCGGACGCGTGCCGGTCACGCTTTCGAGGAGCACGACCAGCTTGAGCGTCGTCGCATCCTGGCCGCGCGTGTTGTAGACACCGATCGAGAGCGGCGTTGCCGAAAGCCCGGGCGGGAGCGCCATCGTGTCCGCCACCGTGCGTACCGGCCTGGCGTCTTTCGAGATGACGAACTCGCGGCGAGCGCGGACCACGGCAGCGGGTCGCGTCACGCGTACCTCGATCTTGTGCGTCTTTCCGTCCGCATCCGCCGCTACGCTTTCGACGCCGAGCTGGTAGGTGTGGACGATCTCGGTTTGAATGCGACCGAAAACACTCTCGGCGCGCCCGACGCCGAAATGGATCGAGCCGTCCGTCGCAGCGGCAAGGTTCGACAATCCCTCCGCGAGATCCGTGCTGGGCAGTGTTGCCGTCCCTGGCTTTCTCTGGCTCGCGTCGGTATATGGCTGATACAGCTGGACGACGTAGGTCGTGATGCCCGATTCGGCGGAGCGCCGCTTCAGATCGCGGAAGAACGACTCGCTCTCCAGCCGGTACGGCAGGCCGGCCGAAAGCACCACGACCGTGCGCGGCGCGTCGATGTGCGCGATCCCCCTGTTCAACTCCGCCAGGGTCGTGACCAGGCTGCGAATGTGCTGGTCCGCCTCGTTCAGGATCTCACGTGCCTCGCGGTCGAGATCCCTCGGGCACGCCCGGTCTTCCGACTGGCACTCGCGTTCGATGACGTCCCTGATGACGCGTCGATCGTCGCGGAAGAACGCCTCCGCCTCGCGCATGGTGATCGCATGCTCCCGACCCATCGCGCTCGCCGATCCGTGCGCGTTCGCGAGGACGCTACGCACCCGCGCGTGATCGCGCGTCAACTCGATGCCCTTGCCGGGAAGCAGGATCAGTCCCACCGAGTCCTCCGGGCCGAGCCGATCGATGAGCGATCCTGCCGTCTCGAAGAACACCTTCTCGGACCCCGGGGTGATGCTCTGGAGATCGGCGACGAGGATCACGACCCGTCCCACCGCCGTGGTTGTGGTGTTGTCGGCGAACGAGGGAGGCGCGCCCGCGGCGGGCGGTCCGATCTCCGGACCGTAGAACCGCGCAAATGCGACTCGCCTCCGCTCTCCGTCCACCGTGACGAGGAAGTCGCCCGAGGCGAGATCTCTGATCGGCGCGCCGGAGTTGTCCACGACGGTGACGTCCACCCGGAGCAGGTCGACGCGGCTCCGGAACGTCGGCTGTGATGACTGCGCGAAGAGCGTGGCGGCCAGGAGAGACAGCGTAGCGAACCGCATGAACACCTCGGCACCGCGGACGGCCGATTATAGCGAGGAAGGTAGCCGGCCTTTCGACCTTATCACAGCGTCCGTCACCGAAACTGGATCCCATGCGCGACGAGCGCAGATGTGACCCCCGCGAGGGGTAAATCAGTGTCCAACCGAGCGAATCGCTCGAGGCTCCGGGTGTCTTCGAGAGACACCATGTTCAGGCATCCCCGTTCGAGCACTACCACAACACGATCGCCCGAATCGCGTCTTCTAACATTCCTTTCCCGAGCAGACCAACTCGAGCTGCGCGGCCGGCGGAACTACAACCGGTACATGCTGGTCACGAA
>DATAEK010000010.1:0-4974 GCA_036258055.1 Vicinamibacterales bacterium
AGCGTTCGTGTGGACGGAATCGCACTCGTCGGCCTGAACCGCCGCGCCACCTACATGTTTCAGCAGGACGCGCTGCTGCCCTGGAAGAGCGTTCGCGACAACGTCGCCCTGGGACTGACGCTGGCCGGATCGCCGAAAGCCGACGCGACGGCGCGCGCGACCCAGTGGCTCGAGCGCGTCGGCCTGGCCGCCTTCGCATCGCATTACCCATCGCAGTTGAGCGGCGGCATGCGAAAGCGCGTGACCATGGCGCAGAACTGGGTGCTCGATCGCAGCCAGGTCCTCATGGACGAACCGTTCAGCGCGCTCGATGTCCAGACCCGGCAGTTGATGGAGACCGAACTGCTGTCGTTGTGGGATGCCAGCGGAGAAATCCCGCCCGCGGCGCGGCGCACGATCGTGTTCGTGACGCACGATCTCGAGGAAGCCATCGCGCTCGCAGACGAGGTCGTCGTCATGTCTGCGGGACCGGCGAGCCGGATCGTGGCCACGCACGCCGTGACGCTGCCGCGTCCCCGCGACCTGATGGAGCTGCGGACGACGGCCGCGTTCGTGGACATCTATCGCGCCATCTGGTCGGTGCTTCGTGAGGAGGTCATCAGAAGCCAGCGTGGTGAACGGCCATGACCGACAGAGTGAGCGTCGCGACATGGCGGATTGCTCTCGGCCTGTTCATCATCGCGTCGTGGCAGGCGGGAGCCGCGGCGGGGATCATCGACCCGTTCTTCTTCAGCCGGCCGAGCAGCATCATCGCTCGCATCGCGTCGTGGATGTCGAACGGATCGCTCTGGCCGCACCTGCTGGTGACGCTCGGGGAATCGGTGCTCGGCCTTGGGATTGGGGCCGCGACAGGCGTGACGACCGGCTTCGTCCTGGCGCGGTCACCGCTCGCCGCCCGCGTCCTCGAGCCGTACATCACCATGTTGAACGCGATCCCACGGGTCGTCCTGGCGCCACTCTTCCTGCTGTGGTTCGGGCTCGGGATCTGGTCGAAAGTCGCGCTCGCCGTCACGCTCGTGTTCTTCGTGATGTTCTTCAACACCTATCAAGGCGTCCGTCAGGCCGACCGGATCATCATCAACAACGTCCGGATGCTCGGAGCCACCGAGCGTCAGCTGGTCCGCCACGTGCTCATCCCGAGCGCGCTCACCTGGATCTTCTCGAGCCTCCAGACCAGTCTGGGATTCGCCATGGTCGGTGCGGTCGTCGGGGAGTACCTCGGGGCCACTCGCGGGCTCGGCTACGTGATCGCGCAGGCGGAAGGAACATTCGATACCACGGGCGTGTTCGCCGGGATGTTCGTGCTCGCCGCAGTGGTGGTCACCGCGAGCCTGGGAGTGTCGCGCGTCGAGCGCTGGCTGCTGCGATGGCGAGGGTGAACCTTGTCGCAGATACGATAGGAGGGTGATGAATCGTGTGCTGTTGGTGACCGTCGCCTTCGTCGTCGCGCTGGGGGCCGCGTGCGCGCGAAACGATCCCGGACGGCCGCGCGTGCGCCTCGCCGTCGGCGGCCAGGCGCAGATGGTATATCTGCCGACGACGCTCGCCCAGGAGCTCGGGTTCTACAGAGAGGAAGGCCTCGACGTCGAGCTGCAGGATTTCCCGGGAGGCGCAAAGGCGCTTCAAGCCCTCGTCGGCGGCAGCGCCGATGTCGTGTCCGGCTTCTACGACCACACGATTCAGATGGCCGCCGAAGGCCGCGAGCTCGTCGCGTTCGTGACGATCCTGCGTTATCCAGGGCTGGTGCTCGTGACCTCGCCGCAGGCGGCGGGCAGCGTCAGCGCCGTCGGCCAGCTGCGAGGAAAGGTCGCGGGCGTGACGACGCCCGGGTCGTCGTCGCAAATGCTCCTGAGCTTTCTCCTGACGAAGTATCAGGTGCCGATCGACTCGGTCAGCGTCGTGACGATCGGCAGCGCGGCAACGGCGATCGCGGCCATCGAGCGGGGCAAGGTCGACGCAGGCTGGATGGCCGATCCCTCGTTCACGCTCGTCAAGAAGCGCAATCCGTCGGTCAAGGTGCTGGCCGATCTCCGCGACGAGCGCGGGACGATGGAAGCGCTCGGGACAAGAACGTATCCCGCCTCGGTCTTCTACTCCACCCGCGCGTGGATCGACGCACACCGCGACGCGGCCGCCCGCCTCGCCCGCGCCATGCTGCGGACGCTGCAATGGATGCACACGCACTCACCGCAGGACATCGCGGAGAAGACGCCGAAGGCGCTGCGCGGCGAGGATGACGCGCTGTTTGTCGAAGCACTGGGCAACTCGATGCCGATGTTCTCGAGTAACGGCGTGATGACTCCCGATGGCGCAGAAGCGGTACGAACCCTGTTGGCAGGATCGATGGAGAAGGTGAAGAGGGCGACCATCGACCTGTCACGGACATACACCAACGAATTCGTGACGACGCGCTGAACGAGCCGTCACGTCCAGCGCGTGTCGATTTTCGGGACCCCTCCAAATCAGCCATAATCAGCCACCTCCCGCGCACGAACCGATGGTGCCTGATATGACTTCCAGCGGTCTTTCTCCCGCGCCAGTCGACGCCGGTGAGCGCCTGCACGCGCTCGACATCCTGCGCGGCCTTGCGCTCTGCGCGATGATTCTGGTGCACTTCCACCAGAAGATGAGGCGTCCGACGACGGGTCTGGAAGATCTGATCGGGTGGGGCGTCTACGTGCTGATCGAGCAGAAGGCCTGGGGCACGTTCGCGTTTCTGTTCGGCGTCGGATTCGCGATCCTCCTGCGGCGCCTCGATCGCCCCGGCGCGCCCGTCGTCGCGATCTACCTCCGCCGCCTGATCGCCCTCGCCCTCTTCGGCGCGGTTGCGGAGATCTTCTTCGGCTTCCACATTCTCTTTACGTACGCGTGCTGGGGCGTGGTTCTCTTACTGATCCGGGGGTGGTCGAGTCGAGCACTCCTCGCCCTCGCGGTCGTGGTCGTAGCCGCCGGGCCGGTGGTTGACGAGTGGATGGCTCTGCAGGCCTGGTGGACCGGCGTTCCGCTGTCGCGTCCGACGACGCTCATCGCGCTCATGAAGGCCGCAGCCGCCGCCGCCCATCAGCCTGACTACACGACACTCCTCGCCGCGCGCTGGGCGCTCTTCAAAGGATCGCATCTGCGGTGGTGGATTCTCCTGCCGGACGTCAACCTCGCGCTTTTCATCATCGGGTTGCTCGCATTACGGCACGGCGTCTTCGACGAGCCGTTACGTCACGCGCGGTTGATAGTGCGGTGGATGATCTTCGGCGCCGTCGCCTGGGCGGCGTCCTGGACGGTGCTTCGTCACCTTCCGTCAATCGGCATTCCGGACGCCGACTGGGCGATCCAGTACGGATTCGGCCTGATTCAGGATCAATGGCTCTGCTTCACCTACATTGGCGCCGTCGTGCTGCTGCTCGCTTATCGGCCGCAGTGGTCGGCGCGATTGGCTGTGTTCGGCCAGGCGGGGCGCATGGCCCTGACCAACTACATGCTGCAGGCCGCCGTGCTCGACGTGCTGTCATCAGGGTACGGGTTTGGGTTGACGCTGCGTCCCCTCGCCTACGCACCCGCCACCGTGCTGCTCTTCGGTGCCGAGGTCGCGGCGAGCCGCGCATGGCTCGCACGGTTCCGTTTCGGACCGCTCGAATGGCTCTGGCGAACGATCACGTACGCGCAGCCGCAACCGCTCCGACGTGTTGTCGAGTCACCGGCACCGGAGGGTGTTTGAGGTGACACTGAAGTAATCTGAGGCGACCATGACCGAGCGTCTCATTCGCGACATCACGGACACGGCGCGCTGGGTTGCGACCTATCGCGCGCGTGAGACGGAGCGGCCGGACGCGATTTTCCGCGATCCCTACGCGCGGCGGCTCGCCGGAAGCCGTGGTGACGAGATCGCGCGAGCGCAGCCGTTCGCGGAAGAAAACCAATGGCCGTTCATCGCACGGACCTACTTGTTCGACCGCTTTACCGCGCAGGAAATCCGGAGCGGCGCCGACCTGGTCATCAACGTCGCCGCCGGACTGGATGCCCGCCCCTATCGCATGGATCTTCCGGCGTCGCTTCGATGGGTCGAGATCGACCTTCCAGCGATCCTCGCGTACAAAGAAGAAGTGCTCGCCGGAGAGCACGCGAAGTGTCAGCTCGAACGGGTTCCGCTCGATTTGTCAGACGAGCCCGCGAGACGGGCCCTCTTCGAGCGCCTCGGCGCGGGCGCTACCAAGACAGTGGTGATCTCTGAAGGGCTGCTGGTCTACCTGACCGAAGGCCAGGTGACGACGCTCGGGCGCGACCTCGCGGCGATCCCCTCGTTTGCGCGCTGGCTGGTGGATCTCTCCTCGCCGGCGCTGCTCACCTTGATGCTGCAGCAGATGAGCGAGTTGATCGCGCAGGCCAACCTCTCGTACCAATTCGGTCCGGCGGATGGTCCGACGTTCTTTCTACGATGCGGGTGGACGGCTGTCGAGGTGCGCTCGATGTTTCGTACGGCAGCGGAGCTGAACCGGCTTCCCGAAGCCATGCGACCGTACGCCGCGATGCCGGATCCGCCGGAGCCGTGGAAGCTGCCGATGCCCTGGTCGGCGGTGTGCCTCCTCCACAAAGCCTGAAGGCTTCGAAGCCAAACGACCGTCGCAGAAACGTCCTGGAACGGTAATTAGCGGTCGAAGCTCATCTTGTGACACTGTAGGCCGTCAGACGACGGCTCCTTTTCGACGGGAACGACGCAGATCCACCTCTTCGTCAACCGGCAATTCAGGAACGAGAGCGAGAACGCAGCACGCGCGATGAATCCGATCACATCAGGGCAGCAGTTTGGTCGCTACGTGATTCGCGAAAAGCTGGGAGCTGGCGGAATGGGCGAAGTGTATCTCGCCGATGACATGCAGCTCGGCCGACGCATCGCCCTGAAGTTCCTTCCTCCGGCGACCGAGACCGATCCCCTCGCGCAACGGCGCCTGCTGAGGGAGGCGCGAGCGGCCGCCACCCTCG
>DATAEK010000011.1:0-13065 GCA_036258055.1 Vicinamibacterales bacterium
TGGCGGCCTGCAGCTGTGAACTGACGAAGGGGTCGATGCCGCTGGGAAAGCTGTTGGCCCGCGCGATGTCGAGCAGGTTGACGGTCCGCACCGAGTTGTCCGTGGCCGTGTACCGGAATACCCCAGACTGCGCCTCCGGCGTGAGGACGTTGCGCGAGATCGTCGTCTCGCTCGGCTGATAGATCTGCTCGTAATTGGCGAAGAAGAACAGCTTGTTCTTGATGATGGGCCCGCCGATGTTGGCACCGTACTCGTGCTGCTTCAACTTGGGTTTCGCCAGACCACGCGCCGCATTCACGACGGTGTTCGCGTTGAGCTTATCGCTTTGGATGGTATCGAATACCTGACCGTGGAAGCTGTTCGTTCCGCGCTTCGTTGAGAACTGAATCGACACAGCACCCTCGGCTCCAGCTTCCGCCGTGAGGCCGGCAGTCGACACCGTGACTTCCTCAACCGCCCCCAGCCGAATCGGAGCAAAGACGAAAAAGCTGGTGCCGCCGCTACGGAACCGCGCCGAGTTGTCGTTGATGCCGTCGAGCGTGATAGCGATCGCGCCGCCCGGGAGGCCGTTGTACTCGCTGTCGCGCGCGCCGGCACTCGTCGCCGTGCCGGGCACGAGCAGAGCGAAGTTCAAAACGTTGCGGCCCGAGAGCGGCAGCTTCGCGATCTGCTCGTTCCGCACGGTGTTCGCGATGGTCGTGGACGTCGTTTCGACCACTGGCGTGCTCGCCTGCACGCTGACCTGTTCGCTCACGCCTGCCACTTGGAACTGCACGACGACGTCGGTCGAGCGCGCGGTCTGGACGATGATCTCCTGCAGCGTGACCGGCTGGAAGCCGCTCGCCGTGGCGGTCAACGTGTAGCGGCCCGGTTGCAGGTTCGGGAAGACGAAGCCGCCTTCAGGTCCGCTCTTGGCGTCATGACTCGTGCCGGTTCCGATGTCGATGAGCACGACCTCCGCGTTCGGGATGATCGCACCCGACGCGTCTTTCACCGTCCCCACGACCTGTCCGGTGGTACGTGCCTGCGCGAACGCGACGATGGGGACGAGGACGAGGACGAGAAACGCCACAACGATTCTGGCGCGAGCAGACGTCAACATGCGGGTCTCCTTGAAGACACGACCAGCGGGCACACGAACACCACGGCGAGATCAAAGCCTGTGCTAGGACTGGCGTCAAATCCGTTGTTCTTATCGCAGGATAAGCGCGACGTGGGATGTGAATTGAGCGATCGAATTCAGAATTCCGGTTTCGATTCACATGATTGGATCTAGCATGCCTCGCATGTTCAATCAGGTCAGCCGTCGCGCGGCAATGAAACGTCTGGGTGCGGCCGGCGTCGGCACGCTGGTAGGGAGTACCGTCCTTCGCGGTCGGCGCGCTGACATCGTTGTGGCGGGGAAGCCCGTCGAGATTGCCATCTCGTCGGTTGCGACGGCCACGGTCCGGATCGTCGTGCGGGCGATCGAGGACGGACGAACTGTCGACGTGCCCATTGATGGCGCGCTGGCGAGTGGCGCAGACGGGAAGCCATTGGCGAGCCGCCGTGCGGCAGAGTCGTTCGCGCCCGTGCGCGCCGGGAACATCACGGTCAGGTTCACGGCCGATCCGCCGGTCATCCAGGTTGATGGCCCAAACGGTCCCATCCAGAAGCTCACGCTGAGCGCGACAGAGCCCGGCGTCAGCTTCCTGCTCGGCGACGGGCCGCTGCTCGGGTTCGGGGAGGGTGGTCCGCAGTTCGACCGCAAGGGCGCCGTGGATCAAATGCGCAACGGTCAGGGCGGCTATCAGCTGCGCACGCATGGCGCGCGTGTGCCAGTCCAATGGCTGATCGGCACCGGAGGCTGGGGCCTGTTCGTCCATCACCCGATCGGCGCGTTCGATCTCTCGAAACCTGAGGGATGGCTGACGCCTTCGAGTACCGCGCTGCCCCTCGACGTCTTCGTGATCGCGTCGCCGGACCCAAAGACGATCCTCGCGGAGTTCGCCGCGATTACCGGACGCGCCGAATTGCCCGCGCGTTGGACGTTCGGCTACATGCAGTCGCATCGCACGCTTCGCGGCCCGGACGAGGTGATGGGCGTCGCGCGTACGTTCCGCGAGAAGAAGCTGCCGTGCGACGCGTTGATCTATCTCGGCACCGAGTTCACGCCGTCGGGCTGGAACACGCGCAACGGCGAGTTCAGCTGGAAAACGGAGAATTTCCCCGAACCCAAGAAGATGATCGACGAGCTGCACGCCGAGCATTTCAAGGTGGTGCTACACGTCGTGATCGAAGGGCGGCGGATGAGCGGCCGCGTCAGCGATCCGTGCACGCCGGATCACGCCGTGCCGAGCGGGCGCACGGCCGACGACAAGTGGCCCGAGGATCGCGACGTCGCGTGCTACTGGCCGTACCACAAGCCGGTCTACGACCTGGGAATCGATGGCTGGTGGCCAGATCAGGGCGATGGTCTCGACGCGCCGTCGCGGCTCGCGCGGATCCGGATGTATTGGGAGGGCCCGCAACTCTGGCGTCCAAACGAGCGTCCGTTCGCGCTGCACCGCAACGGCTACGTCGGGATGCAGCGTTATGCGGCGTTTCTGTGGTCCGGCGACGTCTTCTCGACGTGGGAGACGCTCAAGACGCACGTGCCCATCGCGGTCAACACCAGCCTCTCCGGTTTCCCATTCTGGGGCACCGACATCGGTGGCTTCGTGCCGACACCCGAGTACACCGGCGAATTGCACGTGCGCTGGTTTCAGTTCGGCACGTTCTGTCCGCTCTTCCGCGCGCACGGCCGGACGTGGCACCTGCGGCTGCCGTGGGGCTGGAACACGGGCGAGCTCGAGCCGAACGAGGTTCGGGCGTCGACCAACGGCGCCGGCAACCCCGATTCCGGCGAGCTGCACAACGCCGCGGTCGAGCCGATCATCAAGAAGTACCTCGAGCTGCGCTACCGCCTGCTGCCCTACACGTATTCGGTCGCGCGCGAGTGCTGCGAGACCGGTCTGCCGATGATGCGTGCGCTGTGGCTCCATCACTCCGACGATCCGGCCGCGGTCCCTCGGGGCGATCAGTTCCTCTGGGGTCGCGACATCCTCGTGTCGCCCGTCGTCGCGAAGGGCACGACCTCACGACGGCTCTACCTTCCGCGCGGCACGTGGTACGACTTCTGGACCGAGGAGAAGCTGGAGGGAGGACGCGAGATCGATCGCCCGGTCGATCTCGAGACGATGCCGTTGCACGTGCGCGCCGGCGCGGTGCTGCCGTTCGGTCCGGTGAAGCAGTACGTCGAGGAGCAAGTCGAGCAGCCGCTCACGCTCGTGGTGTTTCCGGGCGCGGATGGCACGTTCGCCCTCTACGAGGATGACGGCCGGTCGTTCGACTACCGCAAAGGCGCGTGGATGGGGATCGACATGGCCTGGCGCAACGCGGATCGACACCTCACGCTCCAGCTCACTCCGGGATCGCGGATGCTCGCTCCCGCACGACGCGCGATCGACATCAGGGTTGCGGGGGAGAAGACGGTGAAGACGATAGTCTTCGAGGGGAAGGCGTTGGACGTGCGCTTGTAGGTGCCAGGGTGCCAGGGTGCCAAGGTGCGCGGCGCTTCAGCTCCGCGTCAGAACTATTGAGAGGCCCTATGTCCAAGAGATCACTCGCAATCCTGGCGTTCACGCTCACGGTCGCCGCGTTCCCGAAGGCGCAGCGGGTTCCAGTGACGGCGGAGATGCTCGGCGGGCTGACGTGGCGGCAGATCGGGCCGGCGATGTTCGCGGGGCGCGTCGTGGATGTTGCGGGCGTGCCCGGCAACCCCGACATCCTCTACGTCGGTGCGGCGTCCTCGGGTTTGTACAAGTCAGTCAACGGCGGGATTACGTTCGACCCGGTGTTCGAGTCAGGCAGGACGCTCTCGATCGGCGCGATTGCCGTGCAGCCAGACAACCCCGACGTGGTCTACGTTGGAACGGGTGAAGGCGCCGTCCGCAACAGCATTTCCTTTGGGGACGGCATCTACAAGACGACCGACGGAGGGCGCACGTGGAAGAACCTGGGGCTCACGGACAGTGAGCGGTTCGGGCGGATTGTCATTCACCCGTCGAACCCGCAAGTCGTTCTCGCCGCCGCGCTCGGGCACGCGTTCGGGCCGAACCAAGAGCGCGGGGTGTTTCGCAGCACCGACGGAGGCGCGACCTGGCAGCGCACGCTGTTCGTCAATGAATCCACCGGCGCGAGCGATGTCGCCATCGACCCGCAGGATCCGAACATCGTCTACGCCGGAATGTACGAGTACCTGCGACAGCCGTGGGCGTTTCGCAGCGGCGGGCCCGGCAGCGGGCTCTATCGATCGACCGACGGCGGCGTGACCTGGACGAAGCTCACCGACCCGGCGCTGAAGAACGGACTGCCCGGCGCGAAGCTCATTGGCCGTGTCGGCGTCAGCATCCACAAGCGGGATCCCCGGATCGTCTACGCGTTGATGGAAGCGCAGGAAGAGGGCGTGCTCTGGCGTTCCGACGATCGCGGTCTCACGTGGCGGATGGTGAACAACGAGCGCCGCATCAACAACCGGCCGTTCTACTACACGCAGGTGCGGGCCGATCCTGTCGATCCGAACCGCGTCTACACGATGTCGGGCTCGTTCAACGTGTCGACCGACGGCGGGAAGACGTTCGGCGGCACCGGTGGCCGCATGTTCGGGGATCACCACGCGCTCTGGATCGATCCGATCAACCCGAAGCGGCTCATCGCCGGGACCGACGGCGGCTTCTTCATCTCGAACGATCAGGGCCGCAACTTCGATTTCGTGAACAACATGCCGATGGCGCAGCCGTATCACGTCGGCGTGGACATGGCCGAGCCGTACAACGTGCTCGGCGGCTTCCAGGACCATGAGATCTGGCGCGGGCCGAACGAGAAGTGGAACCAGGTCGGCGTGCGCGAGGGCGATTGGGTCCGGCTGCGTTACATGGCGGACGGCATGAACACCGTGCCGGATCCACGCGACCCGGACCTGATCTACTTCAACGGCCACTTCGGCGACATCACCCGCATCGACATGCGCAATCAGGAAGAGCGCTACATCCAGCCGTATCCGCCAGGGCCGGCCAACGGCGGGGCGAACCTCGAGAAGTACCGCTTCAACTGGAACTCACCGATCCACATGTCGCCGACCAATCCCGACGTCGTCTACTACGGCGGGAACGTGCTCTTCAAAACCACGGACCGAGGCGAAACGTGGCAGGTGATCAGTCCCGATCTCTCCACCAACGATCCCGCCAAGCAGCGATCGAGCGGTGGAGAGATCTCGACGGACAACACGCGCGCGGAGTTTCACTGCACGATCATCTCGATCGCCGAAAGTCCACGTGACCCTCGCGTCATCTGGGCGGGCACCGACGACGGGAACGTGCAGGTGACGCGCGACGGAGGGAAGACGTGGAGCAACGTCGCGCCGAACATCACCGGCGCGCCGAAGTTCTCGTGGGTCTCATCCATTTCGGCGTCCGGCAGCGACGCCGGGACGGCGTACATCACGATCGACCAGCATCGGTTGAACGACTTCGCGCCGTACGTCTTCGCGACGACCGACTACGGCCGTACGTGGACGAAGATCGCGGCCGGCCTGCGCGGTTACGCCCACATCGTCCTCGAGGATCCGAAGCGGCCGAACCTGCTCTACGTCGGAACGGAAGTCGGCATCTGGACGTCGCTGGATCGCGGCGCCACCTGGACCGATTTGCGGCTTGGCCTTCCGCCGCTCGCGGTCGTGGACATGAAGGTCCATCCTCGCGACAACGACCTCGTGATTGCGACGCACGCCCGCGGGTTCTACGTCCTGGACGACGTGACGCCGCTGCAGGAGCTGGCATCCGGGGCCTCGGGTGGAGCGCAGAGCGTCAGCTCCGCGTCATCGACACCCTCTACGCCAATCCTCTTCAAGCCGATGCCGCCCGTCCGCTACACGCCGGCGAGCGACACGAGCGTGCTCGGTAATCGGGCGTGGGTGGCCCGCAATCAGCCGTACGGCGCGATCATCACGTATTACCTGCCGCAACCGGCGCCGAGTGTCGAGCTGACGATCGTCGACAAGACGGGCCGGTCCGTGCTTGGCTTCCGCGGGCCGGGAAACGCGGGCCTCAACCGCGCGGTCTGGGATCTTAGCGAATCGTCATCCTGCACGGACGCGCCTGACGAGAGCGGCCGTGGACGCGGTCGAGGCCGTGGAGGTCGCGGCGGCGGTGGAACCTGGGTGCGCGCCATTCCGGGCGACTACACCGTCAGGCTGACCGCGTTGGGGCAGACCGTACAGCAACCGGTCACTGTCCGGCTCGACCCGCGACTGAAGACTACGGCCGCAGACATGGATGTGTGGCACCAGGCGGCGCAGAAGATCGAACGGACCGAGTGCAGACTCGATCGCGCGACCGCGGATCTCGCGGCGCTCGACCGCCAGCTGACCGACGTCGAGGGCCGCGCGACCGACCCTTCCTTGAAGTCGGCCCTGGGCACGTTCCGGACGGAGCTGAGGCCCGTGATCGTCGCGCTGCGCGGTGATGCGCGAAATGCGTCGACAGAGCAAAGCGGCGCGATTGCAGGCCGCGATCCTGCTCCGTACAATCTTCCCGGCCGCATCAACTGGCTCACGATCCAAGTCGGCAACTACAGCGGCCGTCCAACCGCTGCCCAGACCGAGTGGATTGACCGCTACGCCGATCAGACGGACGCGGTCATCAAGCAGCTCGAGACAATCAGAACGGTCAGTCTCCAGCAGTTGAACGCCAAGCTGAAAGCGGGGGGTCTTCCCGAGATTGCCGCCGGACGACGCGGATCGATGTAGGGCTCACGACCATGAACCGTCACCTTCGTTTCGTCGTAGGGGTTCTGGTGCTCGCGGCCGGCACCCTGATCGGAACCGCGGCGCCGAATCGCTACGGTCACTCCGATCGCGTCGAGCGACACATGTTGCCGTCGCTTTCGACGACGCCGCTCGATCCGGCATGGAGCCCGGATGGCAAGTGGATCGCGTTCTCGATGCGCGGCGATATCTGGAAAGTGCCGGCCGAGGGTGGGGAAGCGGTGGCGCTGACGAAGGGGCCGGCCTACCACTACGAGCCCGCGTGGAGCCCGGATGGATCGCGCCTCGCGTTGACGATGGATGTCGACGGCAACCTGGACATCGGGGTCGTGAGCGCGAGCGGCGGGGAGGTCGAGCGGCTGACAACCGAGCGGCGAGTGGACGTCGAGCCGGCATGGAGTCACGACGGCGCGTCGCTGTATTTCGTCACCGCGCGTACCGGAAACTTCGACATTTATCGCTACCGGTTTGCCGATCGATCGGAGACGCCGTTCATCACGGGGCCGCGCGATCAGATTCAGCCCACGGAGTCGCCCGACGGCCAGCGTGTGGCCTTCGTCAGCCCGCTCGACGGACGTCTGGGCACCGGAGGCATCTGGGTCAAGCCGATCGCGAGTGGTGAGCCGACGCTGGTGCACTACGAGGAATCCGAATATCGGATGCAGCCTGAATGGACTCCCGACGGTCAGGCCATTCTGTACGGTTCCGACGAGGCGGGATCCAACGACATCGCGATGGTGCCGGTAACGGGTGGCAACCCCATCACCCTGAGGATGCCAAATTCCTTGCCGACGTCGTCGATGCACTGTGGGCTCGCGTGGACGGTCAGCGCGCGCGCTGGCGTACCCCCGCTGAACGCGAGAAATTCAGGGCCGCGATCGACCAGGCGCGACGTCTGTACCAGGACCTCGCAAACGCCAACGGCAGCCATTAGCCAGACTCGTCGCGTCGGTGCGCCCGTGATAGGCTAGGCGGCGCTGCGGCCCCCTCGGCTGCCCCTTCCCACCCGTTTCATCGGAGAGTCTGTGATGCGAGACCACGCACTTCGCGTGCGCTGGCGTGGTGCGCTGACGATCGGATTGTCGATTCTGATCGGCAGCCCGTGGACTCGTGTGCCGACGACCCAGGCCGCCGCGATCCACCGTCAGCAACAGGATCCCCGCCTCGACGAGGCCGCGCGATTGATCGAGGAGGCGCAGGCACTGCGGAAGGACGGAAAGCTGCGCGACGGTGTCGCGGCCGCGGAGAAGGCGGTCGCGCTGGTTGAACAAGTCAGGGGCGCCGACCATCTCGACACGGCAACGGTCCTCATGGAGCTCGGCGGTCTGCAGTTCGCTGGCGCCAGCTACGCCTCCGCGGCGCGCTCGTTCGAGCGGGCGTTGGCGATTCGCGAGAAGGCGCTGCCTTCGGATGATCCGGCCGTCGCCGCCTCGTTGAACGGGCTTGCGAATGCCTATCGAGGGGTCGGGGAAGCCGCGAAAGCGCTGCCCTTGTTCGAGCGTTCGCTCGAGATCCAGCGCAAGCGGCTGGGTGAGGACAACCCGGCAACTTTTGTGGCGATGCACAACCTTGGCGACTTCTATGCGTCGCTCGGCGACTACGTCCACGCGCAGCCGCTCGTGGAGCGATCTGTGGCGCTTGCCGAGAAGACGCTCAAACCCGAGGATCTCGACCTCGCGATCTTTCTGAACACCCTGGGACGTCTCTACATGAGCATGGGGCAATTCGAGAGAGCCGAGGTCCCGTTGACGCGAAGCCTGGCGATTCGCGAAAAGGTATTGAAGCCCGACCATCCCGACATCGCCCGAATACTCGGAGTTCTGGGCGCGATGTATCAGGAGCGCGCCGACCTCGCGCGCGCAGAAGCGAATCACCGGCGCGCGCTTGGCATCTACGAACGCAGCCTTCCGCCGAACGATGCGCGCATCGCATCGACGCTTCACAACCTGGGCGTTCTGTGCGGACTGAAACGCGACTACGACGAGGGCGAGAAGTACCTCCAGCGGGCGCTGGATATTCGACGAGCCTCACTCGGCAACCGGAACGTCAACGTCGCCACCACCCTCGAGGCGCTGACGATCATGCACTGGCTGCGGGGCGACGCTGTCAACGCGCTGCGCACCGAGCGCGAGGCCGACGACATCCAGGATCGTCAGCTCGTCAACATTCTCACGATCGGCTCCGAGCAGCAAAAATTCAGTTTCATGGAAGCGCTGCGCGAGAACACCGACATCACTCTGACGCTGCGCGGCGCCTTCTCCGATCCGGGCCTCGACGAGCTCGCGGCAACGACGATTCTCCGGCGGAAGGGCCGCGTGCTCGACGCGATGGTCGACACGATGGCCGCGATCCGGCGCAGCGCGAGCGAGGCCGATCGGGCCGTTCTGACCCAGCTTGCCGACACCCGGTCGGAGCTGGCCCGGCTCTCGCTTCAGCCACCCTATGGCATGCCGCTCGCCGATCGTCAGCGCCGGCTCGAGACGCTCGACCGCGAGACGCAGACGATCGAGTCGCGCCTCAGTCAGCAGGCGGCCGCGGTTCGCGCCGCGAGCTCGACGCTGATGCTGAGCGACGTGACCAGCCGCGTCCCCGACGACAGCATTCTCGTCGAGTTCGTGCAGTACCGTCCGTTCGATCTCCACGTGATCGGCAATGCGGGCCGCTTCAAAGCGCCCCGCTACATGGCGCTGATCCTTCGACGCGGAGCGCCGCCGTCCTGGATCGACCTGGGCGACACGGATCAGATAGACAAAGCCATCGCCGCCTGGCGCATCGCGCTCGGGCATCCCGACCGCACCGATGTGGGCGACCTCGGGCGCCGTGTCGACAAGCTCGTGTTCGAGCCGCTCGATGCCGCCGTTCGCGGATCGCGGCGGATCCTCGTGGCGCCGGACGGCGCGCTGTCGCTGGTTCCGTTCGGCGCGCTGACCGGGCCCGACGGGAAGTATCGGCTCGAGGCGTTCGAGATCGTGCTCCTGTCGACCGGACGCGATCTCTTGCGTTTGAATCCGGCGGCGACGTCGAAGACGACGACCGTCATATTCGCCAACCCCGCGTTCACGTCGGGGGGCGCAGCGGCAACGACCAACGGCTCGTCGGCGGCTGCATTCGAGCCGCTGCCGAGCACGGCGGAAGAGGCTCGCGCCCTCGCCCGCTTGATACCCAAAGCGGAACTCGTTACCGGTGCCGATGCGTCGGAGGCACGGCTGAAGGCCATGCGAGCGCCAGGACTTCTCCACATCGCGACCCACGGCTTCTTCTCTGGCTCGGACGATCAGCCTCGCGCCGCTGCGCCGAATCAGAGCGCAACGCCGCCGCAACCATCGGCACGCGCGTCCGACGCGCTGGTGCGATCGGGGCTCGCGCTGGCCGGCGCGAACGACGCTCGTACGCAATCGACCGACGACGGTCTCCTGACGGCCGTGGAAGCGGCGAGTCTCGATCTGTCGGGCACGGCGCTCGTCGTGCTGTCTGCCTGCGACACGGGGATGGGCGAAGTGCGAACCGGCGAGGGAGTGCAGGGACTCCGTCGCGCCTTCGCGATGGCCGGCGCCTCCAGTCAGGTCATGAGCCTCTGGCAGGTCAGCGACGAGGCGACACGGGAGCTGATGGTGGGCTTCTATCGCGCGCTCATCGCCGGCAAGGGCCGAGCGGCGGCCCTTCGAGAGGTGCAGCTCTCGATGCGCCACCGCGCCGATCGCGCCCATCCGTTCTACTGGGCGGCGTTCGTCTTCGCGGGAGACTGGGGAGCCATCCGAGGATTGTGACGAGTTCCAGGTTCCCAGTTCTCAGTGCTCGGTTCTGCGTTCTCAGGTTCGCAGGGTTCTCAGCGTCCCAGAACCTCTAAAACAGAAAACCCGCGAACCGAGAAGTACGAACCGAGCACTGAGAACTCGGGAACCGAGAACTCTTAGAGGGCGATGCAGCGAGCGGTGCCGTGCAAGCGCTGCGCGCGTGGTGAACAAGCCGTCAACCGGCAGAATCGCCCCGGCAGCCCGTGCGCAGCACCGCCCGTCGCACGCGGAGGCCTTACCCTAGCATCAATCGCGCGCGCCGGTCACTTCAAAACTTCCGCGTCCCGGCGATCGCCGCCGCCGGAATAGGCGGTACCTTCTGCACGACCCCCTTTTCCTGCGCGAGCCGCTCCAAATCGTTCAGCTCGGCGGGCAGAAAGTCGGTGAAGTTCTCCACGCCGTTGTCGGTGACGACGACCGTGTCTTCGTACCGGAGATAGAGGTTTTCTTCTGGTACGCGCAGCTGCGGGTCGACGGAGAAGACTTGACCCGGTTTGAGCGGCGCGCCCGCGTAGCGTCCGACGTCGTGCACCGCCATTCCCACGGTGTGCGAGAACACCCCACCGCCGGTCTCGACCAGGTTGCGGCACGCCTTCTCGTAGATCGGCTTCGAGAACTTCGTCCGTGCGAACACCGGTTCCATCGCCGCCTTTGCGGCATCCATGATCTCGCGCGAGGTCAGGCCTGGCTTGATGCGGGTCATCACGGCGTTGCGGTACTCGAGCACGAACTGGAGCAGCTCGCGCTGCCACGGCGCGTACTTCCCGTTGACCGGCCAGACCCGTCCGATGTCGCTCGTGTAGTAGCGATAGTCGGGCGCGTAGTCCATCAGCACCAGGTCGCCATCCCTGAGCGTCGAGATGTTGCGGAAGTAGTGCATGTTGTTGATGTTGTCGGTGCCGCTCGCGGTGATCGACCGATATCCCTCGAGGCGCGCGTCGTTCAGCAGGAAGACGTAATGCGCGGCGGCGTCGAGCTGATACTCGGTGACGCCGGGCTCGGTGCTCCTGATTGCCTCCATCAAGCCGAGGCCGGCGATCTGCGACGCCCGCTTGACCATCGCAATCTCGCGCGGGCTCTTGATGCTGCGCATCTCGTCGAGAATCGGGTTGAGATCGCGCACGTCCGCGCGTGGCTGCCGCGCGCGCAGGAGCTCGACGAAACGCCGCTGCCGCGATGAGGTGCCGTCCCAGAAATCGTTGGAACGAGCGGTCTCCGCGGAGAGGAGTTCCCCGCGGCTCTGGCCCTGGTTCTCCGCGGGACTGAACTCCGCGTAGATGGCAGGCGGCGCGGCGCCGCGTCCACCGCCCGGACCCTGTCCGCGCTGACCCTGCGCTCCCGCCGTGATGAGCGGCCAGCTGGTGCCGGACATCTCCGCCAGCGGCTTCACCTCGTCTGCGCCTGAGATCCGTTTCACCAGCTCCACGTCGTCGGCGGACAGCACCCGGCCTTCGGCCGCTTCGAGCCGCTGGTTGCGCGGCGGCAGGTAGAGCGTCACCTGCTTCGAGCGTCCATCGAGGAGCAGATAGGCGCCGGGCGTTTCGATGCCGGAGAGGTAGTAGAACGTGTTGTGCTGACGCGGGAGCGTAAAGCCTTCCGTCTGCTGCACACCCTGCACCACGGCCACCGCGTTGTCGCCAATCTTCTGAAAGACCTGGCTATGACGCGCCTTGAATTCTTCGGCGGGGAAATCGGTCTGATAGTACTGAGCGGCAACGGTCGAGGGAACGAGCGCGGCGGCGAGGGCGAGAGCAGCAGTTCGCATGGCGTCTCCTGAGCCGGGCGACCAGGAGGACGTCGATCGCGATGGAGGACGCGATCGCATCACGGCCCAATCGCCCGACGCCCGCGATTGTAGGCTGTCATCGCGTTATGGGGAATCAGTAATATCGATTCTCGGCGCCTGCGGCCACCGCCGAGCGCGCAGGCGCGAGGCGGTAGCGAGCGGGGGTGGGGCCCCGCGAGCAGTTGATAGATGCTGGCAGAATCGATCAGTTTCTATTCTCTGAGCACTCGCGCGGGATCGATTCGTGACGCGCGGCGGGCGGGGATCCAGCCAGCCAGGGCGCCGCAGCTGGCGAGCACCACGGCAGCGCCGACGAGCGTGACGGGATCGCGCGGCTGCGCCCCGTAGAGCATCGCACTGACGAACGTCGACGCCCACAGACTGACCGCGGCTCCGACGCCGACGCCGAGACCGACCAGCAGTCCCACGCGTCCCAGGACGAGGCGGATCACACGCCCGGGTGCGGCGCCGAGCGCCATCCGTACGCCAATCTCCGAACGCCTTCGACTGATGGCGTACGACGTCACGCCGTAGAGTCCCAGCCCTGCGAGCAGCAGGGCGAGCCCGCCAAAAAAGGCAGAAAGCATCGCGACCAGCCGATCCTGAATCAGCGACGCATTCACCTGCTCGGCGAGTGGCCG
>DATAEK010000018.1:0-18861 GCA_036258055.1 Vicinamibacterales bacterium
CGATTCCCTCGCGGCTCACTTTAATCGGGGGGGCTGGGCAGCGCCGAATCCGCCACGCTGCGACCTACGCGCCCCTCAGGTCGTGGATCCGCTTCGCCTTGAACTCCCGCGAGATCGTCCCGTAGGGCTTCAGGTCAACGGCGACCTTCACCTCGAGCGCGCTCGACACCTCGCGCACGACCTGGTCCCCGACCTCGGCCCACTGCGCCTGAGCGATCTCCGGGCGCGGCTCGCAGCGGACCGTGACGTGGTCTTGTCCGTCCCGCTTCTCGACGACGATCTCGTAGGCCTCGCTGATGTCCGGGATGCGGCGGACCACGTCCTCGATCGCGCTCGGATAGAGGTGGGCGCCGCGCAGCGACAGCATGTCGTCCATCCGACCGTACATCCCGCCTACGGCGCGCGCGGTGGTCCGGCCGCAGCCGCAGCGCTCCGTGGTCAGCCGGGTGTAGTCGCCCAACAAGTAGCGGGGAAACGGGGTGCCCTCGGAGCAGAGCCCGCTCACCACCAGCACCCCATCCTGCCCGTCGGGCACCGGCTCGAAGGTCTTCGGGTTCACGACCTCCGCGATGCAGCTGTCCTCCATGAAGTGGAGGTTCATGGGCCGGTCCTTCTGCGCCGCCTCGAACCGGCACGAGTGGCAGGACATGCCGGTTTCGGTGGCGCCGAAGAATTCGTGCAGCGTTGCGCCCCAGAGCTCTTCGACGCGCCGCTTGGTCGCCGGCACGCAGCCTCCGGGCTCGGCCCCGTTGAACAGGATCTTCACGCCGGACTGCCGCGGGTCGAGGCCCATTGTCTTCATCTTTTCGCCCAGGAAGAGCGCGAAGGAGGCAGTCGCCCCCAGCACCGTCGCCGGGAAGCTCCTCTGGAAGTCGATGCGCCGTTTCAGGTCCGCGCCGCCCAGGGCAATCACCGGGCAGCCCAGGTGGTGCATCCCCTGTTGGGCCTCCCAGAAGAAGATGTGCGCGCCGTAGTTGGTGATAAAGGTACCCACGTCGCCATGACGCACGCCCATGCCCCAGAAAGCCCGGGCGAAGAGCCAGCTGGCCTGGTCCCGGTCGAACCGGGTCATTCGGAACGGGCGGGGCGCGGCGGTCGTGCCGCCAGTCGTGAAGAGCAGCCACCCGTCGCGGGTCCAGATCTCCTGCGAGATGGGAGAGTAGTCGCCCCAAGGCGGGCAAGCTTTCTGGCTCTCGACGAAGGCCTCACGTCTGACGAGCGGCAGCTTGTACAGGTCGTCTGTGCTCTTGATGTCGGCGGGCCGAAGCCTTTCCTGCTCGAGCATGCGCCGGTAGAGCGGAGAGTGGTCCCAGAGGAAGGCCACCGCGGCGACCAGCTTGTCGCTCTGGATCTCCCGGAGCCGGCCGCGGGATGCGGTCTCGAGTTGCGGCGACCAGCACTCGTCGCCGCCGGGCTCGACCGGATTGAACCTGTACTTTTTCAGGATTTCTTGGAACCGTTCGCGTGAATTCACGTTCAGTTCGTATCCTGGACGCCGGAGCCCGCGCCGCTCGGTGGCAATCGCACCTGGATTCTGTCGGACCGGCTCTGCTTGCTCAGGAACTGGTCGAGGGTCTTCTTGAAGTACGGATCGACGATCGACTTCATGACGTTCTCGATCTCCATCGCCGTGCACTCCTCGATCGATTGACGCCAGCCGGCATGGAAGCGCGACTTGGCCATCGCTTGAAGGTGTGTAGGGCCGGCGGCGAGGTCCGCGGCAATCTGGGCGACGTTCTTCCGGAAGTCGGCGCGCGGGTAGACGCGATTCAGGATCTGCCAGTCCCGTGCCTCGGCGGCGGTCAGGGTCCGGTTGGTCAGCATCAGCTCCATCGCCCGGCGGAAGCCGACGATCTTCACGAGGGTGTAGCTGGTCGCGGCGTCATTGGCCAGTCCGATGGAGTGCCAGGCGCACAAGAAGGTGGCGCTGTCTACCGCCACGGCCATGTCGGCGGCGAGGGTCATCCCCAGACCGACGCCCGCCGCTACGCCGTTGACGGCGGCGAGGACCGGCCGCGGTAGGTGGATGATCTTGTGCAACACCTGGTGCCACCACATCGCCAGCGTCTCGAAGTGGGAGCGGATCTGCTCGGGTTTCCAGTCGGCGAAGGGGATCTCCTTGAGGTTGAAGCCGGCCGAGAAGGCGTGCTCGCCCGCCCCGGTCAGCACGACCGCGCCAATGTCCGATCGCTGCTCGCACCGGCGCAGCGCGTCGAGTGTCTCCTGGACACCGAGCAAGTCCATCGCGTTGGCCATCTTGGGGAGGTTGAAGGTGAGAGTGGCGACGCCGTTGTCCTCCACCTCGAATCGGATGTGCTGGTACTCACTTGCGACCATCGGGGCTCCTTGAAGCCGACGCTACAGGTCCCGTCGCCGCCGGTCGGCAACGTCCGAACCGTCATCGTCCAAATCGCCACTGCTGCTGCGGCTGGCCGTTGCAGGTCCACTGCTGCACGTTGGCGCCGTTTTCTCTCAGACGGTTGGCGTCGACGTCGAGGCACTTCCCGCTCGATACGCTGACGATGCGGTAGAAGCCGCCGCCAACCCGCTCGATCCTCCACAGCTGGTTGTCACCGTTTCTGAAGCGGTACTGCTGGACATTGGCGCCGTCCGATGAATCGCGATTCGCCACATCCAGGGCCTTGCCGCTGCCCTGGCTGATGATGGCGAAGCGGCCGCCGCCCTGATCGATCACGTCCCACAGCTGGTTGGATTGGTTCACGAAATCCCACGTGTACACGTCGGCCCCATCGGCTCGGCTGGCGCCCTGCACGTCGAGGCTCTTGCCGTTGGCGCGGCTGAAGATGCCTCCGCTGTAGAACACGCGACCGGACGGGGGATAGCTCCCGCCTCCGCCGCCGGGTAGCGGGCGATAGGCCGGCGGCTGCGGATAGTTCGGATCGTCGCTTCCGTCCCAGCCGCTGCTCCAGCGGTAGTTCGTTCGGGTATTGCCCGACCGCATGTCGACGGTGCAGTCGAACGTGAAATCACGTCCGCGGTCGAAGCGGTCGCGACGGAAATTGCCGCGGCCAGCCACACGGACGCTGTCGCGTCCCTGCTGCCGCACGTCCAGTCTCTGGTAGTCGAGGTTCGCCTGGGGATCGCGTCCGCGCGGGTCGTTGTTCAGGCGAAAGGTGAGGTCCTGCTCGCACCGGTCAACGGCTTGTTGATTGGGATTCCATTGCGCCGCGGATACTGGCTGTCGCTGCAACCCGACGTGAGCCATCAGCATCAGCGCGAGCGTGGCGCCAGCGGCGTAGGGATTAGGCCGTCCTGGACGGATCGTCATAGGCACCCTCTCGCGGCTCTGCCTGGTTCGTTGATCAATATCCTATGGCTCCATTCCTCCTCTCGACAACTGCGGCAGATGGCCTCGTGGCGACGGGCCGGCAGACATACGCTGCCGGCCCGTCACGCGTCACCGCTCAATCTCCTTGAGCGGGAACTTCTTGAACGCCTTGTCCATTGACTTCGTCGCCTGCTTGTCCAGGTCGTTGCCGACTTCTCCGGTGACCTGCGCGCGGTAGACGAGCGCATCGGTCTGGCGGTCGATGACATCGACGGTCAGCGCGCCCTCGAGGTAGCGGTGGGTCCAGACGTCGTTATAGAACGGCGCGCCCCCGTATCCGAATCTATACGGACGGCCCCAGTAACCCCAGCGTCGGCTCCAGTAGCCCGGATATGCGGGCCAGCCGCTGCTGACGACCGACACTCGTTCGGTGTCACGCCCCGAGATGCGAACAACCAGGTTGGCTCCGTTGTCGGTCGGTTCGAGTCCCCGCGCCACGAGCTCGCTGGTCACGGCGTCGCGAAGGCGGTTTTCGGCGAGCGTATTCTGTTCGTCGATCGATCCGTCCGGACGAACCAAGGTCCCGATCTCGACCTTGAATGTCCGGTACTTGCTGAAGTCTTTGTGGCGGTCGTAGTCGACGCGAACATCCGCCGCCAGGACAACGGCAGGGAGCGCGGCGAGCCACGTGGTCAGAACAATCTTGCCCAACATGACGAATCTCCAGGGAAGCATCGGGACAGGCTGCCTCAGCTTCCCTTCTGTTAAGTAGGACGCGTGCAGGGGCCCACGGGTTCGAGCGAGACACCCGACGAACCCCTTCACCGGCGTGTGCGTCTAAATAGAGTGAGGTAACGAAGGCACCAGAGGTCAGCAGCCTTCCTCACAGCCTTCCTCACCGGCTCACATCAGCCAGCCCCCAACTCTTCCATCTGCCAACGCCTTGGTGGAACACGTGCTGAGAAACGGCACGTCGCTCACTCGGGCGCGAGACGCTTTCGGGTTGCCGTTGGAAAAAGGATGACTGTATTCGGCGCGGGCAGTTCGTTGCTGCGCAGGCCTCCGGCTGTTGGCGCGGGCTGCCATAGCGTGCCCGCTGCAAACGCATCAATCCTGTCAAAGGCGCCGATGACGTCGAAGCTCCTGAACACGTACGGGAGGCCTTCGCTCGCCAGTTCGGAGGGCGCATCCCCAACGTGGAAGTGAAGGTGCGGGCCCGACGAGCTTCCGCCGGAGTTTCCGAGCAACCCGAGCACCTGTCCGCTCTTCACGCGCTCACCGCTCTTGACTCTCAGGCTGCCATGCTTGAGATGCTCATAGAACGCGTACTGGCCGCCACCCAGATCCAGACACACGAAGTTGCCACTGACGTTCTCGAGCGGGATTGGCGCATGGGATCCGCGCGCGAGCGACGGGGCTTCGGCCATGTCATCCATCGCCTCGACGACGATGGCATCCGCCACGGCCAACACCTCGGCGGCGTAGCCATGCCAGTTCGCAATCTGGGAATCGTCACCACGTGAGTGCGTCCCGTCGGTCTCCAGCCTGACCCAGTCGATCGCGAAGCGTGCCGGGATTCGTGCCCGCCCATTGACGGCATAGATGGCGGTACGATGCCCGCCGGCCATCGAAGGATCGTAGAGGGCCACCCACGGGCCGCCCCGCAGTGGCGGATTGAGAACAATCGGCCTCCGACTCCCCACTTCCGATGCGCCAGCGTCAACGAGTGTCGACAGACGACGTGACGCATGAATCATGTCGAGCTCGAGTTTGTGTTGCAGCCGCGAAGGCGTCGGCACGGCGTCGTCGAGCGCGAGCGACAGATACACGACCGCACGCATGCCGGCGGCAATCGCGCGCTTCTGATCGGCGTCGACAGCAGCACCGGGCCGTCCAAGCCGATCGTTGAGGTCCGTGTCGCGAAAGTCACCGAGTGTTGTGCCGCGATTGGCATCCAAGACCTCGAGCCGGGTCAGGGTGATCTCCGACAGTGTGAAGTTGGTGATGTGCAGTTCGTAGACGAGATGCCGTTTGCCGGCAATCCTGACTGGAATGGGCGGCGAACCGACCTGCACGTCCACGACGGAAATGATTGGTGATCTCGATTGCGACCACCCTCCGTGTGAGGTCGCGATCACCATCAACGCGGCGAGCACGGCCAGCCGTACTGGATTGGTCATCCACTCGTCTCAGCTGGCAATCTCGTCGGGCTTTCGTGGGGTTCCCATGACGGTCTCCTGGGTTGGCGGCGGCTGGCGGCGGACTCGGCGACTCCACTGTATGCGGCGCCCCAGGACAGCTCGAGCTGGACGGGCTTCCACCCGAAGAGCGTGCGCGAAGCACCGAGCTCGGGTGTGCCAGTCACAGCCGAGGAGTACGAACGATTGAAGGAAGAGGCGATTCGTCGCCGCGCTCCGAACGACGCACCAGCGCAGGAGGACGAGCAGGACGCTTGAAGGGGTCGGGCTCGACTGCGCCACGCTCGACACCTATCCGCTCGTCGCTAGCTCTGTCCTCTTACCTCTTTCACTGCTCCTACAACCTTGTTGTTGCACCTGTTCGCTGATAGTTTTAGTGACGTTACTACTACGTGCGGTCGTACCCCAAGCGGAACGTCCGGCTGAGTCAGCCGCGCTACCAGACGAATCGAAGGCCCCCACGCACCGCACACACGGCCACCGGTGTCATTCCAACTGGGTAAAAGGAAGCGTATGGCGAGGGGAACCTGGGTGGGCTCGGCGTTCTTCTAATCGTTCTCGACTGATGTCGCAGCCAAGGGCTGCTTTTCAACTTGCACGTGCGCGAGAGGAGGGACCATGGATTTCATCGAGCGATTGTTCGGAGTCGCGCCGGACGGAGGTTCCGGACTGCTGGAAGCCCTGTATTTCGTCGTCGCAACCGGCCTGATCGCCTGCGCGACCCAGTGGCGTCGCGCCAACGTGTTCGGACCGAAGCGATAGCAGCGGCACGCCTCGGCCGCGCTCACGGCCTCAATACGAACGTCGACTACGACACCGCAGCCGACGACCAGTTCGCCACCTGCGACAGGGGTGTCGCGGTGGTGAACCCCTTCGGCAACGCTGTGACCGTGACCCAGTACTGCGTACCGGGCGTCAGCACGTTCGTATCCGCGAAGTACTAGAAGCCCGTCGTGTCGGTGGTCGCGGATTCGCCCGTCAATATGGTGCGGGCCTGCCTCCGGCGTATCCTACGAGGCAAGAGCTGACGGGAGACGCCATGACCAGACTGGCCGTCGCGTGTGGAGCCGCCCTCGTCCTTTCCGCCTGCACCGCTGAAGCGCCGGGTTCACCCCCTCAGGCACAAGCGTCGCCGACCGGGGCGCAGGCGAAGAACGCCTACCTGGACTACAGCGGCCGCCCGGACGTCCTGGCCGGCGGGGTCCGGATGATCCCGATCACGACGCCGACGGGCTCGTTCAAAGTCTGGACGAAGCGCGTCGGGAACAACCCGCGGATCAAGCTGCTGTTGCTGCACGGCGGTCCGGGCGTGACCCACGAATACTTCGAGGCATTCGACAGCTACCTGCCGGCGGAGGGCATCGAGTACTACTACTACGATCAGCTCGGCTCGTACTACAGCGATCAGCCGGAGATGTCCGACGACATGCTCGCGCTGCCCCGGTTCGTCGACGAGGTCGAGCAGGTCCGGCAAGCGCTCGGTCTCGACAAGGAGGATTTCTATCTGTTCGGTCAATCGTGGGGCGGCATCCTGGCGATTGAGTACGCGCTGCAGCACCAGGACCACCTGAAGGGCCTCATCATCTCGAACATGATGGCGAGCATCCCGCAATACAACGAGTACGCTGCGAAGGTGCTGATGCCGGCGATGGACCAGAAGGTGCTCGCCGAGGTCAAACAGCTCGAGGCCACCGGGAAGTACGAGGACCCGCACTACATGGAGCTCCTCATCCCGAACCATTACCAGCAGCACATCCTGCGTCTGCCCGCTGATCAGTGGCCTGACCCGGTCAACCGCGCCTTCAAGCACCTCAACCCGAAGGTTTATGTTCCGATGCAGGGGCCGAGCGAGCTCGGAGCGAGCGGGAAGCTGGCCAATTGGGATCGGACCGCGGATCTGAAGAACATCACGGTTCCCACCCTGACGATCGGCGCGCGCTACGACACGATGGATCCAAAACACATGGAGTGGATGTCGCAGCAGATGCCAAGGGGCCACTACCTCTATTGCCCGAACGGCAGCCACCTCGCGAACTACGACGACCAGCAAACGTACATGGCCGGCCTGGCCCGGTTCATCAAAGAGGTCGACAGCGCGTCGGTCAGGTGACCTCCGGCGCCGACCATCGCCCGCTCGCGGCTTGCTCTGGCCAACAAAACAGGCTGCATGTGTGCCCGGACGGCGGCATTAACTGCAGAGATTTGAGATGCCTGCCGATAAGAAAAACGGACGCTCTCTCTCGCCGCGAGCCGCATGAAAATCCTTTATGTTGCAAACGAACGCCGCGCCGCGCAGCTTGCTGCCGGCGCCCTTCGCGATCTTGCACAGGATGTCAGGATTGCGTGGGCCGGATCACAGTCCGCTGCTCTGAGCTGGGTCCAGGGCAACCCGGACGTCGCGTCGGTCATCGTGGAATCCGAAGTCCAGAGCCAGCATTGCGGCCCATTTGTGGCTCGCGTGCGGGACATGGGCCTGACCGCGCCGGTCATCGTGGTCGCCTCGGAACACGAGGGACCGGCTCACGCCGCGCACAGCGCTGGGGCCAGCGACTGTGTCGTCAAGAATGAGTCGCTGCTGACCGACCTGCCGGGAGTGGTCCGCCGCGCCCTGCAGCGGCCCCACCCGTCCCATCCAACCAGCGAACCGCCGCCGCCCGTGGCCGAGGAAACAGAGTCTCTTCGCAAGAGCGAGGCCCGAATTCGGGTCATGCTCGGCGAAGAGCGCGTGCATCGGCAGACGCTCGAAGGCAAACTGGCCGAATCAGAAACGGCCCGCAGAGATGCGGAGCAGCGGCGTGCGTTCGAGGCCACGGTGACAGCCGCGCGGATCGCCGAGCTTCAGACCCAGTACGACGACGAAGTGGCGCGGGCCGCGGCGACTCGAAGCGCATTCGAGCTGAAAGTCGCCAGCCAGTTCGCTGAGTTCTCAGCCGGTCTTGCGGATACGACTCGCGACCGTGACCGGCTAGCCCAGGAACTGAACGAGACCGCCAGAGCGCTCGAAGCGGCGCGCGATCAACAGGCTGCAGACTCATCGGCCAGGGCCGATCATCTCGCCCGGCGGGAAGCGGAATTCGAGACCGAGCTCGGTCAGGCCATCGCCACCCGCATCGCTCTCGAGCGGAAGCTCGCCGACACGAAGGCAGCTCAAGACGCCACGGAGCGACGGCATGCCTCAGAACTGACCGCGGCTGCGGCGCAGCTCGCCGAACGCCAGGCGCAGTTCGACGCCGTGTTGGCAGAAGCCGCCACGGTTCGCGAAGCGCTCGAACAGCAGGTGGGGGTCGCCACGGCGGCCCTTGCCCAGGCCCGTCAGAACCATGCGATCGAGGCCACCGCCGCAGCCGACAAGCTGGCGCAGCGCGAAGCGCAGCTCGGCACGGCACTCGACGAATCGTGCGCTGTCCGACAAGCCCTCGAATACCGGCTGACGACCCTCGAAGCGGCGCGCCAACGGGTGGAACAGCATGCGGCCCTTGCCCAGGCGGCCGCCGCCCAACGTCAGACCGAGCTCGAAGCGCACTTGGGTCGAGAGAGCGCCGCCCGGTCGAACCTGGAACAGAAGCTCACAGACGCCGACGCGGCGCGTCAGGAAGCGGAGCGACGGCATGCCGCGGAGCTCAGGACGGCCGCGGCCGACCTCGCGGAGCGTCAAGCCCGGTTCGACGCGGACGTGGCATCGGCTGCGGACGCGCGCGCTGCGCTCGAGCGGACGATCGGCGAGTTGCAGGCGGCGCTCCAGGAGGCGCAACAACAGCGTGAGTCGGATGCGGCAGCGGCCTCCGATGAGATCGCGCGGAGACGGACGGAATTTGCCGCCCGCATCGCAGAAGTTGCTCTCTCGAGAGACGCCCTCGCCAGGAAACTGAGCGCCGTCGCGGCGACGCTGGATGAAGTCCAGGCGGCTCGGGAAACTGAGGCCGCCGCGGCCGCCGAGCATCTTTCGCAACGCGAGAGCGAGTTCGGGGCGATGATCGCCGAGGTCACCGAGGCTCGGACTGCGCTCGAGCACCAGCTGACCGACTCGGAAGCCGCCCTGGTGCGGAGCAACGAGCGGGCATCGATCGAACAGGCGGCTGCTGCCCGTCGTCAGACCGAGCTGGAGTCGCAGCTCGGTCAGGAAAGGGAAACGCGCTCCGCTCTCGAGCAGCAGCTCGCGGACGCGGTCGCGGCGCATCAGGACGCGCAACAACGGCATGCTGCAGCGCTGACGGCGGCGGCGGCGGAACTCGCCGATCGACAGGCCCGGTTCGATGCCGAGGTCGCATCAGCGGCCGCGGCCCGGGCGGCCCTCGAGCAGAGATTGGCGGACCTGCAGGGGGCCCTGCGGCGCTCGGAACAGCAGCGCGAGTCGGACGCGGCCGCTGCCGCCGACGACATGGCCCGACGTCGGACCGAGTTTGCGGCCAACATCGCGGAGGTGGCGCGATCGCGTGACCAGGTCGCGCAGCAACTCAGCGCCACCGCAGAAACGCTGGAAGAGGTCCGTCAGGCCAGGGTGGCAGAAGCCGCCGCCGCCGCCGCGCACCTTTCCGAGCGCGAGACGGAGCTTGGCACGATGCTGGCGGGAGCCGCCGAAGCTCGAGCCGGGCTCGAACAGCGGCTCGCCGATTCAGAGTCCGCGCTTCAGCAAACGAACGAGCGCGCATCGATCGAACAAGCGGCCGCGGCCCAACGGCAGGCGGACCTCGAGGGAGCGCTCGCTCAGGGGCAGGAGACGCGCTCGGCCCTCGAGCGAAAGCTGGCGGAAGCCGCCGAAGCTCAAGTCAGGCTCGAACAGCGGCTCACCGATTCCCAGTCCGCGCTTCAGCAGACGAACGAGCGCGCAGCGATTGAACAAGCAGCCGCGGCTCGACGGCAGGCGGATCTCGAGGGAGCGCTCGCTCGGGAGCAGGAAACGCGCTCGGTCCTCGAGCGGAAGCTGGCGGACGCGGTCGCGGCCCACCACGACGCGGACGAACGGCATGCAGCGGCGCTGACGGCGGCCGCGGCAACTCTCGCCGAACGTCAAGCTGACTACGAGTCCCGCCTGTCACAGATTGCGGCAGCCCGCGATGCGATCGAAGCCCAGTGGCTCGACACCGCCGCGGGACTCGAACGCAGTCAGGAGGATCGCGCGGCGGAGACCGCGGCAGCAGGCGAGCGTCTTGCCCAGCGCGAGATCGAGCTTGGCACGATGCTCGCGGAAGTCATCGAGACCCGGATTTCGCTCGAGCACCGTCTGACCGACGTCGAGGCAGCCCGTCGACATGCTGAGGAGCGCGCGGCCCGCGAACAGGCGGCCGCCGCTCAGCGTCACCTTGAGCTGGAAACGCAGCTCGCGCAGGGAGAGACGAAGCGGTCGGCCCTCGAGCAGAGCCTTGCGGACGCAGCCGCAGCGCACCACGACGCGGAGGAGCGGTACAAGTCGGAGCTGCGTGCGGCGGCAGCGTACCTCGGCGAGTGTCAGGCCGAGTATGACGCTCGGGTGTCCCAGCTCGAGGCCGCCGGCAAGGCGGCCGACGAGCAGCTGCGCGAGGCGGCGGCATCACTCGAACGGGCTCAGCAGGATCATGCGGCACAGGCCTCCGCGGCGTCCGAGTACCTGGCGCAGCGGGAGAGAGAGCTCGGCGCTACCCTCGCTGAAGTCACCCAAGCGAGAGCCACACTCGAGCGCCGGCTCGCTGACGCCGAAGCCGCCTACTACGACGCCAATGAGCGCGCGTCGTCTGAACAAACAGCCGCCGCGGGACGTCAGGCGGAGCTCGAGGCGCGCCTTGCGCGCGAGGCCGAAGCGCGCCAGGCACTTGACCGGGATCTTTTGAGCACGCGAGCGGAATTCGAGGATGCCCGTCAGCACCTGGCCAACGAGATCGCCACGATGCAGCGCCGGACGAGCGAACACGAAGCTCGGTTCGAAGAGCGCGCGGTCGAGGAACGAGCGGCTCACGAGCGCACCGTCGCCGAACATCTGCAGGTGATCCGGCAGCTCCGTCACGAGCAGGACTTGCTGCAGCAGACATTCGAGGCGGCTCGTGAACAGATCCAGGGATTGAGTCAGACGCTCGGGCAGGAGCGGGAGGGCCGCGAGCACGACAGGCTGACGGCCGACAACGACCGCCGGCAGCTATCCGGCGAGTACGCCGTGCTGCAACGGACGCTGGAGGATGTCCGCGCCGACTTCCACGAGATCGCGCGCGTCTCGAGCGAGCACGCCGCCGAAGCCGCCAGGCTCGGCACGACGCTGACCGAACGCGACGCCCAACTGCGCGAGCTGACCGCACGGCATCAGGCGTCGCAGCAGACGTCCAAGGACGCGCTGGCGAATCTCGAAGCCACGCTCCGCACCGCCATCGAAGCGGGCAGCCGTGAGACGTCGAAGCTCCAGTCGGAACTCAACGCTCTCCGCCAGGAGTTGGACATCACTCGGGAGGATCGGGACGCTCTGCGCACCGTCGCTGGCCGCGTACCCCACCTGCAAAGCAAGCTCGACGAGAGTCTCGCGGAAAGCCGCAGACAGTTCGAGCAGACGCCGCATGGCATCGGTCGATGGAATCGCGACGGCGCGCTCGTGCGGGCGAATCGACCGTTGGTGCGCTTGCTGGGCTACCGAACAGGCGACGAGCTCCAGGCGGTGGATTTCGCCAGCCGAGTCTTCGTGTCCGGCGATGATCTGCGGTGGCTGATCGAACGGTGCCTCACGACTGGAACGAAGGAAACCGCGGAGTCAACCTGGCGGCGCAAGGACGGCAGCCGCCGCATTGTCCGCCTGCTGGCGTCCGCCGTTGCGAGTGACCTGGTCGAGATCATCGCGGAGGACATCACGGATCTTCGCGCGAAGGAAGAACAGCTTCGCCAGGCGCAGCGGATGGAAGCCGTCGGACGCCTGGCCTCGGAAGTCGCCGTGACCTGCACCAACCTGCTCCGCGACGTCAGCGACGAAGGTCACGTGTGGATGGACTCGGTCGGGAACGACACGGCCCTGCGGCGGCACGGTGAACGGCTCGTTGGCGAAGTGACGCGCGCGGCAAGCTTCCTGCGACAACTGGCCGTGTACGGCGAGCAGCAGGTGAGCGCACTGGAACCCGTGAACCTGAACCAGGTGCTGCGCGGCCTGGAACCTGTACTCAACCTCGTCGCCGGCGACGGCATCGAGCTGATCCTGCCCAAGGCCTCGCGCCCGATCAACGTCGATGTCGCAATGGAGCGGGTCGAGCGCATCCTGGTCAACGTGGCCAGCTACGCACGTCAGCGTATGCCGTTCGGCGGGCGTCTGAAGATCGACCTGGCGCGGGTCGTCGTGGATCGCCGATTCCTCGCGAAGTATCCCAACGTGCGGCCCGGCGCTCACGCGCTGATCACCATCACTGAAGAACACGTCAAACGCTCGACCGATGGCCGTGCTGGGGAGCGAACCGAGCTCATTCAAGCACCTGGTAAACGTCCGGCCCCAGAGCAGCCGGGCGTCGATCTCGGGGCCCTCCTGGAGCTCATCGCCAAGTGCGGCGGCCACCTGTGGATGGCGGCGGAACCGAGCGGCAACATGGTGTTGAGAATCCACCTGCCGCAGCGCGTCTCCGACGGTCTCAGCGACGCGCAGACACCGACGACCCGGCCTGCCGGAGAGCGGGCGATGGCCCGGTTGTTCGGTCGTTAGCACCGCAAGGCGTTGGCTACTCGGCCAGCGCGCGGTGCACGAACGAGATCGCGATCGATCCTTCTCCGACGGCCGAGGCGACGCGTTTGATGCTGCCGCCTCTGACGTCTCCAACCGCGAACACGCCCGGAAGACTGGTTTCGAGGAGATGCGGCGCCCGGGCGAGCGGCCATCGAGCTCTCACCAGGTCCGCCTGCGACAGATCGGATCCCGTCTTGATGAATCCTTTCTCGTCGAGCGCGATGCAGCCGTCGAGCCAGGCAGTATTGGGCACGGCGCCGGTCATCAGAAACACGTGCCTGATGTCGTGACTGCTGATCTCCCCGGTCCGGTTGTCCCGCCACCGGATCTGATCGAGATGGTCGTGCCCCGCGAGCTCCACGACCTCGGTACAGGTTCTCAAGGTGATCGTCGGGATCTCGTCGATCCGTCGAATCAGATACCGTGACATGCTCTCCGCGAGACCGCTCGAGCGAACGAGCATGTGCACGCGCGCGGTCGTTTGCGAGAGAAATACCGCCGCCTGACCCGCGGAGTTGCCGCCGCCGACGACGATCACTTCGTCACCGGTGCAGAGCTGTGATTCCATGAACGTCGCGCTGTAGTAGACCCCTGCCCCTTCGAACCGCGAGAGATTTTCGAGAGACGGCTTGCGGTATTGCACGCCGGTCGCGATGATCACCGTGCGCGCGGAGATCCGGCTGCCGGCATCCACCTTGATGGCGAACGGCCGTCGATCGCAGGTCAGCGCGGCAGCCTGCCGCGCAATGAGAATCTCGGCGCCGAATTTCTGCGCCTGCGCGTAGGCGCGGCCGGCGAGCTCCTGACCCGAAATGCCCGTGGGAAACCCCAGATAGTTTTCGATCCGCGAGCTCGAGCCGGCCTGACCTCCTGGTGAGCTCGACTCGATCACCAGGACATCGAGCCCCTCGGAGGCTCCGTACACAGCAGCCGCGAGACCTGCCGGTCCCGCGCCGACCACCACTACGTCGCGCACGTTCGTCTGATCGATCCCCCGGTTGAACCCGAGGCACTCGGCAATCTGCTGATTGCCCGGATTGCGCAGCACGACGTCGCCGCGACAGAGCAGAACCGGTACGTCAGTCGCGGCGATGTGAAAGCGATCGAGCAGATCCTGGACGTCGGCGTCGCGGTCGAGATCGAGGTAGGTGAAGGGGTGACCGTTGCGGGTCAGGAACTCCTTGATCCGGAGCGTTCCGGCCGAGTGCTGGGAACCGATCAGCACCACATCGCCGAGCCCGTGCGATGCCAATTCCAGTCTGCGATAGATGAAGGCGCGCATCAGGATGTCGCTGATCTCGGCGTCGGTTTGCACGAGGCCGAGCATCTCCTCGCGTGTCAGCTGAATGACCTCGCCAGATCGGGTCGCGCGCGCGCGCGTCAGCGAGCGGCGGCCGAGCATGATGTTCGCTTCCCCGGTGAACTTGCCGGGGCCGTGAACCGCCACGAGCGTGTCGCCCAGCGGCGATGGCCGCACGATCTCGATCTCGCCAGCCTTGACGACGAAGACCGGCACCACCGGATCGCCGGCCTCGATCAGGACCTCTCCTTGGGTGATCGGGCGGGTCACGCCATGCGCGGCAATCCGCGCGATTTGTGCCGACGTCAGGACCGGGAACATCAGCGCCTCGTGCGAGGGACTGACCGGCGGGTTCAACTGCGGTTCCGTCACGAGCGACTCCTCCGTACCCGCCCGAGCACGGCCCTCATGGCCGCGCTCCGGGAATCCGTTGGTCGATCCAGCCCAGGATATCGGCCATGACCTTTTCCTTGTCGACGTCGTTCAGCAGATCGTGAAAGTGCCCTTCGTAGAGCTTCAGCGTCTTGTCGTGCGAACCGGCGTTGTCGTAGAAACGCTGGCTGCCGCTGGGGTTCGTCGCCTTGTCCGCTGTGCCGTGCAGGATCAGCACCGGCAGCGTGATCTGAGGAAATTCCCTCCTGAGGCGCTCGTCGGCACGCACCATCTCGGCCAGCGTCCTGGTGGGTTGTGTCTCATGAGCGATGAGCGGATCGTCGTTCATCGCCTGCACGGCTTTGGGATCCCTGGAGAAGAGCTCGTTCTTCAGGTGCAGGATGCGGGCGTGGGGGGCGAGGTGGCTGAGCCCTTTGAACACGGCGAGGACGAAATCGGGCGCCGGGATTTCATGCGCGAAGCTCTCGCAGATGAGCCCGGACAGCTCCGCCTGGTGGTCGAGCGTGTACATGCAGGACACGACGCCGCCGGCGCTGTGACCGAGCAGGAAAATCGGGAGTCCCCGTTCGCGCAATTTGACCAGGGCGATGAGCGTCGCCACGTCGCTGACGTACTCACCGAACTCCTGGACGTAGAATCGCTCGCCGTCCGAGTGGCCGCGGCCGCGGAGATCGACGGCGTAGGCCGCGAGCCCGTGGACCGTGAACTGCTCCGCCGTCCACGCGTAGTACCCGCTGTGCGCGTTGAAGCCCGGGACGATGGCCACCACGGCTCGGGGCTTCGCGGCCGGACGCCACGAACGGATGAACAGGCTGAGATCGGCTGGACCCTTGACTCGCTCTTCCCGCTCCCTGTCACCCATTTCTTGCGCCATGCCGCTCTCCTGTCCTCAAAGGCTTCCTCTCATGATGTCCGAACTTCGGCCATCCTCTCAATGTTCGGCCGGAACGCTGTTCCGTTCATCAACGATTCATCTGTTTCGTGACCGAGTCAGGCGCCCACATCCGTCCACCGGCAGCGCTGTCCGCATCGTTCATCGATCGTTCATCTCGACTTGCGCAAACTCAGCTGATTGCGCTTCATCTGGCACCCGCAGGAGCTCCGAACGCATTGGGCCGCACTGTGGCCGTGGGCCTCGACGCTCGAGAGCGTCGGGTCAGCCGCCCAGCACCGCCGCTTTCGATGGCGCGGTGGCGTCGGTGCGGCCCTGCTGATTCCCGCCGCCTTGCTTTCGCTGTTCTCTCCTCCGCTCATCCCGCCTGACTCGTGGTGGCATCTCTGGCTGCGAGGCCTCGCGTGGGCCACATTTCTCGCCGGCGCGTTCTTCCGGTTCTGGGCGACGCTGTGGCTTGGAGGACGGAAGGAAAAGGAGCTCGTCGACCAGGGACCTTACTCGCTGGTTCGTCATCCGTTGTATCTCGGATCGCTGCTGATCGGACTGGCGGCCGGGCTTTTTCTCGAGAGCCTCGCCTTCGAGTTCCTCCTCGTCGTCGTGGCGCTGGTCTACGTCACCGGGACGATTCGTGTGGAAGAAGACGTGCTCCGGTCACGCTTCGGAGAGGCCTACGATCAATACGCCGCCCGCGTACCGCGATTCTGGCCGTTCACGTCACGGCTGCACTCGCCGAAGCACATCTCCGTCGACGTCGACGCGCTCTGGCTCGAATGCGCACGCGCCTCGCGTTGGGTGTGGATTCCTGCGATTGGGGCGACCTACACGTTCCTGCGCGACCAGCCCTGGTGGCCCCACGTGTTTCGGCTGATCCGATAGCACCATTCCTGCCGTCCGCGCCGCGCGCCTGGACCCGGTGGAGAACTTGACAGCTAGTCACCGCCGGCACATCCCGCTCGTCACACCTTTTTTCGACCGGCCGTAAACTCTCCGGCATAGTAGAACGTCAAACATGGTAGAACAACTACCATGAAGCGCGCGAAGACCCCGGACCGCGTCGAATTGCTGCAGGGAACGCTGGATCTCCTCGTCCTCCGGACGCTGCTGTTCGGCCCGATGCACGGTCACGGCATCGCGAAAGCGATTCAGAAGAACTCCGACGACCTGCTGCTCGTCGATCACGGCTCGTTGTATCCCGCCCTTCACCGTCTGGTGCGAAATGGCTGGCTGGCGGCGGGCTGGGAAGAGACCGCGAAGGGTCGCCCGATGAAGTTCTACCGCCTGACCCCCGCAGGCCGACGTCAGCTCGCCGCCGAGGAATCGAACTGGCAGCAGCTGTGTCGCGCCATCGGCCTCGTCCTGAAGCGATCTGATTTGAAGAGGGCCTGAGCGCTGGTGGGGAGGGTGAAGCGATGTCACCTCGTTGGTTCGAAACCCTCAAAGAGCTGGTGACTCACGCTCGCGCCGACGCTGACCTCGAGCGCGAATTGCGCTCGCACCTGGAGGCGGAGATGGACGAGCAGGTCGAAAAGGGTGTCCCTCCAGATGAAGCCCGCTACGCAGCCAGGCGCGCTCTCGGCAACATCCCGTTCATCCAGGAAGACACCCGTGCGGCGTGGAAATGGGGCCGCCTGTCGGTGGGCCTGCGCAGCTTCCTGACGGGACTCCGCCACGATCTCCGGCACGCGCTCAGAGGCCTGCGCAAGCAGCCGGCGTTCACGGGCGCCGCCGTGCTCGCACTCGCGCTGGGTATCGGCGCCACGACCACGATCTTCAGCGTCATCAAGAACGTGCTGCTGGATCCCTATCCCATGTATCGCGAGGTCGACCGGATCGTGGGCGTGACGGTCCACGATGTCTCGAGCGCGCGCCCGGGCGGGCGCGACTCCTTCCAGACGTCCGAGTTCCTCGAGTATCAGGCCCAGGCCTCATCGTTCGAGGATGTCATCGCCGGTGGATACGAGGATGCTCTGTACACCAGCGCCGAGGGGACCGAGCAATTCACGGGCGGCCTCGTGTCCGGAAACACTTTCAGCTTCATGGGCGTCTCGGCAGTCCTGGGCCGAACCGTGACGATGGATGACGCGAAACCGGGCGCTCCGCCGGTGTTCGTCATGAGTTACAAGCTGTGGACGAATCGCTTTGGCCTCGACCCGAGCATCGTCGGCCGCACTTTTACGTTGAATGGCGTGCCGACGACGCTCATCGGTGTCATGCCGCCGCGTGTCTCGAAGCTTGGTGCGGACCTGTGGAGGCCGGTGCAGCTCGATCGCAGCAATTCTGACCTCAGCGACCGCTACTTCAAGTTTCAAGCTCGCCTGAAACCCGGGGTAACGATCGAGCAAGCCGAAGCGGAGATGAACGCCATCGCCCAGCGGATGGCGAAAATCTACCCCTTGAACTATCCACCGAAGTTCGTGGTGCAGGTGAACGCACTCATCGAGAGCATCGTTGGTCCATTTCGAAAGACGCTGTACACGATGGCCGCCGCAGTCGCCCTCCTGCTGCTCATCGCGTGCTCCAACGTCGCCAACATGCTGCTCAGTCGCGCTGCGGCCCGCGAGCGGGAGATGGCGCTGCGCGCGTCGCTCGGCGCGAGCCGGCTGAGGCTGATCCGGCAGCTGCTCGTCGAAAGCCTGCTGCTCGCCTTGTTCGGCGTGAGTGTTGGTTGGGCGTTTTCTCAACTCGGCATCAAGCTGATCGTCGGTGCGATCCCCGAGGGGCTCATTCCGAGGGAATCGCTGATCCGTCTGGACACGCCGGTGCTGATCTTCAGCCTCGTCGTCGCGGCGTTGACCGCCGTGATCTTCGGGCTTGCTCCCGCCCTGCAGACAGCAAATCGCAATCTGATCAACCCGTTGCGAGAGGCCGGCAAGGGCACTGGCGGCGGATTCCGCGGCGGCCGTTTGAGTAGCGCGCTCGTCATTGCGGAGATCGCGCTCTCGCTCGTGCTGCTGAACTGCGCCGGCCTCCTGATGCGAAGCTTCATCAAGCTGCAAACGGCGGATTTGGGCCTCGATCCGGAGAACGTGCTGTTCGTGCGAGTCCCGAATGGATCCGCTCAGAAGGCCGCGACGCAGCAGCAGTTCGTGGCCCAGGTCCTGACTCGAATCCGCGCTCTGCCGGGGGTGG
>DATAEK010000044.1:0-10720 GCA_036258055.1 Vicinamibacterales bacterium
AAGCTGATCGAGGCTGCAGAGCAATTCAGAGAGGCCATCCGGCTCAAGCCCCTGCTCGCCGAGCCGCACAACAACCTCGGCATGGTGCTCCTGCGACAGGGCGCGAACGCTGACGCGCTCCGTGAGTTCCAGGAAGCGTCGCGGCTCAACGCCGAGCTCACAGAAGTCCAGGGCAATCTGTGTCAGGCGCTCTTCGCGCTCGGTCGTTTCGATGAAGGAGCAGCCGCGTGCGATGCCGCGTTGCGACGTCAGCCCGACTCACCGGACGTACGCTACGCGATCGCCCTCGCACACTTCCGGCGCGGGCGAGTCGACGAGGCGATCGGGCAATTGCGGGAGAGCGTGCGGATCAGGCCCGATTTCGCGCAGGCGCGGAACGATCTGGCCATCGCGCTGCTGACGAAGGGTCAGGTCAGCGAGGCGCTCGTGCAGTTGCAGGAGACCGTGCGGCTCCAGCCGGACAACACCGACGCGCTGTTCAATCTCGCGAACACGCTGCAGCAGATCGGTCGTCCAGCCGAGGCAGTGCCGCACTACGAGCGGGCCCTCGCGTCGAGACCTGATGACTTCGCCATCCGCACCAATCTCGGTACGGCGCTCCTCGCGATCAATCGCGTCGCTGAGTCGCTCGTGCAGTTCCAGGCGGCGCTGCGGCTGAAGCCTGATTCGCTTCAGGCGCGCGAGAACCTGGCCAGGGCGCAGGCGAGACGAGGGCGGTAGATCCTATTCGTACCGAAGCGCGACGATCGGGTCGACGTTCGTGGCGCGCCCAGTACGGTCATCCTCAACTGGAAACCCAGCCGCTAGCTTAGCGGACGACCGCGATCCTCGCGTCGGACCTGCAATCCAGGTCAGGCCGCACTCGTGAACGATGTGCCTGGCTTACCCGCGTCACGAAGACCAATCTTTCGCAGGATGGCCATCATCGGGCACCAGTTGGTAAACGCCGACTGGAACAGGTTCAGCCCCACGAACACCGTGAACCACAGAAATGCGGCGTTCACGTAGATCCCGAGCAGCACGCTCAACACCACGAAAGCGCCCGCAATCAGACGGAGCGCACGGTCGACGGTCATGATGAACTCCTTTGGAAGGACTGGGTCAGTACGGGCCGCTGCCGCCTCTGGTGACTCATGAAATAGAGGACCGGCACGGTGACGCGGGATAGCAGCAGCGACGCCACTTCGCCCGCCATCAGGGAAATCGCCAGCCCCTGGAAGATCGGGTCGAAGAGAATCACCGCGGATCCGACGATGACCGCCGCGGCGGTGAGCGCCATCGGGCGGAACCGTACCGCGCCCGCGTCAACCACCGCCTCGGCGAGGGGCATGCCTTCACGCACGCGCAGTTCGATGAAGTCCACGAGAATGATCGAGTTCCGCACGACGATCCCCGCGCCGGCGATGAATCCGATCATCGAAGTCGCCGTGAAGAAGGCGCCCATCGCGGCATGTGCCGGCAGGATGCCTATCAGCGAGAACGGAATGGCCGCCATGATGGTCAATGGCACGCCAAAGGCTTCGAACCACCACACCACGAGGATGTAGATCAGCACCAGCACCGCAGCGAAGGCGATGCCCAGATCGCGGAACACCTCGTAGGTGATGTGCCATTCCCCGTCCCATTTCATCGCGTACTTGGTCGTGTCGAAGGGCTGACGCGTGTTGTAGATCTCGAACGCATACCCCTCGGGCATCGGGACTGTCGAGATGATCTCATTCATCCGCAGGATGGCGTACACCGGGCTTTCCGCTGCGCCCGCGAGATCACCCGTCACGTATGTCACCGGCAGCAGGTTCTTGTGGTAGAGACTGTCCGCTTCCATTCGCGCCTCTTCGCGCGTGAGCTCGCCGATGGCCACCCGATTCGGGCCCAACCGGAGCTCGCGCACGGCGGCCGTCGATCCCTGCAGGGTCCGCGGAAGTCGGACGACAATCGGGACGTCCTCACGGGCGTAGGGATCATGAAACAAACCGGCGTGGCCACCATCCGTGGCCAGGCGCACCGCTGTCGCCACATGCGCTGCGGACAGTCCGGCCGCGCTGGCCCGCGACTCGTCCACGACCAGCGCCGTCTTCGGCTGCGGCGATGCAACGTACCAATCCACATCCACGACGCCGGCTGTGCTCTCCAGCACCGATTTCACCTGGCCGGCGAGCTCGAGGCGCCTCGCCGGATCCGGTCCGTACACCTCCGCGACCAGGGTCTGCAGCACCGGCGGACCCGGAGGCACTTCAGACACCTGAACGGTGGCGTTGAACCGACGTCCGATCGGCACGAGGCGTTCGCGCACCCGCTTGGCGATGGCGTGGCTTTGCTCATCGCGATCATCTTTGGGCCGTAAGTTCACTTGCAGATCGGCAAGGTGTGGTGCGCGGCGGAGAAAGTAATGCCGAACCAGGCCGTTGAAGTTGTACGGCGACGACACGCCGACATAGCTTTGCACGTTGACGACACTCGCATCCTTCAACACTTCCTGCGCGAGCTCCGCCGACACGCGCGCGGTCTGCTCGAGCGCGGTTCCCTCGGGCATGTCCACGATCACCTGGAACTCGCTCTTGTTGTCGAACGGCAGCATCTTGACCGTGACGAGCTTGAGCGGGACGAGCGTCATAGCCGCGAGCAGCAGGACCGCGACGCCGCCGAGAAACAGCAGCCGGATGCGGCCGTTGGTGACGAGCGTTGCCATCAGCCGGCGATACAGCCGAGTCGCCGCGCCTTCGGGCGCATGGTCGTGAGTGCCTTCTGCGCGGAGCAGGCGAGCGGCCGCCCACGGCGTCACGATGAACGCGGCGGCGAGGGAGAACATCATCGCCGCCGATGCGCCGACGGGAATCGGCCGCATGTAGGGGCCCATCAGGCCGCCGACGAACGCCATCGGCAGGATCGCGGCGACCACGGTGAGCGTGGCGAGGATCGTGGGATTCCCCACTTCGTCAACGGCGCGGACGGCAATGGCCGTGAGCCCTGCCTCGCCCTCTGTACGCAAGCGCGCGTGCCGCACGATGTTCTCGACCACCACGATCGCATCGTCCACGAGGATGCCGATCGAGAAGATCAGCGCGAAGAGCGTGATCCGGTTCAGAGTGTAGCCGTAGACGAAGAACGCGAAAAGCGTGAGCGCGAGGGTCACCGGAATGGCGACGAGCACGACGATCGCTTCCCGGACACCGAGCGCGAGCGCGATCAGCGCCGAGACCGACAGCACGGCCAGGAACATGTGGTAGAGGAGCTCGTTGGATTTGTCGGCCGCCGTTTCACCGTAATCTCGCGTGACGGTGACCTGGAGATCGCCGGGCAAGAGCGAGGGACGCACGGTGGCGAGCTTGTCCTCGATCTGATGAGCGACGGTAATGGCGTTGGCGCCCTTGCGTTTCGCCATGGCGATGGTCACCGCGGGGTGAGTGCCGGTGTCGCGCGTGTGAAAGCGCACGTAGGCGCTCGGTGGCGCATCGCCGTCGACCGCCAGGGCGATGTCGCCGAGTCGGATCGACCGGTCGCCCTGTGCCGAGACAATCACGTCCCGCAACGCCGCGACGCTCTCGATCTGCTGTCCCGTCTCGAGACGCGCGACGTTGCCCCTGGCGACCGGACCGGCCACAGTGGAGCGGGCGTTGGCTCCCTCGAGCGCACGCATCACCTCCACCGGATCGAGGGCTGCCGCCGCCAGCCTGGCCGGATCAAGTTGCACCCCGATCTCGCGCGGCCGCCCGCCGATCAGCGTCACCTCCGACACCTCGGGCACTTCCGCCAGCGCTTCGCGCAGTTGGGCGGCGAGGCTGCGCAGCTGATGGTCGTCGTATCCCTCGCCCCACAGCGTGACCGCCATGATCGGCACGTCGTCGATGGACCGAGGTTTGACGAGCGGACCAGACGCGCCAGGAGGGATGCGGTCGGCGTTGGCGGCGAGTTTCTGATCGAGGCGCACGAGCGCTCTCTCCTGGTCTTCACCAACGAGAAAGCGCACGACCGCCAGCGATTGCCCGGGGCTGGAAATCGAATAGATGTATTCGACGCCCGGCACTTCCCAGAGCAGCTTCTCCATCGGTCGGGTGATCCGCTGCTCCACTTCCGTCGGGCTCGCGCCCGGCAGCTCCACGAAGACGTCCACCATGGGGACGATGATTTGCGGCTCTTCTTCGCGCGGAAGGGCGGCGACGGCGAACGCACCGAGCGCGATCGAGCCGACAATCAGCAGCGGCGTCAGCTTTGACGGAATGAAAGTCGCAGCAAGCCGTCCGGCGACGCCCAGGCGGGAGGTCATTGACCGGCCCCGGTGCGAGGCCCCGATCCGCTGAGCGTGACGGGAGAACCATCCAGCAGAAGTGGCGGCGGCGACGCGACGACTGATTCGCCCGCGTCGAGGCCCGCCAGCACCTCGATGTCGGTACTCGTCGCGGTTCCCACCTGGACGAGGCGCAACCTCGCGAGGCCCTCCTGCACGACGAAGACGGACGTGACGTGTCCACGCCGCTGAATCGCGGCCGCGGGCACTCGCAGCTGACGGCGGGAAACGCCACGGAAGAACACGCGCGCGAAGGTCCCCGTGCGGGCAGTGACAATGAGAGGGAGGGCGACCTTGACGGTGAACGCCCGTTGATCCGCATCAACGGCCCGGGCCAACTCGGTCACGACGCCTTCGATGATGCCGCCGGCGTCGGCTTGCGGGGAGCCGCCGTCGATCGACACCTCCACGTGATCGCGAGGGTGAACATAGGCGGCCCGCGCTTCATCCACTCGTACCACGACCTGCCGCGCGCCGCTCGATTCAATCCGCAGCAACGGCAGCCCGGGTGACGCGAGGTTGCCGGGATCGGTGAGGCGTTCGGTGATCAGGCCGTCGAAGGGTGCACGCAGCGTGGTATACGACTGCGTCGTCGTGGCGACCTCAGCGGCCGCCCGCGCCGACGCGAGATTGGCATCGACCATCTCGAGTGCGGCCTGAGCTCCCGCGACGCGAGCAGCCGCGGTGGCCAGGCGCGCCTCCGCCTCGTCGCGTTCCTGCTCGGTGGCGGAGTTGCGCGCGTGAAGGGCGGTGATCCGTCTGTGCCACGCCACGGCGAGCCGCTGTTCCGCTTCCGCGGCCGTTTGCGCTGCTCGTGCCTGCGCGAGCGCCTTTTCTGCCGCGAGCGCGGTCGCGCTTGCCTGGCGTGTGTGTTCGGTGACATCCCGCGCATCGAGTGTCACGAGTACGTCGCCAGTATGGACGCGATCCCCGGCCCGCACGCGCACGTCGACGATGCTCGAGACGATGCGGCTCGAGACCAGGGCAGATTCCTGGGCGGCAATGACGCCGCCGGCCTCGAGGCGCTCGGCCGCATCGGCGTACGCGACGGGAACGGCCGTCACGGCCATCGGGGCACGGGCCTGCGCCGCGGGCGCGTGCTCGCTGCCGCCGCAGGCAGACAGGACCCCCGCGGCGACGCTCAGCGCGATTAATCCGGACGGGTGCTTCATCGCGTCCTTTGTAAGTCCGATCAAAGGCGGCCAATCGCACGGTCGAGGGCCACCGTCTGAAGAATCACGTCCATTTCCGCAGCCGTCGCGCGCGATTCGGCGTCGAGCGTGGCCTCGGCCGCACGAAGGATGTCGGTCACGGTCGCCAGGCCGGCCTCGTACCGATCCCGGATGATGCGCTGCGATTCGCGCGCCTGCGTGAGCGCCGTGCGCCCAGCCTCCTCTCGTGCGCGCGCGGCCGCCACTTGCGCCAGCGCGGCGCGGACCTCGACTTCGATGCGCCGCTCGACGCGCTCGCGCTCTGCAGCGGCGCGTGTTTGCGCGTGCCCGGCTTCGGTCATGCGCGCCAAATCGGCGAATCCTTTGAAGAGGTTGAGCCGCACCTCGGCGCCAACCAGCCAGCTCGATTCCTGCGTGCCGAGCGTCGATCCGTTGAATTCCCAGCCCGCTTGCGCGGCAACGGTCGGCAGCAACCCGGCCCGTGCGGTGCGGCGCGCGTTGTCGGCGAGCTGCTGCTGCAGCTCGGCCTGCCGGCGCCGCGGGTGAATGTTCAGCGCTTCACGGACCAGGGTGTCTCCGTCCGCCGGCATTGGCGACGGTGACGGACGAACGACCATCACCGCGGTGTTCAGAGGCAGGCCGACAGCGTCGGCGAGCTGAATACGTGCGACGGCGAGATCCCCGGCGGCAGTGATCTGCCGCTGGCGCATGTCTGCCTGGTGAACCTCGACGGCGAGGACGTCGGCCTCGGTCACCAGTCCGATCTCGCGGCGGGCACGCGCGCGCTGCTGGTCGCTCTCGGACGCCGCCACCGCGCCGTCCGCCGCGCGAACGGCCGCTTCGAGTTGCAGCACGCGCACGAACGCCTGCGCCGCGCGGAACGCAAGATCCCGCGAGGCATCGTCTTGCGTAGCGGCCGCCATGTCACGATCCAATTTCGCCGCCCGCACCGCCAATAGGGTCAAGCCCGCGTCAAAGACCCGTTGCTCGACGGCAATGCCGGTGCGTGTGTTGGTCAACGGGTCCGGATGATTGAGTGCAGGAATCGCGAAGTTCGCTTCGCTGAAACGGCGTTGCGAGAGCAGCGAGCTGAAGACGAAGACCGGCTGATCGCCGCGCTGCACCGTCTCGGTCACGTCGACGCGGGGCCAGAAGCCTGACCGCGCCTGGCGTACCCGCGCATCCGCTTCCTCGATGCTCGACGCGAGCGCCCGTGCATCCGCGGTCTGGACCCGGGCGCGGCTCATCGCATCCTGGAGCGTGAGGGGTGTCTGCGCCCGTGCGGGTCTCGGCGGAACGGCAACGACAGCCAGCAGCAGTAGAAGTGCCGGCCGTCGGCGCCGGCTCGCAACTGTCACAGCGTCATCTCCGTTTTCCTCCGAGGCATGCCGGCTCCGCGATGCGCCAGCTCAGCCAACCTGAACGCAGCCGCGACGAAAATCGGCCGCAGGGACGATCAGATGATGAAGATTCGCCTGATCGGCTCCGTCCCGCCTGAGAGATGCAGAAGGTGCGTGTGTGGTGACAGCGACCTCTGGGTTTGCGCCGGCACGACCGCCCTGTCACCTTCGACCGAGATCTGCATCTCTTTTCATGACCCTTCGATGAAGGCGGCCCGAGAGGGCCGCGGTTATGCCGTCAGTCGCAGAGATCGGCGGTCGGGCGCTCGTACAATGAATGAGTGTCTGATGTCGACGCGAAGGCAGAGTATGCGGCCCTCGTCAAAGACGCCGCCACCGGCGATCGCGACGCGATGGAGCGCCTCTTGGTCCGGGCGCAGGAAGCAGCCTACCGTTTCAGCCTGCTGGTATGCGGGCACCCGGAAGACGCGGAAGACGTCATGCAGGACGCACTCCTGAAGACCTACCAGCACGTGACGCGGATCAGCGAGCCGGAAGCATTCCGAACCTGGTTGTACACAACGGTGAGAAACGCGTGCCTGATGAAGCGGCGCCGGCACGTCGGCGAGCCGGCGCATTTCATCTCGCTTGATCACCCCCCGGAGAATCGGGAGAGCACGAGACCGGTCGATGTGGTCGACCCGTCACGCCCGCCAGACCAGCGGCTCATGGACAACTGGTTGGATGGTCGGCTTCGTGAAGCCCTGAAGGCGCTTCCGCCGTCGTACCGGATGATCGTCGTCATGCGGGAGATCGAGGGGCTGACGACGAAGGAGGTGGCGTCGATCGCGGGATTCTCGGAGGCCAACGTCAAGACGCGTTTGCACCGAGCGCGGCTGATGTTGCGCCGTCGGTTGGAGAGCGTATGAGTGTGCCGACGACCACGTGCAGGACGATTCTTGCCAACATATCGGGATATCTGGATGGCGAGCTGGACACAACCGCGTGTGATGCGATCGAGCGCCATTGTCAACAGTGCGCGAGCTGTGCGGCGCTTGTGAGCGGGTTGCGGGAGACCGTCGGACTGTGCCGTCAGGCAGGCTCGGTGCCGCTGCCGGATGCCGTGCGTCAGCGTGCGCGAGATCGCGTACGGCAGTTGCTCGATCGAGACACCGAAGAGGGCTAACGGTGAAAACCGCGGTGACGTGAATTGCGGGATGCCCTGGCAGTATTCCGCACGACGTTTGCTGTGACGATGGCTCAGTGTCTGACTCCATCGTCGCCTACACCTTGAACGTGGAATCCGGGGAACATAGACAGCAGATCGCTCACCCGCCCGTGGTGCCGAACAGTCTCCCGACGGCGGCGGTCGCCGCCATCGCCAACGCTCCCCAAGTCGCGACCCGTGCCGCCCCAACGAGCATCGGTGCCCCGCCAATACGCGCGGCGACGGCGCCCAGTGCGACGAGGCATAGCAGAGATACAAACGACACAACGAGTCCCAGGTCGCTCGTCGGCGCCAGCAGAATCGTCAGAACCGGCACTCCGGCGCCAATTGCAAACGTTCCCGCCGACGCGAGCGCCGCCTGCAGTGGACGGGCGGCGAGTTTTTCCGTCAGGCCAAGCTCGTCTCGCGCATGCGCGGCCAGCGCCCCCTTGGCACTCAGCTGCCGCGCAACCGTTCGCGCGAGTTCCGGTTCCAACCCCCGCTGCACGTAGATGCTCGTCAGCTCGTCCTCCTCGGCTTGCGGCTCCGTGGCAAGTTCGTGTTTCTCTCGCTTGAGATCCGCCTGCTCGGTATCCGCTTGAGAGCTCACCGACACATACTCGCCGGCCGCCATCGAGAAGGCACCAGCCACGAGTCCCGCCACGCCGGCGACGAGCACATCCTGGCGGGCTGCTGCTGCGGCCGCGACGCCAACCACGAGACTCGCCGTCGACACGATGCCGTCGTTGGCTCCAAGCACTGCCGCGCGAAGCCACCCGATCCGCTCACTGCGGTGCCGCTCACGATGGGGCATGGTTCACTCCAATCCAGCCTGTTAAGGCAATCGACAAAGGTGCGTCTGCAGACTGGTGTCGCTTCGCCGGACTCAACGGCTGCGAGGTCAGGCACGAAATCGGAACGCCTACTGACGACGACGCTGCCGAAAACGGCGTGGGCTGACGCCGAATTCGGCGCGGAAGGCCCGGTTGAAGTTCGAGATGTCGCCGAAGCCCGCATCGAGCGCGACGTCGAGGATATGGACCTGCTCAAGTGCCAGACGAGTGGCGGCCGCGCGCAGGCGCGCCCGCACGAGGTACTGATGCGGGGTCGTGCCGGTCACCCGCTCGAAGGTCCGCAGGTAGTGGAACGGATTGAGGCCGGCTTCTCGTGCCAGGTAGACCAGCGTCGTCAGCTCTCTGGCAGGCTGCGCTTCGATCAATCGCACGGTCCGCGTAACGCGAGCGACCGCGGCTGGCGAGATCGCGCGCCGGTCGAGGTCGATGCCGGCGTCGACCTGCACGGCTCGCGACGCGAGCCGAATCCCCAACTCCTCCCATTGAACGTCGGTCGGTTCCGCAAGCGCAGCGCATGCGTCAGCAATCACCGGCGATAGCGTTCGCACAGGCGGCAGCCGGAGCGAGCGAAACGCGCGTTCCGCGCGGGCGGTGATCGCCTCGAAGTACTCCGGTGTGAAGTGAAACGACAGGCAGCGATCCCCCACGCCGTGCTCGTGGCCGCACTCGAAGCTCTGCCCGGGGCTGCCCAGCAGCACCGACCCCGGCGTCATCATCTCGCGGCCGTTGGAGCCCGACCCGCGGTACTGAAACGTGCCGGCGATCACGATGGCAAGCGCGACGGTATCGTGCTGCTCGTCGTAGGGATGGTCCTCAGGACCGCACGAGCAGACGATGTCCTCAACGGTCCAGCCATGGCCTTTGGCGATCGGTCGCGCATCCAGCCGCCCGGGCTCGCCGTGGGTCCGCCGCCGAGCTAAAGCCCGTTCAACATCCACCGCAATTTCTGCCAAGACCGCAGTCCTCCCGCCAGATTACAACTCCTATCATGGAAGGAGTTCGAAGGCGATGACTGTGAATGTGGAACAGCGGGTCGACTTTTTCTCCGTGCTTGCGGCGCCAGGCCGATCGTCTGACATTCCCGAGTCGGCCGACGTCTACGGCTGGCTGTGCGGGAGCTGGGACCTTGCCGTCCTTCACTACCGCGGGATCAATGTCACCGCGCGCGGCATGAAGGCCGAGGTCCACGCCGCTCGGGTGCTCGAGGGACGCGCCGTCCAGGATGTGTGGATCATGCCGCGACGCGAGGATCGCGACGGATATTCGGATCGAACGATGAACATGTTCGGCACGACGCTGCGTTCGTGGGACGCGGCGATCCAAGCGTGGCGCATCGCGTGGACGAATCCGGCCAGCGGACATCGTGAGGAACAGGTGGGTCGCTGGAGCGGTCCGGACATTCTCCAGGAAGGCACGCGCGCGGACGGCACCAAGACACGCTGGACGTTCACCGAGATTACGGCGGATTCGTTTCATTGGCGCGGTGAAGCTCTGTATCCAGGCAAAGAGACCTGGGTGCTCGAGGGAGAATTTCTCGCGCAGCGGAGGCCATCATGAAAGGGCCGTGCCCCTGACCACGAGGGCACTCCTCACCGACTCGTTCTTGAGGTGCAGGAAGTGCGGCTTCGTGGCTCCGCGCGAGAGCGCGTCACGCGCGAGGCGGCAATGGGGTGCCATGACCCCCGGCGCGGGTGGGAACGCGCCGCTACGGACGACTCGAACCGAACACGAATCCGATCGAGCGTTGAATCGGGTTAAAGAACGTGCCGAAGTCGGGCGACGTGATGTTGTTCTGCACGTCGCGGTCGCTGGCGGCGCTGAACGTGTTGTAAATCTTGAGACCGGCGGAGAACGTGTACTTC
>DATAEK010000063.1:0-1945 GCA_036258055.1 Vicinamibacterales bacterium
ACGACCGGCGACGACTCGCGGTACGAGCGTTCCGGGTGGGCCGTCGGGCGTTGCGGGAAATCGCCACCATCGTGACGGCGGATACGCTGCTGCGGTGGCATCGGCAACTCATCGCGCGGAAATGGAACGTACGCCACGCGGCCCGGTGGTCGGAACGTACTGGCCGAGATCCGCCGGCTCGTCATCCAGATGGCGAAGGAGAATCCCACCTGGGGCTCCTATGAGGGCCCTCGGTGTCAAGGCCCTTTGGTTTCGAAGGGAAATCTGCACACCTTCACTAACGCCGCTGAATCGGAATCCTCGTGACAGGATCCGTCAGCATCTGTCGTCGTTACGCCGCCGATTGCGCCCGTAGGTCGGCGCGGGATCCAACACGGTCTCGAGCTGGCGGCTGCTGGTCTGTGTGACCTCAGTCGGGCCACAACCAACTCCTATTCGTGCCAGCCGAAATTAAGCTGGCCACCACACAACGCATGCGCTCCGTAGCGCCGAGCAGCCCTGACGCGAACGCGCCCCATCTACACGACGGTCATTTGTTAAAGACCCGCCCCAATCACCGGGTCGTTCGCACCAGCTCGCGTCATCAGTCCGTCCATGGACGTCCTGGACGATGACACTCAGGTCAGCCGAATCACCATGGCGTTCAGCAGGCTCATCCTCCACTGCTCGTTGCCGCGATCTCGTGATCCTTGAAGACCGCGCCTTTGGGAATGACGCCGGCGTCGAGATAGCGCCAGAGATCAATGACCAACCGCCGCGCGACTGCGACAATCCCGATCTTTCGGGCTACCGGCCCCGCGTGGGCGAAGCGGGCCAAGTACCATGCGGTCAACGCGCTCTGCCGCTGATTCGTCAGCCAGCTCCACGCAATTTGCGTGGCCACGGCACGGACGCGCTTATTACCCGCCTTACTGATCCCCTGTTCATGATGGAGAAGGCTGCTCCGATATGGTGTCCCGACCAGCCCGGTGATGCCGCCGACTTCGCGACGATTACGGAACCGGCGCCAGGCGAAGAGTTCCGTCACGAACACCCATGCGCTCTGCTCGCCAATGCCGCGCAGCTGCAACAATTGCCGGACCAGCATCACCGCTGCATCGGCCCGCTCGCGCAGTTCTCGCCGCCGCGCGCGTTCGAGGGCGTCAATGTGCGTCGTGAACAGGGCGACTTTCTCCCACTCGTGGGCTACGCGGGCCCGCAGCGGCGCCGAGAGCGCTTGTCCATCCCACTGCCGCAATTGGTCGAGACGCGTCGGGAAGTTCGCGTTCACCTTGATGTACACCCCGACTGTGGCGAGCAAGCTCGTGATGCGATTGGTGACGCGTGTCCGCTCACGCTTCAACGTCCACAGCTCCCGATGCGGCTGCCGGCGTGCTTCGTCCTCTTCATTCGGGGCGTGCACGACGTGCCAGACGTTCTTTTCCCCACCCATATGGCGACGGAGCATGGATAACAGCTTTGCGAGATCGATCGCATCCGTCTTCGCTCGTCGCGCGCGGCGGTTCACCTCAATGCTGGACGAATCGACCACGAGATTCTCGAGACCGAGCGTCGTGAGATACCGATGGATCCAGAATCCGTCCCGTCCGGCTTCATAACAACTCGTGACGGCCGCGTCGGTCGGCAGACCCAGACGCTTCTTAGCGTCGGCCACCATCTCAGCCAATCGATCCCATTCATGAGCCGCGAGTGTGCGTCGGTGGATGCGCTGTCCCAGCTGCGTGGTAAAGCCCACCTTCCATTGCCGCCGTCCGAGTTCGATCGCCATCAACAATCGATCGCTCCTGGGTGCAGTAGACTCCTGACGCTGGGTCGTGCCTGTCATGTGTCGCTCCTTTCAGGATGCAGGTCCTCGAACGGAGCTTAGCAGTCACGACTCAGCGGCGCCGCCCGCGGCGGCGCATGGCGACGCGCTGCATATTGTCTACACGCGGATCCAAGGCGC
>DATAEK010000075.1:0-41077 GCA_036258055.1 Vicinamibacterales bacterium
GGATGTGGTGCTGCGCGACGGCTCGACGCTGACGCTTCGACCGGCACGCCATGAAGACATCCCTGCGCTGCTGGCGTTTTTCGAGGCCCTTTCGTTCGAGAGCCGGTATCACCGTTTCTTTGGTGTCCCGAAAATCGACGAGGATCGGGTTCGCCTTCTGCTCCCGATCGATCGCACGCGCGGCTGTGCGCTGGTTGGCGAGTGTGGAAGCCGGCTGGTCGCATTTGCGGGTTTCCATCGATCCGGTGACCGCGCGGAAGTCGCCTTCACCATTGCAGACGCGCTGCAGGGCCACGGCGTCGGCACCCACCTGCTCGAGCGTCTGGCCGAGATCGCTCGGGCCGAAGGCATCCGAGTCTTCAACGCGGAGGTCATGGGCGAAAACCGGAAGATGATGCAGGTATTCCTCGACTCCGGCTTTGCGGTGTCGCAGCGAATCCAATCCGGCGTCTACCACGTCGAGCTCTCGCTCGAAGCGACCGCGGATTACTCGGCCCGAGCGGCGATGCGGTCGCAGCTCGCCGCAACCGCGTCGATGCGGCCCTTTTTCGAACCCCGAGTGGTCGCCGTCGTTGGTGCCAACCGCCAACGCGGCAGGATCGGGTCCGAGATTCTTCACAATCTGATTGCGTCGGGGTTCCGCGGCACAGTAGTGCCGGTTCATCCAAAGGTCGCGGTGGTCGAGGGTCGCGCCGCGTATGCTCGCGTCAGTGACATCCCGGGACCGGTGGATCTCGCCATGATCGTGGTGCCCGCGGCGCAGGTGCTCGACAGCGTCGAGGACTGTCTGGCCAAGGGCGTCCGGGCGCTCTGCGTCATCAGCGCGGGCTTCAGTGAATCTGGTTCGGCCGGCGGCGAGCTCGAAGCCGCGTTGGTCGAGCGAATCCGGACTGCAGGCTGCCGCTTGATCGGCCCGAACTGCATGGGTCTCCTGAACACCGACCCGGCGATCCAACTGAACGCGACGTTCTCGCCGGTCTACCCGCCGGCTGGCAGCGTCGCCATGTCCACGCAAAGCGGAGCGCTCGGGCTGGCCATCCTGGATTACGCCCGTCAGCTGAACATCGGCATCTCCAGCTTCGTCTCCGTCGGCAACAAGCCGGACGTGTCGAGCAACGACCTGATCCTGTACTGGGCCGAGGACCCAAGGACGTCGGTCATCCTGCTGTACCTCGAGAGCTTCGGAAATCCGCGGAAGTTCAGCGAGATCGCCCGGCGGGTCGGTCGTATCAAGCCAATCGTGGCGGTGAAGGCGGGCCGCTCGCGGGGTGGGGCGCGGGCAGCCGCCTCGCATACCGGAGCGCTGGCCGCGAGCGATTCCGTCGTGGACGCGCTCTTCCGGCAGGCGGGTGTCATTCGCACCGACACGCTCGAAGAGCTCTTCGGTGCGGCGACGCTGCTCGCGCATCAACCAATCCCGCGCGGTCCACGCGTCGCGATCCTCACCAACGCCGGCGGCCCGGGCATTCTTGCCGCGGATGCCTGTGAAGCGAAGGGTCTGCAACTGGCGGTGCTCAGCGATGCCACCCGCGCGGAGTTGTCCTCCTTCCTGCCCGCCGCCGCGAGCGTCGGCAATCCGATCGACATGCTGGCGTCGGCATCCGTCGACGACTATCGGCACGCCCTCGCCACGATTCTTGCCGACGAGGGCGTCGATAGCGTGCTGACGATTTTCATTCCTCCGCTCGTCACCGACGCCGATGCCGTCGCCGGCGCGTTGGCGTCGGTCGCGCGGACGAGCCATGGCAAACCGGTCGCGGCGATCTTCATGCGCGCCGAGGGCGCGCCGCCCGCCCTTGCCCCGATTCCATGTTTCGCCTTTCCGGAGTCCGCGGCCATCGCGCTCGCACGGGTGACGGCATACGGAGCCTGGAAGCAACAACCTGCCGGGCATGTGCCGGTGCTCACCGATGTGAAAGCGGAGGCTGCGAAACACATCGTCGAGACGGCGCTCCGAAGAGGCGGCGGGTGGCTGACGACCGAAGAAGAACAGGACCTCATGACTGCGGTCGGCATTGCCACTGCCCCGGCAAGGTTGACGACGACGGCCGACGAGGCGAGCGCAGCAGCGGACGCGCTGGGATACCCTGTCGCGCTCAAGGCCATCGGCCCGGCGTTGTTACACAAGACTGAACGCCAGGCGGTGCGCTTGAATCTGCAGAACCAGCAGGCCGTGCGCGCCGCCGCCGACGATCTTCGCCGGACGCTCGCGACCGACATGTCCGGGCTGCTGGTGCAGCGGATGGTGCCCGGGGGTGTCGAGATGCTCGTCGGCGCGCTGCAGGATCCGATCTTTGGTCCACTCGTGGTCTGCGGCAGCGGCGGCATTCTCGTCGATCTGCTCGGCGACTCGTCGTTCCGGTTACATCCGATCACGAGTCAGGACGCCAGCGACATGATCTCGGAGCTCAAGAGCGCTCCACTGCTGCGTGGCTACCGCGGCGCGCCGCCGGTCGATGAGGCAGCCCTCCGCGACACGCTTCTCCGGGTCTCGGCACTCGTGGGGATCTGCCCGGAGATTCAGGAGCTGGATCTCAATCCGGTCAAGGTACTGACGTCGGGCGCATGCGCCGTCGACGTCAGAATCCGCGTGGGAAAACCCCATCTCGGACGGCCGACCCGTCGCGTCGAGTACTGATTGCCGAAATTCTTGCCGGCACGCTGGGAACATTCCCCCATCGATGCGGGTCTTTGCGCAGTGTTCTCTCGCGGGCGGCCGCGAGAACCGCGTGGATCCGAGGCCGCTCCGCCCGTGTCGTGGCGGCGCAGTGCTTGCACATCACGGACTCAGAATCCCGACAGGAGAATTCCGATGAAAGTCAGAGACATCATGACGCAGCCGGCAGTGACCTGCACACCCGAGGCAACAGTGGCGATCGTCGGTCATCTGATGGAGGATCAGGGCTGTGGCATCCTGCCGGTGGTCGATCTGCGCCGACGACTACTGGGTGTCGTCACCGATCGCGACCTGCTGCTGGCGCTGGCCAGCACGGATCGGAACGCGTCGCAGGTCACCATCCAGGAAGCGATGAGGCGTACGGTCACGACCTGCGGTGAGGACGATGACGTCAGGGTCGCGCTCGACGCCATGCGTCGCGCCGCCGTACGGCGCCTGCCCGTGGTCGATCGCGACGGTCACGCGATCGGGATCCTCTCCATCGACGACGTCGTGCGGTGGGGAGTCGCTCCGGACGGCGTGCGGGCGGCAAACGTCATCGCAGCGTTGGAGCACATCTGCGAACGCCGCGCGATGAAGCAGAATATCGACATCACCGTCGCCTGACGCGGCAGCGTTCACGATCGCCGCCGCTGCGCGACATCGATCGCGCAGGCCGCTGGTCAGGGCCATGGCACCGGCCGATTGTGACATCATCGCGTCCATGGCAGAGGGCCCGCGACAGGTGAGCGACCAGACGGTCGATCCGGCGGAGGGGCGACGACGCCACCTCTGGTGGCGTCTAGGGGCCGCGGTTCTGTTCCTGTTCGTGTTCTGGCTCGACGCCCGAACACCTCAAGGCGTCGCGGTTCCTGTGCTGTACGTCGTGCCGGTGTTGATCTGCCTGTGGGCCGGGAGGTTCTGGGAATCGCTCGTGAGCGCCGCGCTCGCGACCGTGCTCGCTCTCGCCGCCTTCTCCCTGTCAACGCCAGGTCAAGGCCGCGAAGTGGCCGTCATGAATCGGGGGCTGGCGCTCGCGCTGGTCTGGGTCGCGGCCGTGCTGGTCGCGTGGTATCGCCGCGGCGCCGAACAGGTGGCCGCGTCAGCGGCACAAGCGAGGCTCCAGGCCAAGGAGTCGGTTCAACGCCTTGAAGAGATCCGCGATGCGCTCGATCAAGCGGCGATCGTCGCGGTCACAGATCAGCGCGGCATCATCAACTACGTCAACGACAAGTTCTGTGAGATCTCGAAGTACTCGCGGGACGAGCTGCTCGGCCAGGACCATCGCATCATCAATTCCGGCTATCACTCCAAAGAGTTCATCCGTGACCTGTGGCGGACGATCGCTCAGGGACGGGTGTGGCGGGGTGAGCTCAGAAACCGCGCCAAGGATGGATCGATTTACTGGGTCGATACGACGATCGTGCCGTTCGTCGATGCACGCGGCAAGCCCTGGCAGTACCTCGCGATCCGAAGCGACATCACCCAGCGGAAGTCGGCCGAAGCGCAGTTGCGGGATCAAGCGGCCCTGGCGCAGCTCGGACAGCTCGCCGCGGTGGTCGCGCACGAAGTACGGAATCCGCTCGCGGGCCTGAAGGCGTCGCTTCAGGTGTTCGAGCAGCTCCTGCCCGCCGATCTCAGCGAACGGGAAATCGTCGGGCCGATGATCGACCGCATCGACGAGCTGAACGCCAAAGTGCAGGACATCCTGACCTACGCGCGTCCGAGTCAGCCGAAGCTGCAGCCGTTCGACATCGAGCCGCTGATTCACGAGGTCGCCTCGAACGCCCGGGCCGAGAGCTCGTGCTCGGAAATCCGCGTTAACGGCGAATCGGCGATCGTCACCGCCGATCCCGAGATGGTGCGCGCAGCGCTGCTGAACCTCCTGCTCAACGCCTGTCAGGCGAGCGGCGGCGCCGCGGTCGAGCTCACGACCAGAACCGGCGACGGCTTCTACGAGATTGCCGTCCTCGATCGCGGACCGGGCATCCCGGAGGACTTGCGCGAGCACGTGTTCGAGCCCTTCGTGACGACGAAGCCAAGAGGCACGGGCCTCGGCCTGGCGATCGCTCGGCGGCTCATGAGCCTGCAAAGCGGATCCGTCACGCTCTCCGATCGTCAGGGAGGGGGAACTGCGGCCGTTTTGAAACTTCCGTTGGCGCGGGTCGCGGCAGCCTCTGGGCCTCGGCGGTTCTAGGGTTCGAGGGGCCGCCCCGAACCGAGAACCTGAGAACACCTAGAACCTTAGAACCCGAGAACCTCTAGAATCCCTAGAACGTTGACCTGAGCGCCCCGCCGGTCTGGGTCGCTTCCGCTGACGTCACTTCTGGCGCGCCGCGTTCGACTGCCGGCGGGAGCGCCAGCACGAGGGTCGGTGCGAGACAGAGGACGCGATACGTCACCGAGCCCATGCGAGGGCCGGCGAGCGGAGACGCGTGGAGACCCATGACGATCAGGCCGGCGTGGCGATCGCGCGCCGTCTTGGCAATCTCCTCGGCGGGATTGCCGTACGCCACGAGCGCCTCGGTTCTCACGCGTGACGGCATCGTCGAGACCAGACGCTCGAGAAGCTGTTCGGCCCGCGTGCGGCGTTCGGCATCGACGCTCGGCAGCGAGACGTGTGCCGGTAGCGGAAAGTGCACCGGCTGGATCACGCTGAGCAGCAGGAGCGGTGCGTCGAGCGCCTCAGCGAGCCCACTGGCGACCTGAACCTGGTGTGCCGTCGCCGGGCTCAGGTCCACGGGCGCGAGCACCCGCCGGACGGCGCGCTTCACATCGTCGAGGGTCAACGGGCCGACTTGCGCAGCTGGTGTCAGCAACACGGGGACACCGGTCTCCCTGAGGACCCGCTCGGTCGTCGAGCCGAAGAACATCTTGCGCACGCCGGTCATACCATGCGTGCCCATGACGATCAGGTCGCAGCCGCGCTCTCGCGCGACGCGGAGGATCTCAGGCGCCGGTTTGCCTTCTGCAACCTCGAATCGAATCTCTGCGGACGACGGTGCGCTGTGCTCGAATGTCTCGGCGACGAAGCGCCGGAGCTCACGCTCGGCGTCCTCCGCCATCCAGGATGATCCCATCCTGAGTTCGGCGACTTCGGTCAACAACGGATCGTTGACCGTCACCACGGTCAGCCTGGCCTCGAAGTGCCCGGCGATCGCGCGCGCGTAGCGAAGTGCCGCACGCGACGGATCCGAGAAGTCGATGGGACAGAGCACGTGCGCGCGCGCACCCATGGTGCCTCCTACTGCGTGACGGAGAGCCCGAATTTCTCGATGCGATAGCGAATCTGATCCCGATTGAGCCCCAGAAGCGGCGCCGCCTTCGTCTGATTGCCCCCGCTCCGGCGGAGGGCCTGGATGACGAGGCTGCGCTCCAGCTGCTCGAGATCGACGCCGCCAGCCGGCAGCTCGAAGGCCTCGCCGGCCGTCGTCGTCGTGCTGAGTCCGGCAAAGTCCCGCGCCTCGAGATGCGGCCCTTCGGCAAGGAGCATCGCCCGCTCGACGACGTTGCGGAGCTCGCGGACATTGCCGGGCCAGCCGTAGGCCTGCAGGAGCCGGAGCGCAGCGGGCGTCGCGCCCAGGATGTTCTTTCTGAACTCGCGGTTGAACCCGTCGACGAAGAAGTCGACCAGCATCGGCACGTCCTCGAGGTGCGAACGGAGCGGCGGCAGGGCCAACGGCAGCACGTTCAGACGGTAGTAGAGATCGCCGCGGAACTTTCCCCTGGACACTTCATCCTGGAGCGAACGGTTCGTCGCGGCAATGACCCGGACGTCGACGTGGATATCCGACGAGCCACCGATGCGTTTGAACGTCTTCTCCTCGAGGAATCGAAGCAGCTTGGCCTGGAGCGCCGGAACCATCTCGCCGACCTCGTCGAGGAACACCGTTCCACCGTCGGCCGTTTCGAGCAGCCCCCGCTTCTGGATCCGCGCGTCGGTGAACGCGCCCCGCTCGTGCCCGAAGAGCTCGCTCTCGAGAAGCGACTCGGGCAGCGCCGAGCAGGTGATGTTCATGAACGGACGGGTCGTCCGGTCACTCGAATAGTGAAGCACCTTCGCGACGAGGTCCTTGCCCGTCCCGCTCTCTCCGGTCAGCAGGACGGTGGACGCAGGGCTCGCCGCTACTTTGGTGACCAGGTTCCGTAGCACCGCCATTTCGTCGGACGCGCCGACAATCCGAGTCAGGCTGTACGGGCGGGCCTCGTTCGCGCGCAGCTGCCGGACCTCGCGGCGCAGCCGCGTCGTCTCGAGCGCGCGGTCGACGGTGCCAATGAGCTCTTCGAGCTCGAAGGGCTTGTTCGCGAAGTGGTACGCGCCAATCTTCATCGCTTCGACGGCGGTCTCCACGGTGGCGTACGCCGTCAGCAGAATGACGAGAATGTCCTGGTCGCGCTCCTTGATCCGGCGCAGCACCGTGACCCCGTCGATGTCAGGCAACTTGTAGTCGAGCAGGACCAGATCGACGCCTTCGTCCAGGCGATCCAGCGCCTCACGGCCGGTTTCGGCTTCGAGCACTTCATAGCCTTCAGCTTTGAGGCGCTTGGTCAGCGACCAGCGAATCAGGCGTTCATCGTCAACGACGAGGATGGTCGGTTTGGCCATAGATTGTGACCGTTCGAATTCTTGGGCTACGCAGCAGGATAGTGCAGCCGCTGTGCCACCGTCGCCCCCCGGGCAATCGGCCCGCGGCAGTCATGCCAGCCCGGTTAGCTGCGTGAGATCCCCCAGTCCGTGAGATTTTCCCCAGATCGACGGGCGAGAACAAGGGTATCTTGCGCGTAGGACGTCGGCATGGAAGCTGCTCCTGAGGTAGGCCGCCTTGATAGACCGTGCGCCTGATCCGCGACCGGGCCGACTGGCCCTTGGTCTCGCAACCATCTCGTTCACGCTCTCGTTCGCCGCCTGGGGGCTCGTGGGCGGTCTTGCGTCCACGTTCACGGGGATCTACGCGCTGACCGCCTCCACGACCGCGCTCCTGGTTGCCGTGCCGGTCCTGCTCGGTTCTCTCGCCCGCCTGCCGATGGGCATGCTCACCGATCGATTCGGCGGCCGCGCGATGTTCACCGCGCTGATGGGACTCTCGGCGGGGGCCGCCTGGCTCGTGACTCTCACCGACAGTTACCACAGCCTTCTGGCCGCGGCGTTCTTCCTGGGCCTCGCCGGCTCGTCGTTCGCAATCGGCGCAGCGTTCGTGTCGCGATGGACGCTGCCCGATCGGCAAGGTACCGCGCTCGGCATCTACGGCCTGGGCACGCTCGGTCAGTCGCTCGCCGTTTTCGGCGGACCGGTGGTGGCGAGCTCGTTCGGGTGGCAGGCGGTGTTTCGCGGCGTGAGTGTGTTGCTCCTGGTCTGGGCCGTTGTCTTCGTGGCACTGGCGCGCAATCCGACGCGAGTCGCGCGTCCGGCGGGCATGCGCGCGATGGTGCGAGTGCTTCGGCGATCGCCGATCGCGTGGCTGCTGGGTGCGTTCTACTTTCTCACGTTCGGCGGTTTCGTCGCATTCTCGATCTATCTGCCCACCCTGCTGCGTTCCCAGTTCGGCTTGAGTCCGGCTGACGCCGGCTTCCGGGCGGCCGGCTTCGTCGTCCTGGCGACGGCGATGCGGCCGATCGGCGGCTGGCTCGCCGACCGCATCGGCGGAGCGCAGGTCCTTTCCTGGGTGTTCGCTGGCATTGCGGTCTTTGCGCTGCTCCTGGCATGGCCAGCCATGATTCCCTTCACGGTGGGGGCACTCGCGTGCGCCACCTTCATGGGTCTCGGCAACGGCGCCGTGTTCAAGCTCGTCCCCGAACGCTTTCCGACGGAGACCGGCACCGTCACCGGCCTCGTCGGCGCGCTCGGCGGTCTCGGCGGCTTTTTCCCCCCGCTCGTTCTCGGGATCGTCCGCGATACCTTCGGCGTTCTGTGGCCGGGATTCGCGCTGCTCTCTTTGACCGCGCTCATTCTGCGCGCGGCAAATGAGCGGGTGTTTCGACCGGACGATGTCACCTGGCGCCAGGCGCTGTCCCCGAAGGCGCGCCGCGCGGTCGACAAAATCAGAGCGGGCGCGTGGGCCGTGCTCTGGACGCTCGGCCTCGCCGCGGCGATCGTCGTCGGCTCCCGCAATCTGCAGAACTTCGACGCCGCGCTCGTCGGCTACACCTTCGCCACGCTCTTCGCCCTCTTCGGGATCGCTTACCGATATGCGATGTGGCTGGAACGTCCCCCGACGCGAATGTATTGGAAGCGCGGCTGGCAGGCGTTCTTCGCGAAGCGGTCAGTCGGCCGCAACGCGACGGAGTTGGTACGCCGCGCGCTGGTCGAGTTCGCCGCGAACCGATTCATTTTCCGGCGCGCACGGCTGCGCGGCGTCGCGCACCTGCTCATCATGTGGGGCTGCATTCTCGCCGGAGCGATCACCTTCCCGCTCGTCTGGGGATGGATCCATTTCGAGACCGTGCCTGGGGATCTGCACGCCTATCGCGCGTACTTCTTCGGCGTACCGGCGCAGGACTTCCAGGTTGATTCACCGCTCGCGTTCATCGTCTTCCATGGCCTGGTGTGGTCGTCATTCCTGGTCATCGCCGGCGTGATGCTCGCGTTCAGGCGGCGGATGATCGATCACGGCGCAGTCGCCGTGCAACAATTCGGGCAGGACATCCTACCGCTGCTGCTGCTCTTCGCGATCAGCGTGACGGGGCTGATGCTGACCACGAGCTACACCTGGATGAAAGGCTACGCCTACGACTTCCTCGCGATTCTGCACGCGGCGACGGTCATCGTGACCCTGCTCTGGCTTCCCTTCGGCAAGCTGTTCCACGTCTTTCAGCGGCCGGCGCAACTCGGCGTGGCTTTCTACAGGGATGAGGGCGCACGAAGCGACCAGGCGCGCTGCCGTCGCTGCGGCCAGGCTTACGCGTCGGCGAACATGGTGTGCGATCTCGAGATCGTTGAGCGCGAGCTTGGATTCTCGTACGACATGCGCGACGGCGCGCACTACCAGGAGATCTGTCCGCGGTGCCGTCGGGCGCTCTTCGGCCTGGCGCAGGGCGCGCTGTGGACGCGATCGGCAGATCGCGGGACCAGCTAACTGAGGTTATGTCAACCATCCCGGCGGACGAGCTGAAGATCATCGAGCGGTTCGGGCCGCATCTGTCGTCAATGACGGGCGTTCGTCTGTCCACGAGCGTCGAGCCCGAGCAGCTGGTCAAAACGCATTGCTGCTTCTGCGGACAGCAGTGCGGCATTCAATTGAAGGTGCGGGAAAACCAGGTCATCGGGTTCGAGCCGTGGGAGGACTTTCCTTTCAACCGTGGCATGCTCTGCCCGAAAGGTGTCAAACGATATCTCCAGGGCTCGCATCCCGATCGTCTGCTCACGGCACTCCGTCGCGACACGTCGGCGGCCTCGGGTTTCAGCGCGATGCCCTACGAGCAGGCGGTCGCCCGGGTCGCCGCCGAGATCGATCGCATTCAACAGACACATGGCGCGAGCGCCATGGGGGTGCTCAGCGGCGCGAGCCTCACGACCGAAAAGTCGTACCTGCTCGGCAAGTTCGCGCGTGTGTGCCTGAAGACGCCGTACATCGATTACAACGGCCGTCTGTGCATGGTGAGCGCGGGCGCCGCTAACAAGAAGGCGTTCGGCATCGATCGGACGACGAGTCCCTGGTCCGACATGATTGGAACGGACGTCGTCTGGGTGGCCGGCTCGAATGTCGCCGAGTGCTCGCCGATCACCACGAACTACCTCTGGCAGGCGCGCGAACAGGGCGCGAAGATCATCGTGCAGGATCCGCGGATCACACCCGCGGCCCGCACGTGCGACCTCTACATGCCCGTCAAACCGGGTCGCGACGCGGCGCTCTTCGCCGGCGTTCTGCAGATCATGATCGAGCACGACTGGCTCGATCGCGCCTTCATCGAACGCTGCACGACTGGGTTCGAACAGGTTGTCGAGTACTGCAGTCAGTGGACCCTGCCGCGGGCGTCGGCGGTGACCGGCGTCCCACAGCGGGCCATCGAGCAAGCGGCCGAATGGTGGGGAACCGCCGGGACCAGCTTTCTCTTCCACGCGCGCGGCGTCGAGCACCATTCGAACGGCGTGCAGAACGCGCTCGGCGCGATCAACCTCGTGCTGGCCTCCGGCCGCATCGGCAAACCGAAAAGCGGCTACGGCACGATCGTCGGCCAGGCCAACGGGCAGGGTGGACGCGAGCACGGGCAGAAGTGCGATCAGCTTCCCGGCTGGCGCGACATCACCAACCCTGACCATCGGCAGTACATCGCAGGCGTCTGGAACATCGACGAGCGTGAGCTGCCCGGCCCCGGCGTCGACGCCTACGAGCTGTTCCGCAAAATCGACGCGGGCGAGATCAAGGGCCTGCTGTCGATCTGCTTCAATCCGAAGGTGTCGCTCCCCGACAACGCATTCGTCACGCGCTGCCTCGAGAAGCTGGAGTTCTACGCAGCCATCGACTTCTTCCTCAACGACAGCGCCTGGCACGCCGACATCGTGCTGCCCGGCAGCCTTCAGGAAGAAGACGAGGGAACAGTGACCCAGGTCGAGGGCCGCATCATCAAGATCAACAAGGCGGTGGATTGCCCGGGAGAGGCTCGACAGGACTGGCGGATTATCCAGGACATCGCCCGCGCGCTCGGCCGGCCGCACGGGTTCACGTTCACCAGCCCGCGTGAGATCTTCGACGAGCTCCGCGTCGCCAGTAGAGGCGGAGTCGCCGACTATTCGGGAGTGACCTACGAGAAAGTCGAGCGGCAGCTCGGCGTGTTCTGGCCGTGCTACAGCGAAGATCCACGAACCGGCGCGCCGGTACCGGATCATCCCGGGACCCCCCGACTCTTCGAAAGCGGCAGCTACAACCCGATCGCCAAGGGGGCCGGGCCCTTCTACTTTCCCGACGGGCGCGCTCGCTTCAACGTCGCCGAGTATCGGCCTCCTGTGGACGACGCGAGCGACGAGTATCCGGTTTTTCTGACGACCGGGCGCGTCGTCAGTCAGTTTCTGTCGGGGACGCAGACCCGCCGCATCGGGCCGCTGGTGCACCAGTACCCCGAACCGCGGATCGAGCTGCACCCGCGACTCGCGGCAAAGCTCGGCATCGCCGACCGCGACTGGACGGTCGTGGAAACCCGGCGAGGATCGATCACGTTGAGGGCGATGGTCGTGACGACGATCAGGCCTGACACGGTCTTCATCCCCTACCACTGGCCGGGACGAAAGAGCGCCAACCAGCTCACCGTCGCCGCTCAGGATCCGATTAGCAAGATCCCGCAATACAAGGTCTGCGGATGCCGCGTCCGGAAAGCGGGCGGGCCGCCTGAGTACGCAGCGAAACTGGAACCGCAACAGTAGTCATCAAACGCCGATCGGCATGGCCAAGCCCGACCATCTCCACTTCTTCATCGATCCCAGCCGTTGCATCGGCTGTCAGGCGTGCGTACAGGCTTGCACGGAGTGCGACACGCATCGCGGGGAGTCGATGATTCACTTGGAGTACGTCGATCGCGCGCACAGCGTGCAGACGGTGCCCGTGGTCTGCATGCACTGCGAGCAGCCGACGTGCGCGGAGGTGTGTCCGGCCGACGCGATCAAGCGCACCGGCGATGGCGTCGTGCAGTCCGCGCGCAAACCGCGCTGCATCGCCTGCGGCAACTGCGTGATGGCCTGCCCGTTCGGCGTCCCCGAGCTGTACGAAGACCGGAAGATCATGATGAAGTGCGACATGTGCTACGACCGGTCGAGCGTCGGCAAGAAGCCGATGTGCGCGACCGTCTGTCCGAGCCAGGCGCTCTTCTTCGGCACGCGCGAGCAGATCGGGCAGCTCCGGCCCCTGTCCGCGCCGGTCAACCAGTTTCAGTTCGGCCATCAGACGATCACGACCAGAGTCTGGGTCATGACGCCGCGCGAGTTGTCCTCGCGCGCCCCGTACGTCGATGTGACGGCGGCGATGGGCGAACAGCCGCGCAACCGCGCGGTGTCGCTGAAGGTCATCGCGGTCGAACCGGATCCATTCGCTGACGTGGAGGTCTAAACGCTTGCAGGACGGTCGCAGGTCGTTGAATCAACTGCGATGAGGCGCCACAACAATGCCAGATCCACACATCGATCCTCGGGCATCCGTTGACGCCCGGGTCAACTCACCCGGCCGCGAAGGGCTGACCGGCACCGCGCCGGCGAACCGGTACGCGCCGATCGCCGACCGGGAGGAAATCACGATGGCGCCGGACTTCCGACCCGCCGAGATGCAACCCGCGTGGCGCCAGGACTTCCCGATTGACTGGCCGCAGGATCAGTACGTCGAGCGACGCGAGTTTGTGAAGTTCATGGTGCTGACAAGCTTCGGGTTGACGGTCGGACAGTTCTGGATTGCCGCCGAGAACTGGTGGCGGGCCCGGCGGGGTCTCCCGCAGGTTCAGCGAATCGCGTCACTGGACGAACTCGCCGTCGGCAGCAGTCTCGTCTTCCGCTACCCCGGCGAGCACGATCCCTGCGTGCTCACGCGCCTCGCCGACAGAGAGCTCGTCGCCTACAGTCAGAAGTGCACGCATCTCTCGTGCGCGGTCATCCCCGACCCCGAGCGAGGGGCGCTGCGCTGCCCGTGTCACGACGGACTCTTCGACCTCAGGTCAGGCAAGCCGACTGCCGGTCCGCCGCGCCGGCCGCTGCCTCGAATTCTGCTCGAGGTGCGCGGCCGCGACGTCTTCGCAACCGGGGTCGAGTGGAGAACCAGCTGAGATGACCTTGAGGATCAAGCGTCCGTTCACGCGCGAGCAGCGCACGACGATCGTGTACGGGATGCTCGCCTTCGTTCTGATCCTCGTGATCCTCCAGCTCTGGCTGCTGACGGCGACGATGAACGCGTACCTCGGGGGAGACTCCGCCGTGGTCACACCTGCTGCCTTCGCCAGCCTGCTATGTCTGCTGCTGAACGTTGGGTTGTTGCGCTACCTCGGATACCTGGAGCGTCCACACTGATAGCCCCCTCGATCGTGTGATCAGGTCCCGCGGGTTTTTCCGCACCGCTGCGGAAAGTTCCCCGCCTTTCGAATCTGAATAGCCGCTGTTGGTTGGACGCTGGAGTCTTTCTCGTGGCACTCGCGTTGCTCTCTCCGGATTGACCGATCTTTGGAGGCGGACATGAGACCTTCCATCCGCAGCATCCTTGTCCCGATCGATTTCAGCGCTCCGTCCGACAGGGCCATCGAGTACGCGAGCACTCTGGCCGGCGGCTTGGGCGCGACCGTTCACTTGATCCACGTGCTCGACCCGGTCTCGCTGCAAATGCCCTGGGAGACGCCGATCGAGAGCGCGGCGCGACATGAGCGTTTGTATCAGGAGGGTCGCGCAAAACTCGCAGTGGTCGCGGCGACGCTCGATCGGCCGCGGTTGCCCGTGACCTGCGAGGTGCGGAGCGGGACGCCGGCGATCGAGATCGCAAATGCCGCCGTCGACTACGGAGCGGATCTTATCGTGATGGCGACGCACGGGCGGAGCGGCCTTCCTCATCTGCTGCTCGGGAGCGTCGCCGAACACGTGATTCGACATGCGACTTGTCCGGTACTCGCGGTTCGAGACGAGGGGCCTCCGGGCGTGCCGCTGAACGGCTATGCCACGGTGGAACGGTCGGTGGGGGCAGGAATCGCGTGACCACGGCCGTCCTCCGCCATGATCATTTCAGGAGTGCGCCATGATTGACTTCAAGCGAATCCTCTGTCCGGTGGACACGTCGGAGTTCTCGGAGCGCGCGCTTCGATACGCCGCGGCGCTGTCGCGATGGTATGGAGCGGACCTCACGGTCCTCTCCGTGCGCCCGCTGGCACTGCCGCCCGCACTCTGGATGGAGTACCCCGTCGGACCGCTGCTCGAGCCGATTGATCTGACGGCCGAGGAGGAAAGAGTTCGGACATTCATTCAGACCGTCGCTGGTCCCTCGTCCGCCAAGGTAGTCGTGCGGGATGGCTCGATCGCTCCCGAAATCCTCCAGGCAGCCCGCGATCTCGGATCCGATCTCGTCGTCATGGGTACTCACGGACGGGGCGGCTTCGAGCACTGGCTGCTCGGATCCGTTGCCGAGAACGTCCTTCGCCGGGCGACGTGTCCGGTGTTGACGGTCCCTCGACAGACGTCGGAACCGAACGGCGATCGACTGGTGATGTTCAAGTCGATCGTGTGCGCCATCGACTTCTCTCGTGATTCGCAGCGCGCCCTGCACTACGCGTTGTCGCTCGCGCAGGCAGCCGCGGGCCGGCTGATCCTCGTCCACGCGCTCGAGCAGTTCGAGGGCGAGGAGCCGATCGTCACGGCCCACTTCGACGTGCCGGAGTTCCGCCGCCAGCTCGAGCGCGACGCCCGGCAGCGGCTCGAAGACATGATTCCGCCGTCCGCTCGCGCGTGGTGCGAGACGAACGTCGTCGTGGCACACGGCAAAGCGTCGCGTGAAGTGCTGCGCGTGGCGCAGGCATACGAGGCCGACCTGATCGTGCTCGGCGTGCACGGCCGAAACGCCGTGGATCTTCTGCTCTTCGGGTCCACGACCCAGCACGTCCTTCACCATGCGCGCATCCCCGTGCTGACGGTACCACGCGATGTAAAGACCGCGGCCATCGCCGCGTGACCGCACGCGAATCGAACATGGGAAATGGAAATGGGCAATGGCTGATGCCGTTGCCCATTCTAGTTTCCGCGGCACGGTGATTATTTCTGAGAGCTGCTCTTACGGTGATTGCGCTCGGTGAATTTCGAGGGTTGCGCGATGACCCGCGATTCAAGAACACTGATGGCGCGAGTCAGTCATGTGCAACATCGGCCGGGAGCACGGAAAACAGGCCTTCGGGTTTCTTGTGGACGCGCCCGAGATTCGCGCGCTCGTGAGCGAGACGGCGCGCCTGACCGCCGCGATTGGAGACGTCGACGCCCGAGTCGAGGCGCTGAAACCAGCGTTCACGAAACTCCTGAACGCCGAGGGCTGGCTACCCCACGAATTCGCGTCGCCGGATTTCACCAGCGGAATGGGCAGCGGTATTGGACAGTACGCGCTCTACCGCGCGGAGGACGGATCGCTGACGCTGTTCTCGCTGGTCATTCCTGCCGGCGCCGAAACGCCGGTCCACGATCACCTGGCCTGGGGACTGATCGGCGTGTATCGCGGACGGCAGCACGAAACCGTCTACCGTCGCCTCGACGACGGCCGGGATGAAGCGAGAGCAGTGCTCGAGGTCTCGCGCTCGCACATCATGGAGACCGGCCAGTTCTACTCGCTCATCCCGCCGCGCGACGACATTCACTACGTCAAGACGGTGTCTGACGAACCGTCCGTCTCAATTCACCTGCTGGCCAACGACACCGCCTGCGTGTGGCGTCACCGATTCGAACCCTCCACAGGAGAGGTAAAGGCTTTCAGGTCCGGCTACAGCAACGCGCCCTGCCCACCCGACTCAGCGAACTAGACAGCACTCGGTAGAACCGAGAACCCGAGAACCCGAGAACCGCTTGGGTCGCTACCGGGGGACCGACTTGTCGAGCGAGTCCCAGTTGTAGGCCGCAGCGACCCGCGCTTCGACTTCGCCGAGCAGGCGTCCGCCGCTGTCACTGTTGGTCATGATGGCGAAGCCGTAGCCCTTCAGGCGGTGCGCCACCAGACTGCACTGGAATCCCCAGTTGCTGCCGCCGTGCGAGAAATACCATCCTTCGTTGCGGCGTTCGATGCCGAAGCCCACGGCATAGGGACCGGTGCCGACCGGCGTGACCATCTCCTGCGCCGCGGCGCGTGACAGAATCTTCGACTCGCCGCGCAGCGCCTTCTGCACCTCGATCGCGAACGTCGCGAGATCCGCAGGCGTCGTCCACAAGCCCGCCGGCGCCTGCTCCGGATACACGTGCCACTTCGTATCCATCGCCCGCCCGCGTCCATCGTGCGCACGCGCCGCATTCGCGTCACGTGCCGGAGGCAACGGCTGCTCGTAGGTGCTGTTCTTCAGTCCGACGGGATCGATCACCAGCTCGCGCATGATTTCGTGAAACGGCTTGCCGACCGTGTCGGTCAGCAGCAGCTGGACGATGACGGTGCCGCCGCCGGAGTACTTGTAGGCGGTGAAGGGCGGACGTTCCCAGAACACGCGCCCTACGTTCGACGGTTTGTCGCCGTTCAGAATCTGGACGAGCGTCGGCCGCTCGGCTGAGGGATGGTATCCGGGAAACCCGAAGCCGTCGCCGGTGCCTGAAGTGTGGCTCAGGAGCGCACGGAGCGTCACTGGGCGGCCGCGCGTGAACTCGGTGTCCGGGACCTTCCACGATTTCAGGTAGCGGTTAATGTCCTCGTCGAGCGAGAGCTTGCCCGCGTCGACCAGGCGCATCACGGCGAAGGCCGTCACCGGCTTGCTGATGGACGCGGCCTGAAACATGGTGTCCGGCGTTACCGGTGACTTGGCCGTCACGTCGGCCTGGCCGTACGCCTTCGTCCAGTGAACCTGATAGTCCTTGATGACGGCAATGCTCGCACCCGGCACGCCGAAGCGCTCCATCAGTTCCGGCAGCGTATACGGATCCCAGCCTTGACGGTTGGGGGATTGCGCGGCCTCGATGCGAGCGATGAGCGCAGCCGCGCCGTCCTGCGCCAGCGGCGCGGCCCGCAGCATCACGATCGAACACGCCAGCACGGCCAACACGACGATACGGTTCACGGTCCCTCCTTGCACGCCCGGCGCGTGCGTCGCTGGTAGGGTTCTAAGGGTTCTAAGGTTCTAAGGGTTCTCGGTTCTAGTGTGCCGTCACGCCGAGGAGCCGCTCGCCGCCGGCGACGATGAACGCGTCCAGCGCGGCTCGTCGTTGAACTTCGGCCCGCTCGAGGAGGCGCCGGAAGTCGGAACGCGCGCGGAGGGGATCGAACCAGCAGTCCAGTTCGAGCGCCGGCAGCCCGCAATAGCCGCCCTCGCAGGACCGGTTCAAGATCTCCATGGCCGCGTCGTGGTCGCCGATCCGCGCCAGAATCTGCGCGAAGTGAAACAGACCCTCGGGATCGATGAAGGTCCCGAGGGGGAGGTAGCGCTGCGCGATAACCCGCGCCTCGTCGCGACGCCCTTCAATCGCGTAGCGAACCGCACGGCAGAAATCGGCGCCGACGCTGGACCCCTGTGCCTCGTCCGCCTTGCACGAGAGGATGGCGTCCTCTTCGCGGCCGAGCGACGTCAGGATGAACCCCTTGAGCGCCGGTGCCGGCGATGACTCCACCGCCTCGAGCGCACGCGCGTAGTCGCCCTTGAGCCAAAAGGTATGAGAAATGCTCGTCGGCATCACCCGATCGAGACGCCGCACGTGGGCGTGCGCCGCGATCGACGCGTCGGGCAGTCCGCAGTAGCGGCAGGCCTGGACGAGGCCGGCAAACAGATGCGGATCGGAGCGCAGCCGGTCGCCGCGCTCCAACAGGCGGACCAGCGCGTCACGCGATCGCCCGAGCTCCATTTGATGGTGTGCGTAGTAGTTGAGCGCCATGGCGAGATCCGGATCGAGCTCGAGCGCACGCTTCAGCGCCGCATCGGCGCGATCGAGGTCGTGCACCGAGTCCGGGTCTCCCGAGTATTTCCAGATCAAGCGGTACAGACGCCCGAGGCGGGCCCATAAGGGCGCGTACTCCGGATCCTCCTTCAGCGCTTCCTCGTACAACGCCCGAGCCTGCGTCCAGCTCCTCGGTTCAAGCGCGAGCTGATTGGCGCGGAGATACAGCTCGTGGGCGCGACCTCGCGGCGCACGCTCGGGAACACGACGGCCGCTAACCGAGGCGCTGACGGAATCGGCGATGTGGCGGGCGAGGTCGTCCTGAACCCGAAAGAGGTCCGTCAAACTCGCCTGCTGCGTATGCGACCACAGCAGCGTCCCACGTGGCGCCTCGACGAGCTGCGCGGTGACGCGAATCTGATCGCCGACGCGCAGCATCGTGCCGCTGACGACGAGATCGACATCCGTTTCCGCGGCGAGCGCGGCAAGGTCCGGGACGATTCCAGCGTATCTGGACGCGGCCAGGCTCGATCGCACAACCAGGTTGTCGCCGCCGGAGAGCGACGCGCTGACGGCATCGGCGAGACCGAACGCCAGGAAGTCGATCTCCGGATCGGGCCGCAGCAGCCGGAACGGCAGGACGATCAGCCGCCGGATGGGATGCGCGGGAACGGCAATCCCGGAGTCGACGAATCGGAGGGCCGTGCGCAACTCCTGCGCCATCGAGGCCGCATCGGGATAGCGGTCGTCCGGGTTTCGCGAGAGCGCCCGCTGAATCACCCGATCGATCGCAATGACCGCTGGCGAGCCACCAAGTGCCGGCGGACGCTCGGACAACGCGCGGGCCAGGATCTCGGCGGGCGCCGTGGCCTCGAACGGACGCACGCCCGAGAGCATCTCGAAGAGCATCGCACCCAGAGCGTAGAGATCGCTCCGTGCGTCGACCGGCTTGCCCAGGATCTGCTCGGGCGCCATGTAGCCCGGCGTGCCCAGCACCGTACCCGGCAGCGTCAGGTGCGGGACGGTGTGATCGGGATCGGCACTGGTCGCGATCGGCGCGGCCAGCCCGAAATCGAGCAGCTTGATTCCGTGTGGCGTCAGGAAAACGTTCGACGGCTTCAGGTCGCGGTGCAACAGGCCGCGCGCATGAACGGCTTCCAGCGCGGCGAGCGCGCCGAGCGCCACCTGCGCGGCCTCTTGCGGAGGCAAGGGACCACGCTGCAGGCGATCCAGGAGCGACTCTCCATCGAGCCGCTCCATCGCAATGAAGAGATCCTCGCCCTCCTCGCCGATTTCGTAGATGTGGCAGATGTTCGGATGGCTCAGGCCGCCAGCGGCCCGTGCCTCGCGCCAGAACCGCTCGCGCGCCTGCAAATCCTGCAGCGCCCCGCGAATCATCTTCACGGCGACCTGGCGACCGAGGCGATCGTCCCAGGCCTCGTAGACGAGACCCATGCCGCCCTCGCCGAGAGGACCGGTGATCCTGTAACGCCCAACCGCGTCGCGCACGGATGCGATCTTAGCATTCCGACCACGAGATGCCCGGGGACGAGCCCACCGCACGGGCGACTTTGCGATGCTGAACGAAGCGCCGCGAGGCGCGTTACGCCTCGTAGACGGTTGTCCCCCCTGTGACCGTGCGCACGATCGCGATGTCCTTGATCTTCTCCTGGGCGACGGTGTGCGGATCGTCCGCCAGGATGACGAAGTCGGCGAGTTTTCCAGGTGTGATCGATCCTTTGTTGGCTTCCTCGTGTGAGGCGTAGGCGCCGTTGAGCGTGTTGACTCGCACCGCTTCCTCCACGCTGATCCGCTGGTTGGCGCCCCAGGTCTCTCCGTTCCAGCCAGTGCGCGTCACCATGCCCTGAATGCCCATCAGCGGCGCGAAGGGTCCCGGGCTGAAATCCGAGCCTGCCGCCGCGTGAATGCCGGCATCGAGCAGCGTGCGATACGCCATGCACCGTTTCATGAGCGCTTCGCCGTAGAACGTGAACTTGTCCGGGTTGTAGTACGCGTACGTCGTGAACATGGCGGGAACGGCGCCCACCGCCTTCATTCGCCGCACGAGATCGTCGTTGATGAGCGTGCAGTGCGTGATTTTCGGGCGCGAGTCCGGGCGCGGGAACAGGCGCTGCACCCGCTCGACCGCGGTGAGAAACATGTCGATCGCCACGTCGCCGTTGGCGTGGCAGTTGACCTGGATGCCTGCCCGGTGCACCCGCTCGATCCACGCGTTGAGGTCTTCCTGTGTTTCCGTGATGTTCCCCTGATACGGCGGCTGAATGCCCGGATATGGCTGGCTGAGCGCCATCGTCCGCTCCGAGAACGAGCCATCGACGGTGTGCTCGGACGTGGCGCCCAACCGGATCCACTCGTCGCCGAAGCCGGTCATGACGCCGGCGGCGATCATCGAGTCCAGCACCCTGCCGCTCGACTCGTAGCTCACTCTGTGCAGGAGGTCCCCGCGTGCCCGCACCTGTTGCAGGGCGGAGAGATCGCCGCCCTGGTGGTGGACGCTGGTCAGGCCGTAGCGGACGAACTGTTTGGAAATGTGGGCGAGGCCGTCGCGCTCGCGCTGATCGGTCTGTTCTTGGGTGAGGGTCGGCCGCGTGCCGACGCGGTTGAAGACATTTCGCGCCCGGTCCGTCACCCGGCCGTTGAGCTCTCCGTTCGTGTCGCGATCGAATGTCCCGCCCGGCGGATTCGGTGTGCTCTTGTTGACACCAGCGAGTTCCAGGGCCTTGCTGTTGTAGAACGACGTGTGGCCGCCACGGTGACGAACCACAACCGGGTGCTCACGCGACACGTTGTCGAGATCGCGGACGTTGAGCTCCCGCTTGTCTTTGACCTTCGTGTCGTCGAAGAAGAATCCCTCGACCCACGTGCCGGGCGGCGTCTCGCGGGCCTTTGCCCGAAGTTTGTCGACGATGCTTGCGATGGTGACGAACTCGACCTCGAACGGATTGCCGACCAGGACCTCGTAGAGGAGCACCGTGCCGGACGCATGGTTGTGACAATCGGTGAACCCCGGCACGATCGTCATCTGCTTCGCATCGAGGATGCGCGTCCCCGTGCCGATCAGCCCTTTGATGTCCGCAGTCGTACCGACGGCCGCAAAGCGTCCGGACTTGACCGCGAAGGCTTCCGCTTTCGGCGCGCGGTCATCAACCGTGTAGACCTTGGCGTCGAAGACCACCAGGTCCGGGTCCGCTGCGCCAGCAGCCGGCATCGCTCCCATCCGTGGTGTCCCCGCCACCCACGGCCCGCCGACAATACCGGCGAACCCGGCGCCGGTGAGACCCATGAACCCTCGACGGCTATGACGGCTCTTCATGGTTTTGCGCGACCGCCTCCGAAACCTTTGATCACCGTCTCTTACGTTTCAGCCTACCACTTAGAAGCGCAACGTTATGGCCGAACCAAGAGCTGAGCAAGCGAATTGATCGATGGCGCCTCGAGGATCTGGCAGGGCATCTGCGAACAGGCGCTAGGCAGGACTTCCCGGCTTCCGTCACGATCGCCAAGCGGAAATTTCCCTGCTGAGACTTGGCGGACGCCGGTTGCTGGACAACATATGCGCGTTCGGCATACCGTCTTTCAGGCAGAAGACGTCGCCCCGGACCGTTCGCTGGAACGCGGAAGACTGGAGGACAGCATGAGGCGCGTTATTTCGCTCGGGGCAGTGATGGCGATGATGACAATCGGGCTTGCGGTTGCGGCGAGCACCCAGCAGACGACGCCGCAAGCGCCGAAGCCGACGATCCGTCATGAGCCGGCGAAACCGATCAACTCCTTGGAGGGCAAAGACACGTTCGCGGCATATTGCGCCGTCTGTCACGGCAAGGACGCCAAGGGTCATGGGCCGGCAGCGCCAGCGCTGAAGGTTCCTCCGGCCGATCTCACGACCATTGCGAAGCGTCACAACGGAAAGTTTTCCTCTGTCGATGTTGAGACCAAGATCTCCGGGAACGACCTTCCGGTGCACGGTACTTCGGAGATGCCGATCTGGGGGCCCGAGTTCCGGTCGATTTCAAAGGACCGGGACGTCGGCACGATGCGGATGAAGAATCTGGTCAGGTATCTCGAATCGATCCAGGAGAAGTAGCAGCACCTCCATCGCGGTTCGGCAGCGAAGGAAGTCAGCCTTCCCGCAGGACCGCCGCAGGATCGGTGCGTGCGGCGCGACGCGCCGGAAACCACGCCGCTGCAATCGCGACCACGACGAGCGTGAGCAGCGAGGCTGCCAGCGTAACCGGATCGCGCGGTTCGAGACCGTAGATCAGAACCCTGATGAATCTCGAGGCCCAGAGGCTTATCACCATTCCGATGAGCATGCCAACGCCCACGAGCAACGACGTCCGCGCGAGCACCAGACGGATGGCACTGGTGGCCTGTGCGCCGAGCGCCATGCGGATGCCAATCTCGGTGCGCCGGCTCGCCACGGCATACGCCGTCACGCCGTACAGCCCGAGCCCGGCGAGCAGCAGTGCCAACAGGCCAAAGAATCCCGAGAGCAGTGCAATCAGCCGTTCCTGTGAGAGCGCCGCATTGAGCTGGCTGAGAAGCGGCCGAAACGTCAACGCGAGCTGCGGATCGACCGTCGCGAGCGCGGTCGTCACGCTCCTGGTCAACACCATGGGCGAGCCTGTCCTGGAACGGACGCTCAGATTGATCGTGCGAATTCCAAGATCCGTCAGGTAGTCGAACTGTGCGAGCGGCATGTAGAACGTCGGCGGCGCAGGGCTGCGGAGGGAGGCATACACGGAGTCCCCGACCACGCCGACGATCTCGATCGGCCCCATTGCGCGCGGCGTGTGGGGATACACCACCAGCGTGCGCCCGATCGGGCTGCTCCCGTCCGCGAACAGACGCGCGAACGCTTCGTTGACGATGGCGACTCGCGGAGCGCCTGCGCGATCGCGATCCGTCAAGTCACGCCCCGCGACCAGCGGCGTCCGGAACGTAGCCAGCCAGCCGGGCGAGATCAGGTTTCCCCAGACCGGGCCGTGGGTATCGGATACACCGGCTATCTCGACCAACGGCGTGAACTGGCCTCTTCCGATCGGCGTCGTGAGCGACAGCACCGCTTCGTCGACGTCAGGCAACGATCGAACGGCGTCGCGAGCGCGCTCGTAGAGCAGGATTCGCTGAGCCGCGTCGTTCGAGGCTCGATGCGCATCGACGTTGACGAGCAGCACCGGTGCGGGCTCGAAGCCGAGCGGCCGGTTCGCCAGCGCGACGAACGTACGGACGAACAGCCCCGCTGCGACCACCAGGATCAGCGACAACGCGACCTGCACGACAACCAAAATGCCGGCGACGGCGCCGAGTCCCTGCCCCGCGATCGTCCGCCGTTGCAATTTGAGCGCGTCCATCGGCGCGCCGCGAGACGCCCAGAACGCCGGCACCGTTCCAAAGAGGACCGTCGTGATGACCGTCATCGCGATCGTGAACGCGAGCACCCGGCTGTTGACCGTGAGATCGAGATAAACCGCGTCCGAAGGGGTCGAGATCTGGCGGACCAGCAGCCGGCCGCTCCACGTCGCGAGCGCCAGGCCGAGCGCGGCACCGGCGCCATACAAGAGGATGGTCTCGGCGAGAAACTGACGAACCAGCCGCCAGCGCGACGCGCCCAAGGCGAGACGCAGGCTCACCTCGTGACGCCTCGCGATCGCGCGTGCGATCAGCAGATTCGCGACGTTCACGCAGGCGATGAACAGCAGCAGCACGACGACGACCAGGATCGTCACCAGCGGCCGCTCGTAGAGTCCGCGCAGGTCGCGCGCGCCTGAGTAGCCGGTTGCGCCGGGCGCGAGGACGAACGGCGCTTTCAGGTAACGGTCGACGGCCGACTGGCTGCCAAATCTTCCGATCTCGCCGAGTGTCGCGTCGCGAATCTCGGATTGCACCTGACGCAGGCCTGCAGTGGCGGACGCTACGGACTGGTCGCCTCGCAACCGCGCGATGATCGTGAGAAAGGTGACGCCGCTGCTGTCGAGGAACGAGTCGCGGCCCCGAACCGCCGGTTCGTTCGCGATCGGCACGATGGCGTCGAAGCTGCGGCCGATTTCAGGTCCGGAGAAAGCCCGCGGCGTGACGCCGACAATCGTGAAGACGACATCGTCCAGCGTCAAGGCGCGGCCGACGACGTCGGACGCGCTGCCGAAGCGGCGCTGCCAGAAACCGTAGCTGATCACCGCGACGGGAGCCGCGCCCGGCCGGTCGTCGAGGTCCGACAGCGTGCGGCCCAACAGCGGCGGGACACCAAGGGTGTCGAAGAGCGCGCCGCCCGCCCACAATCCGTCGACGAGTTGCGTCTCGCCACTGGGAGCGAGGTTGAATTTCGTGAAGGACCAGGCCGCGCTGTGTTCGAAAAGCGCAGGTCGCTGTCGGATTTGCGCCCAGATCGGGTAGCTCCAGGCGCGCACGTGACTCGGATTTCCGTCCGTGACGAGCACCAGGCGCGTGGGATCGTTCACCGGCAGAGCGCGCAGCAGCAGGCTGTCGATGATCGAGAAGATCGCGGTGTTTGCGCCAATCCCGAGAGCGAGCGAGGCAACGGCGACGAGCGTCACGATCGGCGTCGCGCGAAGCGCGCGGGATGCCAGTCGCATGTCCCGCCACGTGTCATCGAAGAACTGGAACGGCTCCCGGATGATCGTCATGGCCTCCCGAAGTCTGGAGACACATTACGACAGATCGACACAAACGCGGATTCACTGGCCGATTATGCTCTGCGCAGTTGCGCGAGCGAGGCGGCTGCGCCTGACGCGGGATCTAACGAGCGGCTGTACGGCTCGCTGCAAAGCGAGGGGCTGCGTCGGAGTTCAAGGTGTGGCGCATCCGCTGACATTCTTCCGCCAGGAACGCGAGCCCGGACGTCCGCAGCGCGACGATGTCTTCCGGGGTGAGCTGAGCCCTCATCAACCCGACGGACGCGTGGTGGAGCCCGAGGAGATGGCCGACCTCGTGCGCGATGGTGAAGCCGACGAGATGCCCGGTGGTGAGCGTCGTCAGCGCCGGATTCGACCGTCCTGCGGAAGTTCGCCGAAACGTCTGCACCAGCTCTTCGTTTCTGGCGACGTAGACCAGCGCGACCGGGATGCCCGTGCCCGTGCCACGCGTCGCCTCCCCCGACATCGAACGATCCGACGATTTCATGTTGGGGAACAGGTGCACGAGGACGAAGGGCAGGCCGTCCGATTCATCAAGAGGGTTATCGATCGCGCCGCATTCCCGCCACACGATCTGGATTCCGGCCGAGGCGAGTAGCGCTGCGGCCGTCTGTCTTGCGACCTGTAAATCTGCCGCATCGAGCGCTTCGTGCGTCACAACTCGAAGCTCAAGAAGGAGGCGGTCGGTCTCGGAGGCGGCACTGGCCGCGGTTGCCAGCGTTCCAATCAAGGCGACCGTCAGTGTCACCCTCGCAATTGCCTGTTCCATCGCCGCCTCCGCATCCGTGAGGAGGCGACGATGACGGCATCAGCGCGCGGGCGGCAGGTCTTTACGGTGGTTTACGTAGGAAAGCGGCGCGTTTTGGGAGTTTGCGCGGGTCCGGCTGAAACCGTCCATAGTCGGGTCGGCTAAAGCCTGGCTAAAGCCGGACACTAAGGCGCACGTGGCGCCGGCTTCAGCTGGCCTTCGTTTACCGGAAGTTGTCAACCACGAGGATGTCGCGGTCCCACCGGTCGACGTGGCTGGCTAGGGCCCATCGACCGTCGCGCGACACCGTGAAGAAGTGGTCGGCGCCGAACGGACCGACACGAAAGGCAAGCGTTCCGAGCGTGCGGAGGCGGCGATCCGCGAAATCGTAAATCTGCAGGACGTCCGGGGCCCGCGCGAAGTCGACCGCGCCGCCGAGGCCCTCCTCGAAGATGAACACGATGCCGGTTTCGGTGACTTCCCATGCACCCGGCATGACCGGGACATCCACCCTCTCCACAGGCCCCCCGTCGACCGAAACCCGTTTGAGCGTGGCGACGGGCCCCAGACCGTAATACCGGCGACGATCGACGAAATAGATGCTGCGTCCGTCCGGCGATTCCCGCGGTTCGAACCCGACCTCGGGTGTCAGCTGGGCGGCCGCGCCGCCGGCGGCGGGAACCCTCCAGATCCCCGAGCGGCCGGACTCGTCCGACGCGTAGTAGATCCACCGGCCGTCCCTCGACCATTCGGGATCGATCTCCTTGACTGTCCCTTCGGTCAATCGCTTGACCGGTCCTCCGTTGACAGGCACGACATAGATGTCGGTACTGTCGCGAATCGTTGCGTCGAACGTCAGGGAACGGCCATCAGGCGACCATGAGCCAAGGCTGACGTTCGCGTCCTGCAGCTGGGTCACGCTCCGCAGTGCCGATCCATCGCGGTTCGCCACCCAGACTTGCCAGCTTCCGCCGCGGTCCGACGTAAACGCGACCTGGCTGCCATCCGGCGAAAAGCGACCCGGCGCATCCATGCGCGTGGCGTCACAGAACGGCGAGTCCGCCCTGATCGTGTCGCCCTGACGTGGCGCCTGCAGATCGACCAGCCGAAGACCCACGTCCTGCTGACCGCTGACGACCGCGAGCCGGGAGGTTTGACCCGTGCGGATGCGCGACACCGATGGGGAAATCGACTCGTAGGGAATGCCCGGCACCGGTACCCAGGGCCCCTGGCCGCCGACCGTCACTCGCATCAGCCGTCGCCCGCTCGCTGCCGGTCGGGCGGCGAGTATCTCGCGCCCGTCTGGTGTCCACTGCACCCCGCCGATGATGCCGCTGCTCCACTCGCCGAGCGTTGCGGGTTCCCCTCCGGACACGGGAACGAGGAAGACCGCCGATCGTCCACGGCCGTATCTTACGAACGCGACGGTCTTCCCGTCTGGCGACACGGACGGGTGCGACTCCACGAGTGGATCGGGGGCATCGGTCAACTGCCGGCGCTCGCCAGTCTTCAGCACGTGCAGCACGAGTGTTGACTGACCTGCGGCCTTGCGCCAGACCATGATCAGCGACTGGCTGTCCGGCGTCCAGGCAGCGTTCCCGCCTTCGCCAATCATCTCTTCAGGTCCGCCGAGGGCGGAGACCCTGAAAACAGTCGGCCGGCCTTGCACGTACCGTGTAAAGGCGATGGACTGACCATCGGGTGACCATTGTGGGTACTTCTCGGTCACTTCGGGCGTGTTGGTCAGGTTTCGCAGCGCGTCACCTTCCACAGGTTTGATCCAGATGTCGGGACTGGCGTCCGGCGCGGCGCCGGCCCACGAGAACGCCACAAAGTTTCCGTCTGGCGAGAGTGAGGGGTTCTCCTCCGCGCCCGGCAGCGATGTCACCGTCAGCAAACGCATCGGTTCGGATGAGTCATTGCTCCGCAGGCGCGTCACGCCCCACCCGACCGCGCCGATCAAGACGAGCGCGGCACCGCCAATCCACCATCGTCGCCGGACGCGCTCTTCGGTCGCTGCGGGTACCTGCACCTCGGGTCCTGGCATCGCGGCCACGTCGGCATCACGCACGCCGTGGCGGTTCGGCGGAATCGACCCCGTCGCATGTGCGATATCAGCGGCGGTGGCGGTTCCGTGGAACACCGGCGTGTAGCCGCCTTTCGTGACCGAGATGACGACGCCGCTATCCGGCGCACTGGCGTAGTACTCGCGCAATCTGTCACGCAGCCGGCGCGCGTCGACACGCACGATCGGATCGGCCGCCGTGTTGAAATCGACGCCCTTTCCGTACAGCTCGACGGCGATCACCTGCTCTTTGAGGGAATCGCCCTGCCCGGCGAGCGTCTGGTCGACAATGAACTTCAGAAAAGCCGAGAGCCGCTCAGAGCGGGTGAACAGTTCGCTGGCGAGGATTCGATCGAGCTCGGCTCGCACGAGTGAAGCTGGCGGGTGGTCACTCGGACTCGAGTCGATTTGCGGGTACGGCATATGACGGCCGACGCTCAACCCACTGAAGCGTGCTCCCTCCTCAGAATCTTACCTTCAATGCGAGCTGGAGCTGACGCATCGGGGTGAAGGGCTGCAGGCTCGAGATAGTGCCGGCGGTGGACGACCCAATCGTGCTCGCGGGGTTCGCGAACACCGGATGGTTCAGCAGGTTGAACGCCTCGAGGCGGACCTCGGTATCGAGTCGCCCGACTCTGGTCAGCTTCGCGAGCGCGGCGTCAATCGTGAACTGACCCGGTCCGCGCAGGATGTTTCGCCCTGCATTGCCGAATGTGGCTGTCGGTTCACTGGTCGCGACAAACGCGCCGGCGTCGAACCACCGATCGACGGTCGGCGTTCCGACCTCGCCAGATCCAATCCTGTCCGGCCGATACAGCAGTCCCGGAATGCCAGTGGTGATCGTTGACGATGGATTCTGGCTCTGGAACACCGTGAACGGATAGCCCGATCGTGCGAGGAGCAGACCGCTGATCTGCCAATTGCCGAATGCGCGGCCGCGTGCGAACGGCAGCGTGTAGATCCAGGTCGATGTGAGTACGTGCGTGACGTCATAGTTCGCAGGCCCCCGGTTGTAGCCGAGGTCGTACGCGTTGGGGAACGTCGTAAATCCATCGGTTTCCGACGCCAGGTCGATCGCCTTGCCGAAGGTGTATGAGCCGGTGACCGACCACCCTGCGGAGAACCGCCGGACGAAGCGCGCCTGCAGCGCGTGGTAGTCGAGTGTCCCTTTGCTCTGCGATTGCGCGACGGTCCCCAGGGCTGGATTGACCCGGAAGAACGGCCGGTTGATGTTCGAGTTGGTCACTCCCAGCTGCGCGGGTGCCTGATTCACGTCGACGATGACGACGAGCTGGCGGGCTCGCGATCCGACATAACCCAACTCGAACATGTAGTTCGCGCCAACCTGGCGCTGCACGTTCACGGACCACTGTTGCGCATAGCCATCCCGAAAGTTGGGATCGAAGCTGGATCGCGAGTTGCCGCCCGTCACCGGCGTTGGTGGTGCGCTCGCACTCGCGTAGCTGAGGCTTGGCACGAACTGCAGCGGATTCGAGAGAGCCTGCGCGAGCAGGAAGGGCGGGTTCTGGCCCTTGGACGATGCGGTGCCCGTCAACGGCGTGTTCCAGAACACGCCGAATCCACCCCGCACCACCGTGCGTCCCGTCCCGCCCACGTCGTAGGCGAAGCCGAGGCGGGGCGCAAAATCTTTCTTCGAATAGGTCTGCAGGTACCGCCCGACCCTGACGCCATTGATCATCGCGTCTTCAGAGGCGACGACGAACTGTCCGAGGGACGTGTCGAAATTCGATTGCCGGTCATGATCTTCGACGTACGGCGCGAAGAGATCCCACCGCAAGCCAAGGTTCAGCGTGAGACGACCGCTGACCCTGAAGTCGTCCTGAATGTAGGCAGACCACTCCGGCCGGCGCTCGGTGTACTGATCGGCGATCAACGATCGGTTGAAGACGGTCGGGGCGCCCAGAACGAAACTGGCGAACGAAAACCCGCTGTTCGGATCCGCCGTGCATGCGCCGATCGCGCCGGCGCAGCTGGACGTCACGTTGGGGTTGTGGCCGAACAGCCCAAGAGGGTTGTCCGAGAAATAGACGACACGCTTCCGCTTGATCCAACTCGCGCCAGCCTTGAGCGTGTGCGGCCCTCTGACGTGGGTCACGCTGTCGGTCACCTGAAAGGCACTGGTGTTGGCCGTGCCCGTCCCGCCCGACCCGACGGGACGCATGTCCGGCGTCGCGAACACGATGTTCACCATTCCGCTCGTGCGTGGATCGAGGTTGATGCCGGGGATCCCGAGCTGCTCCGCCGTATTCTGTCCGAATCCGTACCTGACGAAGCCGAGGTCGATGGTGCTCCAGCCGACGCGCAGCTCGTTCAGCCAGCGCGATCCGAAGGTGTGCGTATCGTTGACGGCGACGCTCTGCGCATCGACGTCGTAGGTGCCCGCCCCGGTCGTGCCACCGTCACCATTGGGCAGAGCCGGAGGAATCTCGCGAGTCGCGTTCTGGAGGCTGTAACGCGCGAACGCGCGGTTCGCAACGCCGATTGCGTGATCGATCCGCACGTCGAACTGATTGTCGGTGCGGCGCTGAGTGGGGTTGATCACGTAGTTGTTGATCGTCTGGCCATTCGCGGTGCGCTGCCCCGCCGTGTTCGCCAACGGATACAGCTGGTCGATGATGCGCGCCGACACCGGGTCGATGCGTGCGCTCTGGATCACGTTGCCCGGAAACTGCGCTCCGGTCTGTGGGTCGTAGATCGGACGCGTCAGCTCGGAAAAGTCGCCCCGACGCATCGCATCGCTTGGCACGGTCGACACCAGCGTCAGATCCTGCCTGATGCGCCAGCCCTGGTAATCGCCGAAGAAGAAGGTGCGGTTCCTGAAGATCGGCCCGCCGATCGTTCCGCCGAACTGATGCTGGCTGAAGTCCGGTTTCGGCCGCCCGGCACGGTTGTTGAACCAGTCGTTGGCATCGAGTGCGTCGTCCCGGGCGAACTCGAACGCGCTGCCCCGGAGTGAGTTGCCGCCTGACTTCGTCTGCAGGCTCACCACACCACCCAACGAGCGGCCGAACTCCGCCGCGTAGATGCCAGTCTGCACCTTGAACTCGTCGAGCGCATCGATGTTCGGGAACACCGCGACCGAGTTGAGCCAGACCTCGTTGTTGTCGAGGCCGTCGAGCAGGAAATTGTTGTCTCGATTGCGCTGCCCGTTCGCCGAGAACGACGCGGACGCCCGCCAGGCGACGGAGCCGCCGCCGTCGATGTTCTCGCCGGGTACACCGCGGACGACGCCCGGCAGAGTGCGCGTCAACTGGACGAAGTTCCTGCCGTTGAGGGGCAGCGCCTGAATCTGTGCATCGAGGAGCGTGGCGCTCAGATCCGACGCGGCTCGCTGCACGAGCGGATTCTCCGCCCGCACGACGATCGCCTCGCTGGTCTCACCGATCGTGAGGCTGACGTCGACCCGCACTTTCTGGTCCACGCCAAGGATGACTCCGGTGACCGATTCGGTCTTGAAGCCTGCCGCTTGCGCGCGAACCGTGTAGATGCCGGTCGCGAGCAACGGCGCGGCGTAGTCGCCATTCTGGTCGGTGAGCACAGTACGAGACAGGTTCGTTGACGTCTCGGTCAGCGCGATCACAGTGCCACCCACGACAGCGCCGGTCGTATCGCGAACTGTTCCGAGGATTGTGCCGGTAACCGTCTGTGCAGCCGCGAGGGCGGGAAGCAGGAGGACGACGGGGAACAGACCGAGCTTGCGCAGCCGCCGCACAACCGAGGACCCTCGACACATCAATCGCCCCCAGTTGAGCGCCAGCCACAACAACACTGGCTTGCACGCGTCGCTGTCGCCGACTCCACGCCACTCTACACCCGTGGCGGTACGGTCACAATGCCGTTCATCGACGCATGTCGCGCCGGTCACGCTGAATCCCTACGCGCGGGACCTCCCTACCTGAAGTTATCGACGACGAGGATGTCGCGGTCCCAGCGATCGACGTGAGCGGCGAGGACCCACCGTCCGTCATTCAGGATCGATTTCCGACGCTTTTCCGTCGGTCAATTGTCTGATCGGCCCGCCGCTGGCGGACACGACATCGATGTGCGTCGTGTCGCCGATCGTGGCGCCGAAGGTCAAGAACCAGCCATCGGGCGACCATGAGCCGAGGCTCACGCTCGCATCCTTCAGCTGTGTCACACCGCCTCCCCCACCAATCGGCCGCGGTCCCCGCGAGGGCTCCGCCGACGAAGATCATGAAGGAGCGTAAGGGTTCCCAGCGCCCTGGCCAGCGCCCGATCGACGGAGAAGCTGTTCTGGATATAGATCAGAATGAAGGTCAGAATGGTGAAGACGAGAATGATAAATCCGTAGACAGACACGGCCACACTTCTCGGGCAGGATCGACGCGTTGTATGCCTTCATCACTCTCCCGCCGTGACTTCCTTCAGGCGACGACGGCAGCCGGAGCGTTTGCGACACTCGGGGTGACCTCGGCATCGGCAACGGCGCAGCTGTCTGGCGCTCGACCGCCTGTGTCCGCGCTCCCGGGCTGGTTCGACAAACCGATGCGGTGGGCGCAGCTCACGCTCGTTGAAAACGACCCGGGCCGCTTCGATCCGCAGTTCTGGCTCGACTACTTCAAACGTCTGCACACGGATGCCGCATGCCTGAGCGCGGGGGGATCGTCGCCTACTACCCGACCGAGGGGCCGCTGCATCATCGCAGCGCGTGGCTCGGCGACACCGATCCGTTCGGCACGCTGCTGGCCGGTTGCCGCGCGCTGGGCATGCACGTCATCGCGCGCACGGATCCGCATGCGACGAGAGATGAGGTCAAGGCAGCCCCGGACTGGATCGCCGTCCGACCCGACGGCCAGCCGTACCGGCACTGGGCAAATCCCGAGATGTGGGTCACCTGCGCGCTGAGCCCGTACAACTTCGACTTCATGGACCGCGTGCACCGCGAGATCGTGACGAAGTACCGCGTGGACGGCGTCTTCGTCAATCGATGGGCAGGATCGGGCGATTGCTACTGCGTGTTAGAAAGCAGGAAGTAGAAAACGAGAAGCCGGAAGCTGGAAGCCGACATATGCCCACCCGCCGCCAGTTCCTGCGCGACGCTGCCGTGGCGACGCTCGCGGTTGGAGCGGCGCCCACAGTCCTAGTGTCGCGTGAGCAGCCGAACGCGCGCACCGATCTGCCTTGGTATCGACGGGCGTACCTCTGGGGGCAGACCAACATCACGGAAAAGGATCCGATCCGCTACGACATCGTCTGGTGGCGCGGGGAGTGGAAGCGCACCAGGGTGCAGGCGATCATCGTCAACGCCGGCGGCATCGTAGCCTACTATCCGAGCCGGTTTCCGCTGCATCACCAGGCCGAGTTCCTGAACGGGCGGGATCTGTTCGGCGAGATCACCAGGGCGGCGCACGACGACGGGATTTTCGTGATGGCGCGGATGGACTCGAACCGTGCGGCCGAGGATTTCTTCCGGGCGCATCCCGACTGGTTCGCCCGCGATGCCCAGGACCGTCCGTATCGCGCCTCCGACAAGTACATCGCCTGCATCAACAGCGCGTACTACGAGGAGTACCTGCCGGACGTCCTCCGCGAGATCATCGAACGGTCCAACCCCGACGGGTTCACCGACAACAGCTGGTCGGGGCTGGGGCGCGACAGCATCTGCTACTGCGTCAACTGCGCCCGGCGCTTTCGAGAGACGACCGGACGGGCGCTCCCGCGCGCGGTGAACTGGAGCGACAGGGACTTTCGCGCGTGGATCGAGTGGAACTACGCGCGGCGGATCGAAATCTGGGAGCTGAACAACCGCGTCACGCGCACGGCTGGCGGTCGCGACTGCATCTGGTCAGGCATGAACAGTGGATCGGTGACGGCGCAGGCGCGATCGTTCCGCGACCTCAGGGAAATCTGCCGCCGGGCCGACATCATCATGCTCGACCACCAGCGGCGAGACGATGACACCGGGTTCCAGCAGAACGGAGACACGGGCAAACGCGTGCACATGCTGCTCGGATGGAACAAGCTCGCTCCGGAGTCCATGGCGATGTACGAGTCGGGGCCCGGCTACTACCGGGTCGCGAGCAAGCCGGCTGCGGAAGCACGGATGTGGATGATCGCCGGGATCGCCGGCGGGATTCAGCCGTGGTGGCATTACGTCGGCGCCTATCACGAGGACCGGCGAATGTACCACACGCCTGAACCGGTCACGCGGTGGTGGTACGACAACGAAGGCTACCTGGTCGATCGGACTCCGGTCGCCTCCGTGGGCCTCGTGTGGTCGCAGCGGAATACGGATTTCTTCGGGCGCGAGGATCCAGGCCGCCGCGTCGACGACCCGTACACCGGTTTCATGCACGCGCTCGTGCGCGCGCGCATCCCCTACCTGCCGGTGCACGCCGACGACATCGAACAGGCGGGGTCAGCGTTGCGCGTGCTGATCCTGCCCAACATCGGGGCGCTGTCGGACGATCAGGCCGAGAGCATCCGCCGCTTCGTGCGGCGCGGCGGAGGATTGATCGGGACCGGGGAATCGACGCTATACGACGAGTGGGGCGATCGACGCGCCGACTTCGCGCTGGGCGACCTGTTTGGATGTCATGCCCCGGCGGGCGTCGGACCTGGGACACAGAGCAGCGACGCGCGTGAGCCGGCTGCAGCCGGCGCTTTCGCCCCCAGCCCGAGCAGTCACACCTATCTCCGGCTCTCGCCAGAGCTGCGCGCTCGCGTCGATGGTCCGCGGGCCGGCGACGATCCGCCGGCGTCCGGCGTGCGTCACCCCGTGCTGCGCGGCTTCGACGAGACCGACATCCTCGCGTTCGGCGGCACGCTCACGCCGCTCAAACTGGACGACGGAACGCTCGTGCCGCTGACCTACGTCCCGCCCTTCCCCACCTACCCACCCGAGACCGCATGGATGCGGGAACCCAGGACGGACATCGCGGGCCTCGTCCTCTCGGAACGCGACGGCTCCGGCCGCGTCGCGTTCATGCCTGCTGACATCGATCGCCGCTATGCCGTCGAGCACCTTCCCGATCACGCGCAGCTGCTCGCCAACGTCGTTCGATGGGCGGCCGCCGACGCGATGCCGATCGAAGTCGAGGGTACGGGTCTTCTCGACTGTCACCTCTACCGGCAGCCCAATCGGCTGATCCTTCATCTCGTGAACCTGACCAGCGAAGCGACGTGGCGGGCGCCGCTCGACGAGCTGATCAAGGTCGGGCCGTTCACGGTCGGCGTGCGACTGCCGACAGGCATGACGCGTCCGATCGTCAAGCTGCTGGTGAGCGGCCGTTCGACGCCTGTGACCGATCGCAACGGAATGGCGACATTCACGATCGAGTCGATCCTCGATCACGAAGTCATCGTGATTGGATCCGGGTAGCAGGACGCTGAAAACGCATCCTGCATGGCCTCTCTTTCAGCGGCCTGCTAGCTTTCGATCGCCTCGGTCGCCGGATTCCACCGCACCGGGTGTCCTGAACGCAGCGACGCGTTGGCGATGTGCGACGTTCGCGCTGCCTGGTGAGCGACCTTGACGTTGGCATTCGGTGTCTTGCGGCTCCGGATGCAGTCGAGCCAGTTTCCGAGGTGTGTGAGCGTCCCGTCGCCGCTCGAGCGCACGTAAATCTCCGGCTCGGGCGCCTGCGTGCCGGGGGCCCACGACGCATCGTCGCGATAGAACGCGAGGTGGGCGCGGTCTATCTTCAGCGTCCCTTTATCCCCGCGGAACTCGAGCCCGCCATCATCCACCCGGCTGACGTAGGTCCCGAGATAGGCCGTCGTGAAATCCTTCGTGAACTCGAGCGACACGTTGACCGTGTCGGGCGCCTCCCAGGACTTGATGTAGTAGTTGTGCCCTCTCGCGGCCGCCGACGCCGGCGCCTCGACGTTCATGTACCAGTGGACGACGTCGATCCAGTGCGTCATCAAATCCGTGATGCAGCCGCCGCCGTAGTCCCAGAAGTGGCGCCATTGGTAGAAGCGGACCGGTTCGAACGCGCGATCGGGCGCGGGCCCGAGCCACCGCTTCCAATCGAGCTTGTCGAGTGAAACAGGGCCGAAGTTCCCCGCCGTAGCGTGCTGGTACCAGTAGGCGTGCACGAAAGTGATCTGACCCAACCTGCCGGAATCGACGATCTGCTTTCCGAGCACCCAGTGATCCCAGCTGCGCTGTTGGGTGCCGGTCTGCACGATCTGCTTCGACGCTTCGATCACGCGGACCATCTCCGCGCCTTCGACGAAACTGTGCGAGACCGGCTTCTCGACGTAGACGTCCTTGCCCGCTGCGACCGCGTCGAGCGTCATCGCCTTGTGCCAGTGATCTGGCGCGCCGATGACGACTGCGTCAATTCCGTGATCGTCCAGAATCCTGCGATAGTCGGCAACCTTGACCACAGTCGGACCGGCGATCTCCGCGGCCTGCAGCAGCCGTGGCTCGTACACGTCGCACACCCCGACCAGGTCGTTGCCGGGCAGCCGCTTCAGGAGCGTCATCAGGCCGCGCGCCCGCCCACCGGTGCCGATCACGCCGATGCGGATCCTGTCGTTCGCACCTTGCACCTGGCTCGCGGCCAAGCGCGCGCCCACGACTAGCCCAGAGGCGGCGGTCAGAAACGTGCGACGAGTGCAGGACATGCCATGCCTCCCACTTCCGGGATCTTGACTGGGCGTGCGACGACAGGAAACAACAGCGGCGTCAGGTTAGCACAGCAGCCGTTCTCAGCCCTCGTCGGCGCGGCTCCCCTGACGACAGCGTCTGTCTGGTGCGCCACGAGTGAGCGCGCGACGGCCAACCGAGTGTCGCGGAAGTCCTGCTGGTCGTGAGCTGTTCGGGCCGTCCGCCAACTTCGCCGCGTTGACGCCCGCGGGATGATGGTGGCATCCGGGACGAACCCGGACTATATTGATCTCAGCGCCGCCGTGCCTTCGGAGGTCTCCATGACTCGAATGCTCCGACTCGCCGTCCTGCTGGGGGTTTTCGTGTTGGTCGGACTTGCCTTCCCGTCAGCCGCTGATGCCCAGCGGCGCGGCGGCGGAGGCGGCGGAGCGGTCGCGCGTGGTGGTGCGATCGTGCATGGCGGCGGGGCAGTGGTCCGAGGTGGCGGCGCCGTCTATGGTGCCGGTCACGTTGCAGTCCCGAGGACGTATTCCTACTACCGGCCGTATTACTACCGGCCGTACTACTATCGCCCCTACTATTATGCTCCGTACTATCCGTACTACTATTCGCCGTGGTCGTTCAGTCTGAGCTTCGGGTTCGGCCCGTACGGAGGCGGCTACTACGCGCCTTACTACGCGTATCCGTACTACCCGTATCCGTATTCGTACGCGTATCCACCGTATCCGTCTCCCTATCCGTATTCATACCCGCCGCCGAATCCGTCCCAGTCCCCGTCGCAGCCTCAGTACCCGTCACAGCCTCAGTACCCATCGCCGACTTCTAACAACGGGCGCAACAACATGGCCTCGACGTCTGCGCCCCGCTACCAGCCGGCGCAGACATCCACGGCCTCTCGTGGGGACGGACGAGGAGAATTCGGCACGCTGTCGATTCGCGTGATGCCGTCCGACGCCACGATCCTGATCGACCATCAGGCCTGGGACCGTACACGTGGTGACGATCACTTCTCGATCGAACTGGTCGGGGGCCCGCATCAAGTCGAAGTTCGTAAAGCCGGCTTCACATCGTACGTGCGCACCATTGAAGTTCCGCGTGGACGCTCGCTGGCGGTGAACGTTGCGTTGTCGCCAGGAGGAACGGGGACGACGCAGGTGGCGCGGGCAGTGCCGGTCCGTTAGCGCGCGCTCGTCATCTCACGCGCGCGTCGTACGGCTTCGTGGGTAGATCGGGCCCTCGTCACTCCACCTTCTTGAATGTCGGCTCGCCGGTCGGTCCGGACTGTGGCGGCAGGCTGTGGAGGAATTCGTACAGCGCACCGATATCCGAAACGCTCATTCGGGCAAATGCCTCCCAGGGCATCGGCGAGAAGGTCATCTGGTTCCCTTTGGTGTGGCATCCGGCACAGTCGCTCACGTATCGCGACAGGTACTCCCACGCTCTTTCCTCGGTTCAGACGGCGGCGCAACAGCCGGTGGGTTGATGGTGTCTCTCGGCTTGAATGTTGGCGCGAAGCTCTTCACAACTTTGCCGATGAGCGTGAATTCATTCGCCGGCACCTCGTGTCGGACTGGTGGCTGGCGCAGGAAAGAAATGATGGCGACGGTGTCGTCGTCGCTCATGTTGTGAAAGGGCATGAGCACGCGCGCAGAGGCTCTCCCATTCGGTCGCACGGACCATCGCATCATTCGGGCCATCTGTCCATCGCTGAAACACGGTCCCAGGTGTGCCACACGTAGATGGCCACCCCGCCTAGCGCAACAACCAGGGCAATGACGAGATCGGTTGAGAAGACGACGAGTTTCTTCATTGCGCTGTCTGAAGGATTCAGTTGTCCCTGATGGAAGGGAGCCGCTTTCGCATCAGGTAGTTCTTGTGACCTCGCGGATGGTCGTCGATCGTCGCGACCACGTCGAAGCCGCGCTTCGCGTAGAACGCCGGCGCCTGGAACGAGAACGTCATCAGCACGATCTGCGTGCAGCCGCGCCGCCGTGCTTCCTGCTCCGCCGCCGCATACAACTTAGTGCCGAGCCCGCGGCCGCGGCGCGACTCATCGACCCAGAATTGCCGGATCTCGCATCCGCACCGTGGTCGATTTTGACCATTTCCTCGCGCTCTTTGCCGTGATCAGCGTGGTCTCGTTCCGCCGCCACGGCATACCGGCGGCCCATCGCTGCTGCCTACATAGGATCTGAAGCCGGACCTCCTACCGGAAATTGTCGACGACGAGGATGTCGCGATCCCAGCGGTCGACGTGGGGGGCGAGCGCCCAGCGGCCGTCTCGCGACGGGGTCAGGAAATGGTTGATTCCAAACGGGCCGACACGAAAGGCGGGAAGCACAAGGACGACAAGGAACAGACCGAGTCTGCGCAGTCGGCGCACAACTGGGGACCCTCGAGACATCAATTGCCCCTGTTGATCTAGCGACAGACGGTCGGTGACTCTGAGTTCAGCAGGGGCGAACGGTGGGTCAGGCAGGCCGCTGGCTGTGGACGTCTACCTTCACAGCAGTGGCTTCCATGCGTCGCTGCTGCCGGATCGACGCCACTCTACACCGGCGGCTACACGGTCACAAAGGGTTCATCGAGGCGCGACATTCTGGCGGAAGGAACGTTCTCGAGGCCGGCGCGGACATCGCGTGCGCATGGCGTATGCTGTACGAAGTCGAGGGGGCCGTCATGCATCTCGTCCCACTGAGACGGCGGATCCGGAAAGCCGGGAGGCGACTGCGCGAAGCGCGGATGCTCGTCAGGGCATTCAAGTCCCAGTACCAACCTGTCGCTGCCCATCTCATCCCAACGCGTCGCTGCAATCTGTCGTGCGGCTACTGCAACGAGTATGACGACCACTCGTCGCCGATTCCCACCCAGACCGTGTTTCGCCGCATCGATCGACTTGCCGCTCTGGGCACGGGCATCGTCACGCTGAGCGGCGGTGAACCCTTACTGCATCCCGATCTCGAAGCGATCATCAGCCGCATTCGTGAAGGCGGAATGATCGCGACCCTCATCACCAATGGATATCTTCTCACTCGCGATCGCATCGCGGGACTGAACCGGGCCGGGCTCGACTACCTTCAGATCAGCATCGACAACGTGGTACCGGACGAAGTGTCGAAGAAGAGCCTGAAAACTCTCGACCAGAAGCTCCGGTGGCTCGCCGAGGATGGCGAGTTCGACGTCGCCGTCAACGCGGTCGTCGGCGGTCGGATCCGGAACCCCGAGGATGCCGCGATCATCACGCGGCGCGCAAGGGATCTTGGCTTTTCGGCCACCGTGGGAATCATTCACGACGGCTCCGGCCAGTTGCTTCCGCTCGTCGAACGGCAGCGCCTCGTTCTGGCGGAGGTGGTAACGGCGGGCGAGTCATTGTTCGACTTCGCGAATTACAACCGGTTTCAGAGGAACCTGGCGAACGGCCGGCCGAACAGCTGGCACTGCGGCGCCGGCTGCCGGTATCTGTACGTCTGTGAGGACGGCCTCGTCCACTGGTGTTCCCAGCAGCGCGGCCATCCGGGCATTCCGCTGGAGCAGTACGGCTGCGATGATCTGCGGCGCGAGTACCACCGCATAAAGGAGTGCGCGCCGCTGTGCACGATCGGCTGTGTCCATCGTGTTGCCCAGGTCGACGAGTTGCGCCAGAACCCGCAGCGAGCGTTGACGCAGTGGTTTTCCAGCGCGGATGGTGAAACGCCACCCAGTTTGCCGGTGCCGGTTCGTATTCTCATGTGGGCTTTCGTGACGAATCCGCACAGAGATTTATTTCGTCATCTGGCCGCGCACGTGTTCGGCGCGGATCGGCGGCTCCAACCGTGACTTCTAGTACGACTTTGTCAGATTCTACGAATGCGGCGAAACACGGCCCGCTCCGGCAAGCTAACGCTGGCGTGGAAAAACGCGCGCTTCGCATCGCCGGTCGCGACCCGCGCTGGGTCCCCAACCCAGCGCGGCAGTCACGCTGCGCGCGCGTTTTACCCGCTGCCGGGTGTCACGCCCGCTCACGCTTGCCTGCGCGGACCGTGTTCCGCCGCCAAAGAGCCACACAGAATCTGACGAAGTAGTACTAGTAGCTCCAGCCAATCGACACGACTACCCCGACGTCGTTGGTATTGGCCGTCGGGTTGGGTGGGCGGTTGTCGTAGGTGTTGTAGAGACTGAGTCCGACGAAGAGATCTTTGAAGAATTCGCGCTTGACACGGCCGAACAGATCCGGCGTGAAGATCTGGCTGCCGTCGGTGAGGCGGATCTGACTGTTCTCGATCGCGTTCGTGCCGGGCTGCTCTGTTTGTCTTCGGTGCTCTGCGTGTAGTGGACCGCGAGGCGCGTCGCGAGCTTCTCGTGATAGTCGTAGTCGCCGAACGTCCCCCACAGACCGAACTCGCCGGTGGTCGGCAGCCACTGCAGCATGTACGACTGCGTGTCGAATGTGTTGTCGAGCTGTGCCGCACTGACGCCGAGCGTACTCAGGTTGTTCGCGAACATCGCCATGTACTTGAACTTCGTTGCAATCTCGCCCTTGAGCCAGAACCGGGTGGTGTAGGACCCGCGAAAGAACTCGTCCGCGACCAGGCGATCGTCCACGCCCAGCCAGTACGGGAATGGGCCCTCGGTGCTGCGCACACTCGGAAGAGAGGTGATCCCAGCTCCGAAGGTGACGTACCGGTTGAACGCGGAACTGATGTTCCCGGCGCGTCTGCACTTGGTTTCTGCTCGTTGCTACTGGGCGGAGTCTGGCCTCGTGCGGAAGTGGCCATGAACGGTATCGTCGCGATGCAGCAGATCAGCGCGAGTTTCTGAGGAAGCGTCATCGGGGACGGTCGTGAGCAACGCCACTGCCAAGGC
>DATAEK010000092.1:0-41711 GCA_036258055.1 Vicinamibacterales bacterium
ACCGCGACGCTCGAGGAGGTCCGCGACGTCAGAAGCCTGTGGACGGGTCCGCCGGTGACCGTGCTGGACGGCGTCAATGCCTCGGAGCGCGCATTCAAGCAGTCAGCGCCCGGTCGCCGCGTGCTGCATCTCGCGACGCACGGATTCTTTCTGGGCGAGCAGTGCGGTCCTGCATCGGGCGCGCCGCGCGCGGCGGCCACATCGGGGGCCTCCTCGCCCACGCGGGTCAGTCCGGGCACGGCTGACAATCCACTGCTGCTGTCGGGGCTTGCACTCGCAGGCGCCAACCATCGCGCTGACGCCGGCCCCACCGACGAGGACGGGATCCTGACGGCGGAGGAAGTCACCAGCCTGAATCTCGATGGCGTCGAATGGGCCGTGCTCTCCGCCTGCGACACGGGGCTCGGGCAGGTGAAGGTCGGCGAGGGTGTGTTCGGCCTGCGCCGCGCGTTTCAGGTCGCGGGTGTGCACACCGTGATCATGAGCCTGTGGTCGGTGGAGGATGAATCGACGCGCGAGTGGATGACCGCCCTCTACGACGGCCGTTTGAAAAAGAAGCTGACGACGGCCGAGGCCGTCCATCGCGCGACCCTTACCGTCTTGCGCGATCGACGCGCCGCTGGTCAAAGCACCCATCCGTTCTACTGGGGCGGGTTTGTGGCCGCGGGTGACTGGCGCTGACCGTGCGTAGTACCGGACGTGACCGTTCTTGACCGCGCTCGCGCGCTCTGCCAAGCTGACCTTTTCCTTCACCCACAACACAGCGGCGGATGCTGCGAGTCCTCGCGCGCAAGGATGCGTGCGGGCCGCCGACCAACGGAGGGACAGATGTCATCACAGGCTGGCGCGAGTGCGGCGGCAGGACCGGCGCCCTCGGCGGAACTTTTCTTCGACACGGCGTTCGCTCACCAGAAAACAGCGGCGTTGAAGGCTGCCGTCGATCTCGACGTCTTCACCGCGATCCACGAGGGTGCGCACACTCCGGCGGCGATCGCCCAGCGGTGTGGAGGAACCGAGCGCGGCCTGCGGATCCTCTGCGACTACCTGACGGTCCTGGGCTTCCTCACGAAAGGCGCTGACGGGTATCGGGTGACGACCGACACGGCGACGTTTCTGTCGAAACAATCCCCGGCATACCTGGGAGGGACGCTCCAGTTCTTCGGCACACCCGAGCTGTTGCGGAACTTCAGCGTGCTGGCCGACACGATTCGTCGCGGCAGCGTCTCGACCGAGGGCAACACTGTCGCCGACGCAAACCCGATCTGGGTGGAATTCGCGCGGGCCATGGTGCCGATGATGGTGCCGGCCGCGCAGGTCATCGCCGACGCGCTCGGGGTCGCGGCCGCGGGCCCGATCCGGGTGCTGGACATCGCGGCGGGGCACGGAGTATTCGGCATCACGATCGCGCAGCGGAACCCGCTGGCCGAGGTCGTCGCCGTCGACTGGGCCGCCGTCCTGACCGTCGCGACCGAGAACGCGACCGCGATGGGAGTCGCCAGCCGCCACCACACGCTGCCCGGCGACGCGTTCAAGGTGGACTACGGCACGGGCTTCGACGTGGCGCTCCTCACCAACTTTCTCCATCACTTCGATCGCGACACCAACGTCACCCTTCTCCGCAAAGTGGCGAACGCGTTGAACACGGGCGGGCGGGTGGTCGTACTCGAGATGGTTCCGGACGAGAATCGCATTTCGCCGCCGTTCCCGGCTGGCTTTGCGTTGACGATGCTGGCAGGAACACCGGCGGGGGACGCGTACACGTTGAACGAGCTGCAGGAGATGCTGACAGCCGCGGGGTTCGGCCGGGCGACGGCTTACCCGACCCCGACACCAGAAACCGTCGTCGTCGCAACCCGGTTGTCGTAGATCGCTTCAACGCGCCGCGTGCCGGATCGCGAGTCCGTCATGCGGCGCGTCGCCAGACGGCATACAAATAGCCGAACAATCGAGCGCGAATTCTGTGCTCGTTCCGCGTAACGGGCGAGGCGCGCCGCAGGCGCGTTCGCCGGAGCGGAGCGGGGCGACGGGGCCCCGCGAGCGACGGCGATGGGGGGTCCGGCGGGGCGAAGCCCCCCGATATTACATGATGATGCCCTTGCGGACCGCGTAGAGCACGATCTCCGCCGTGTTGTGGAGGTTCAGCTTCTGCATCAGGTTGGCGCGATGGGTCTCGACGGTGGAGAGACCGAGATCCAGAAGAGTCGCGACTTCCTTGTTCGAACGGCCTTCGGCGAGGAGGTGCAGCACTTCCTTCTCGCGATCCGTGAGCAGATGGTAGGAATCGGTCAAGCCGCGCGCCTGCAGGCGACGCACGTAGTCCTCGACGAGGACTTCCGTCACCGCGGGACTGAAGAACGGTTTCCCGCTGGCGACCGCGCGCAACGCGGGCACGAGGTCTTCGTCGGTCGCGTCCTTGAGGAGATAGGCACGCGCGCCTGCCGCCAGCGCGCGGATGATGTAGGACTCGTCGGCGTGCATGCTGAGAATGATCACGCGCGGCGGCCGGTCGCTCTTCTGCGTCCGCGCGGCGACCTCGATGCCGTTCAGTTTCGGCATCCCGATATCCAGGACGAGGACGTCCGGCTGGCACTCCCCCGACAGCCGCAGCGCTTCGAGACCGTCCGCGGCTTCCGCCACGACGGTGACATCCGGTTCGGACTCCAGCAGGCTGCGCAGTCCGCGACGGACGATGCCGTGATCGTCAGCCAGCAGCACGCGCAAGGTGGACCTCCGGTATGTGCGCCTGAAGCGGCAGCGGCAGCCGCACCGTCATCGTGGTGCCGGCTCCTGCTGAGGTACGAATCGTCATCACCCCGTTCAACTCGCGCACACGCTCCTCGATCCCGCGGAGGCCCAGGCCTCCATGCCGCTTCGCCTTGTCGAAGCCGACACCATCGTCGGTCACCGAGACCTCGAGGTAATCGGCGGCGCCACGCACCTGGACATCTACCCGGGTGGCGGCCGCGTGGCGGATGCAGTTGGTGAGCGCTTCCTGGACCGCGCGATACACGCAAGTACGGTATGGGTCGGAGAGGTTGTCGAGATCGCCGTCGACGTCGAGCTGCGCTGTCAGCTGATATCGCCGCGTGAAGTCCCGCACGTGCCATTCGAGCGCGGCCTGCAGCCCGAAGTCGTCGAGCATGCTCGGACGAAGTCCGAGCGCGAGATCGCGAACCGTGCGCACCATGTCATCCACGAGCTGCCGGCTCGCAGTGACGGCGCCGGCGATCCGCCCGTCGCCCGCCGGCCGCAGCCGATCGAGGCGCCCGATCTCCATTCGCAGCGCGGTCAGCATCTGTCCCACGTGATCGTGCAGCTCACGTGAGAGTTTCTTCCGCTCTTCTTCCTGTGTGGCGACGAGCTGCTGCGAGAGCTGACGCATCTGTCGCTCCGCGTCCTGAGCGACCGACCGTTGATCGTCGGAGCGCTTCTCGAGGATCCGGAGCCTGATCACCGCGGTCACGGCGACGACCGCTCCCAGCAGCAGGCTGCGCCAGAGCAGCTTGAAGAGGTCGCTCCTGAACGCCGCCTCCCGGCGCGAGACCTCCAGACGCTGAGCCGTCAGGTTCGCTTTGTTGAGCGCTTCGATCTCTTCCGCAATGACCATGACCGCGTCACGGCGAGGGATGACTTCGCGTCGCAAAAAGGCCGCGCTGCGGCTGATCTTCTCCGCCTGCGTCCAGTCGAAGAGCGGATCGAACGTTTCCCAGTAGTCCGCCAGCTTGTCCTGGAGGCCGGGCAGCTGCGAGTCGTTTTCGGCCCGCCCCTGGGTGAGCGCGCGCAGCTCGGAGAGTGTCTGCATGTTGGAGCGGCGGTAGTCCGCCAGTGTCTGCCGGTACTCGGGGGCGCGCTCGCGCGCGTTGTCGAGCAGGTAGTCGCGCACGAAGATTCCGGACAGGTGGATATCGGAACGAATGCGGCGCAAGTGTGTTTCCACGTCGTGGTAGTGGGAGTTGAGCTGATCCATCTGCGTGTAAATCTCCTGCGCCCGCCACGACGCCGCGAGCACCGACACGCCGATGAGCAGCAGCAGCCCGCCGAGCGCAACCGCCGCGACGGGCCACGTCTTGAATCGCATGGCTTACCTCCCAGGAGGACACGCCGCCTGACCCCTCAAGCGTACCTCGTGCGGGCGGTCGTGATGCATCCGGCAAACAGGGGAGCCCATGGATGAGGCGCATTGCCGTCTGCTCACGGCTTCTTGCCTCATCCGGGCTCCCCCGCGAAATCTCTCTCGTTCCCCCGTCCACCCGATGGTGCTCCCGCGGCCCCTCGCGGTCTACTGAACGTGTCAATCATCGAACGGACGGAGGACCCCAACATGCCCGCGCCCGCGATTGCGCCCATCAATGACGCCTGGACGGAAGAACGAACGAAGGACTGGTTGCGATCGTCGCCCATCGGCGATCGCGTGATTGTGCTCGCGAATCGCGAGCCGGTGAGCCATGACTACGATGCCAGCGGCCGCATCGTCTTGAGTACCTCGACGTCGGGGCTGGTGACTGCCGTCGAGCCGATTGTCCGTGCGTGCTCGGGGGTGTGGGTCGGCCATGGATCCGGGGCGGCCGATCGCCGGACCGCCATCGATCACGATGGCCTCGACGTCCTGTCGGCGGGGGCCGAGTATCGCCTGCGCCGCGTGTGGATGGACGACGAGGAAGAGCAGGGCTACTACGACGGGTTTGCGAACGAAGCGCTGTGGCCGCTGTGCCATCAGGCGCACGTGCAGCCTGTTTTCAGAACCGACGATCTCAACACCTATTGGATGATCAACGGCCGCTTCGCCGACGCCGTTCAAGAAGAGGCAGGGTCATCCGTGACGCCGCTCGTGCTCGTGCAGGACTACCACTTCGCGCTCGCGCCGTTGATGATTCGCGAGCGACTGCCGCTCAGCACGATCGTGAGCTTCTGGCACATCCCGTGGCCGGCGTGGCAGACGTTCGAGATCTGTCCCTGGCGCGGTCAACTGCTCGAGGGGTTGCTCGGCAGCGATATCCTCGGGTTCCAGACGCCTACGGACTGTCGCAACTTCATCGAAGCAGTCGAACGCACGCTCGAAGCGCACATCGATCGAGACGAGAGCGTCATCACGTATGCCGGACACCGGGCGGCGGTGCGGGCCTATCCCGCGTCAATCGCGTGGCCCAGCCGATACGCGGCCCGACCCCCCGAGGTCGAGGTCTGCCGCCGGGAGATCAGACGGGAACTCCACCTGCCGCTCGGTGTCCGGCTGGGCGTCGGCGTGGATCGACTCGATTACACCAAGGGGATCGAGGAAAAGTTTCTCGCCGTCGAGCGGCTGCTCGACTGCTACCCGGAGTTCCGGGAGTCGTTCGTCTTCGTGCAGATCGCCGAGCCCAGCCGCCAGCGGTTGAAGGCGTATCGCGAGGTGCGCCACCGTATCTCAGAGACAGCGGACAGAATCAACCTGCGCTTCGGTACCGGGAACTATCGACCGATCCTGCTGCTCGAGGATCACCACACGGCGTCGGACGTCCACCGATTCCTCCGCGCGGCGGACCTCTGCCACGTCGGCAGCCTGCACGACGGGATGAACCTGGTGAGCAAGGAGTTCGTCAGCGCCCGAGACGACGAGCGCGGCGTGCTCGTGCTGAGCGCATTCGCCGGGGCCGCCCGCGAGTTGACGGACGCGCTCATCGTGAATCCCTACGACATTCACGGTACGGCGCAGGCATTGCTGCAGGCGCTGACGATGACGCCAAACGAACAACGGTGCCGCATGCGCCAGATGCGCGCGCATGTCGCCGAGTTCAGCGCCCATCGCTGGGCGCATCAGATCCTCTCGGACGCGTCGCGTGTGCACCATACCGTCGACCAGACGCGGCCCGCGATGTTCTCGATGTGTAAAGGCTGACGCGGATGGCTGATGGGCTATGGGCAATGGGAGAGGACTGATTTTCAGTCAGGCTTGGAAGTTTCAGCCAGTTGTTGGGAGCAACTCGACCCCATTGCCCATCGCTCATCGTCCATTTGACCATTTGACCATTTGACCATCCCATTTACCCTTTACCCTTTGCCATTTACCATCCCGAAGGCGTAGAGCGTGGTCCGCGTACGGACGTAGAGGCGCGCGTCGGCAATGGCGGGCGTCGCCGAGCACTGATCGGCGAGATCGTTGACCGCGAGCGGTTCGAGATCCCCACCGGCCTTGAGCACGACGACCTTGCACGAGTCGCTGACCATGAACACTTTGCCGTCCGATCCGATCGGTGAGGCCCAGAAATTATCGAGCGCACCCTTGAGCCGGCCTTGGGCGCGCACGGTTCCAGTAGCCGGGTCGAGCGTCGTCGCGATCCCGGCATCGTTCACGATGTAAAGCGAGCCGCGGTAGATGAGCGGAGATGGAAGCTGCGGGACCGATTTATCGTAATGCCAGCGCGTGCTGGCGGCTGTCATGTCGCCCCGGCCGCCGAGCGTGAACGCCCACAATCCGCCTTTGTTCGCCCGCGCGGTACGGAAGTACTCCCACTCCTTCTCATCGAGGTAGCCGTCGCCGTTCAAGTCCATCAGCGTCATCCACTTTTTCGCCAGCGCATCGGGCACCTCGTCGCGTGAGAATCGCTTGTCGCCATCCTTGTCGCTGGCCGTCAGCGCTTCGAACGCCGGGATCTGGTTGCCGAAGCTGTCTTCGAAGCTGGATGTGCTGGTGCCGTGGATGTAGAGGACACCGTCCTGCACGACAGGCGTGGCTTTCATCTCGAACGCCAGGCCACTGACCCACCAGAGACGCTCACCCGTCGCGAGGGAATAGGACGTCAGGTAGAACGAGCCGGGTACGAGCAGCTGGGGAGATCCCCCGGCGGCCGTGTACACAATCGGCGTCGAATGTCCGGTGTGCGCTTCCGGGCGATCGACCTTCCATCGCACGCGTCCACTGATCCGGTCGAGCGCAATCATGAAGGAACCGTTGCTCTGGTCGCAGACCAGGACCACCATGTCGCCGACAACGACCGGCGAAGCCCCCATGCCGTAGGCGTTATCGAACGGGCCGAGCGGCAGGCGCCAGCGCTCGTTGCCTTCGCGGTCGTAGGCGAGGATGCCGAAATCCTGAAAGAACACGAACACGTTGTCGCCGTCGGTCGCCGGCGAGGGAGAGGCGGGGTGATTGCGTTTGTCGACCTTCAGGATCCGCGGCCGTGGGGCCTCGCGCCGCCACATCTGCCGGCCCGTCGCCCGATCGAGGCTGATCGTGACCAGCGCATCGCCGTCGAGCGCCGTGATGAAGATCCGGTCCCTGCCGAGGACAGGGGAGGAGTGGCCTGGAGGGATCGCAGCTTTCCAGACGACGTTGCGATCGGGACCGAATTCGGCAGGGAGCTCGCCGCTCTCGACGATGCCGGACCCGTTCGGTCCACGGAACCGCGACCACGCGTCCTCGGACGGAGCGGGCGGCCGTGATCCCAGCGCAAGTGCGCAACCGGCCATCAGGATCGCAGACCAACGGAGCATGGGCGCTCTCCTCCGCGCGTCAATCAGCCCGCGCCTTCTCTAACAGGAGATAGGAGTCTCCTGTTACCCAAACGTTTCGAACCCGAGCACGGGGAACCGAGAACTGAGAACCGAGAACTGAGAACCCGAGAACCTGAGAACCCGAGAACCCGAGAACCCCTCACCCCGGTGGCGCCCCGACGCGGAAGAGCAGCTCCCCCGCGCGCGGCACCATCAGCGTGTCGTGACCGAGATCGTCCGGCCATTCCGCGGGGTCGACCGAGTCTGGGCTCGTGTAGCCAAGATTGATGCGCGCGCAGAGATCGGGCGCGATGCCGGTCGCGAGCGTGACCTGGACCCGCGCGGTCTCGCCGCGGTCCTGATCGAACGCGCCGAGACCCTTGACGTGCGTGGAATGGGCCAGAATCCCTCCCGGATAGTCCGCGAAGCGATCCCATTGCGCGAGGAAGTAGTCGCGGCAGTGATACCCGATGCTCTCGATGAGCGCGCCGTGCACGTGGCTGACCTCGCGCACGTGCGGTGCGTAGATGATCACTTCGCCCCCGTCCGCCACGGCCGGCTCGACTTTGTACATCCCTTTGCCGGCCGTCCAGAGATCTTCGTACATCGGCGGCATCACCGACAGCACGCGATCGAACGCCTCTTCGACCCACACGATGTGCCGCCGCGCGGACAGCGCCGCGGCCTGACGCCACGCGTCGTGGACGTCGCCGCAGAAGACGCCGGCCGTGCCATCGTGCGTGACGACCAGCGCGACAAGTGACAGCGGCGTGTCGAGGAGCGCCGCCGCGCGATCGATCACCGCACGCACCGGCGTTTCCGCTGTGCCGATGATCGCGTAGTTCGTCACGAGCGCACCCAGCCAGTGCGTGAAGTGAATGATTGCGGGCGCCGCGATACCAGGGAACAGATACTTCGTGCCGCCCGAGAACCCGGCGACCTCGTGCGGGAAGACGGGTCCGCAGATGATGACGTGGTCGTACTGCGTGACGAGCCGGTTCAGCGCGACCGGTACCGGCTCGGTGAAGCGTCCCGCGGTCAGCTCGGCGATGTCACGGCTGGGGATCGTGCCGAGCTCGACGAGCGCGGCGGGCTCGTCCCATCGGTGATTGAAGATGCGCGAACGGCCGAAGCGCCCGTCGATGACGGTCTGTCCAACCAGCCGCCCGAGCTGCGCGTCGCGCATCGGCGTGTGCGTGCCGAGCGCGACGAGATAGTCGAGCGCTGCCGTTCGCGAGCCCAGGACGTCTGCAAACGTCTCGACCATCAGCGGCACCGGCATCGTGCGCGTGCCGTCGGGGATGACGATCAGGACCCGTTTGCCGTCGAGCGGCAGGTGCGCCAGGCCGTCACGCACGATGCGCGTGAGCTCGTCTGTCGCGAGGTAGCCCTCGACGAGGCCGCGACCGTTGGTCATACGCGCGACCTGCGGAAGAGAAGGCTCATCGGACGGGATGATACGTGGTCGCCGCAAGAATTGTCACGTTTGTCGCGGAGCAGGTTGGAGGCCGGTGCGCGGAGCATAATCGAGGATGGCTTCCGCGGCCCGATGGACGCTCGTCGCGACCATCCTCGGATCGGGCATGACGTTCGTGGATGGGACGGTCGTCAACGTCGCACTGCCGGCGCTGCAGGCCGGCCTGAACGCCACGATCACCGACGTGCAGTGGGTGATCGAAGCCTACGCGCTGCTCCTCGGGGCGCTCATCCTCGTCGGCGGATCGCTCGGCGACCAATTCGGGCGGAAGCGGGTCTTTCTGATTGGTGTCTTCATCTTCACGGCGGCGTCGATTCTCTGCGGCCTCGCCACGTCGCCACGGATGCTCATCGCCGGGCGCGCCCTTCAGGGGTTCGGCGCCGCGTTTCTCGTACCCGGCAGCCTCGCGATTATCAGCGCGACGTTTCCCGACGCCGAGCGTGGCCGGGCGATTGGCACGTGGTCCGGGTTCAGCTCGATCACGGCGGCCATTGGTCCCGTCACCGGCGGCTGGCTCGTCGAGCACGTCAGCTGGCGCGCGGTCTTCTTCATCAACGTGCCGCTGGCGATTGCCGTGGTTGTGCTCTCGCTCGGGTTCATGGCTGAGAGCCGGGATCCGACGCGAACCTCGCGCATCGACTGGATCGGCGGTACGCTCGCGGTCGTCGGCCTTGGCGGCATCGTGTTCGGTCTGATCGAATGGCCTCCGCTCGGCGCCCGCCATCCGCTGGTGCTGATATCGCTGGCGCTGGGGGCGCTCGCGGTCGTGTGCCTCGTCATTGCGGAGCAGCGCGTATCGAACCCGATGCTCCCGCTGGCCTTGTTCGAGCGGCGTACGTTTACGCGGGCGAACGTCCTCACGCTGCTGGTCTACGCCGCGCTTGGCGTCGTGATGTTCCTCGTGCCGTTGAATCTGATTCAGGTCCAGCGGTACACGGCCACACAGGCGGGCGCGGCGCTCCTGCCGTTTCCACTCATCATGTTCGTGCTGTCGCGATGGTCGGGCGGCCTCGTCGCGCGGACGGGTGCGAGGCTACCGCTGACCGTCGGGCCCGCGATCGCCGCGCTCGGTCTCGCCATGTACGCGCTTCCTGGAATCGGGGGCTCGTATTGGCAGACATTTTTTCCCGCGGTCATCGTGCTCGGGTTCGGGATGGCCGTCACCGTCGCGCCGCTGACGACGACCGTGATGGGCGCCGTCGAATCCGGCCACGCGGGTGTTGCATCGGGGATTAACAACGCTGTCGCTCGGGTCGCGGGCCTGCTGGCGATTGCGGTCTTCGGCGTCGTACTCGTCCGATCGTTCGACGCACAGATCAGACCGCGCCTGGACGAGCTGACGCTGTCGGCGCCGGCGTCAACTGCCATCGAGCGCGAACTGGCGAAGATGGCGGGCGCCGGAATCGATGCGCTGACAGAGGTTCCGGCCTCGATGCGCACCGGCGTGCGCCAGGCGATCGACGAGGCGTTCGTGTCAGCGTTCCGGCGGGTGCTGCTGTGTGCGGCGGCCCTGGCGCTGGCCGGTGCGGCAGTCGGTCTCAGCCTGCGCTGACGGCCGCGGGTTCGCGGCTGGTCAGATCTCGATTCTTCTGATCCAGGCCCCTCAGATCAGAAAATGGAGATCTGACCCCGTGGAGTTCCGTGCAACCCGACCAGCGCGTCTCGATCGTGTTCGAAACTCACGCGACCAGCCTCGACAACGAAGCGGGGCTCGCGTCGGGATGGTTCGACGTGGATCTCTCGCCGAGTGGGGAACTGCAGGCGCGGGCGGTGGGGGAGCGGTATTCCGCTGACGAAGTCGCCGCGGTCTATTGCTCGGATCTGCGCCGGGCGTGGCGAACGGCGGAGTTGGCCTTCGAAGGCCGCGCACTGCCGATCGTTCTCGACATCCGCCTCCGCGAATGTGACTACGGTGGCCTGACACGTCGTCCGGCCACGGAGATCGACGCGGTGCGGCAAGCCTATCTGAGGACGCCATTTCCGGACGGCGAAAGTTACGAGCAGGCCGTCCGGCGCGTCACTACGTGTCTGACCGAGATTGGGTCAGCACACACGGGCCGGACGGTCCTGATCATCGGTCACCGCGCGACGTTCTACGCGATTCGACATCTGCTCGAGGGCGAGCCGCTGGAACGTGTCATCGCCGCGCCCTGGCGATGGCAGCCCGGCTGGCACTTCCAGCGGTGATGACCGCCGAATCCTCGCGTCAGTGTGCTGCCTCCGCTCGCGTTGCGAAGAGCTGGAGCAGGCCGCTCCATCCGTTGGGCGCGCTGACGGCCTGACGCATCGCGTCGGCGTCCGCACCGTACCGGTTGAAGTGCCGATGCTCGAGATCGACCCGCGTAGATCCGTCCTCGACCGGAGTGAATCGCACCTCGACCTCGCTGGACTTCGCGATGTCCGGCTCGTACTGCCAGTGCGCGCCGGTGATCTGCCACGCCATCACGAATCGATGCGGCGGTTCCCACACGAGCACGCGGCCCCAGTCGCATTCGGTGCCATCGGCCTGCTCCGTGTAACAGCGGCCGCCGACGCGGCCCTCCAGGATCGCACGTGTCATCGGCGACTTGCCGATGTGATGGCTGCGCGGCCACCAGCTGTCGAAGCCGGCGGTGAAGACCTCGAACGCGCGCGCGGCGCTCGCCTTCACGGTGATGCTCTTGCAGACCGGCGGGTCGTTCACGGCAGACGCCTCGGAATCAATCGGACGTGCGGTCATCGTCATCGGGCCTCCTGCTTCTTGGCGGGCGGACGCTCCTCGACCTTGTTCTTGAACGCCTTGAGCGCGAGCGTCCAGAACTGATCGAAATGCGCACGCAGGGAATCGAACGCGTCGGGATTGAGCTGGTAAAGCCGCTGCGTCCCCGACGGTTCGTCGAACACGAGATGGGCGTGCTTCAACACGCGCAGGTGCTGGGAGATCGCCGGCCGGCTGATCGGGAAATCCTTCGCCAGTTCGCCGACGGCCTTTGGACCGTCCACCAGCCGCGCGAGGATCGCCCGCCGTGTGGGATCGCCAAGCGCGTCGAGCTGCGCATCTTGGTAAGTATTCACTTACGGTAAGTATAGACTTACTAAGTGATGCTGTCAAGTTACCCGAAACGGTCGTGCTGGGCTGTCGGTGAAGTGGAGAACCGGCGCTGAATCAGCAGCGCCTGCGGCCACAGCCGAGCGCGAAGGCGCGAGGCTGTAGCGAGCGGGGGTGGGGCCCCGCGAGCGGTAAGTAATGCGGACAGGTTGGTCGTGCTGAGCTGTCGGTGAAGTGGAGAACCGGCGCTGAATCAGCGGCGCCTGCGGCCCGCCCGAGGCGCGAAGTCGCCGAGGGCGAGCGAGCGGGGGTGGGGCCCCGCGAGCGCTGAGAAATGCCAACTATCCCGCCGACGCCGCCCGCGATTGGGCGGGCGCGGCGATCATGCGGCTGAGCGCGATGTGGACGATGGCCGCGACGAAGAAGCCGACGAACCAGGCGTAGTCGTAGAGCGGCCGCAGCGGCGCGAACACGAGGCCGCCCCAGGCGAGCGCGCACCCGGCCAGCGTCGCGATCACCGCGTTCCAGTTCCAGCCGGCGTGATACCGATACGCGCCGCCGGCCACGTACAGATCCTCGAGCCTCAGCTCCGTTCGCCGGACCATCCAGTAGTCCGCAATGAGGACGCCCGCGATGGACCCGAGCCCACCCGAGTAGCCGAGCAGCCACGTGAAGATGTAACCGGACGGATCCGCGAGCAACTTCCACGGTTGAATCAGGACGCCGAGGATGCCGGTTATGAGCCCGCCGGTCTTGAACGAGATCGCGCGCGGAAAGGCATTGGCAAAATCGTTGGCCGGCGACACGACGTTGGCCGCGATGTTGACAGCCAGCGTGGCGACGACGGCCGTGAACATCGAGACAGCGACGACGATCGGCGAGCGGAATTCGCCGACCAGCTGCACAGGATCCCAGATCGCGCGGCCGAAGATGATCACCGTCGCGCTCGTGATGATCACCCCCATCGCCGCAAACACGAACATCGTCGTCGGCAGCGCGACGACTTGTCCGACGACCTGCTCGCGCTGGCTGCGCCCGAAGCGGGTGAAGTCCGGCATGTTGAGCGAGAGCGTCGCCCAGTAGCCGATCATCGCGGTGAGCGAGGGGACGAAGACGGGCAGGAACTCGCCGAGCGTGTGGAAGCGTCCCGGCTGGGCCAGAATCGGTCCGAAACCGTGGGCACGCCACACGGCCCATGCGAGCAGGAACCCGGTCATGACGAGAACGAAGGGCGCCGCCCAGTTCTCGACCGCGCGCAGGAGGTCCATGCCGCGATAGATGATGAAGACGTTGAGGCCCCAGAAGAGCGCGAACGAGAGCCAGACCGTCGTCGGATGTCCGCCGAACTGACCGAGCAATGCATCCCAGCCGGGCACGAGGGTACGGAAGAGCGTGTTGAGTGCCTCGCCGCCAATCCACGCCTGGATGCCGAACCAGCCGCAGGCGACGAGTGCCCGCATCAGCGCCGGCAGATTCGATCCGACCGTGCCGTACGCGGCGCGCGCGAACACCGGAAAGGGAATCCCGTACTTCGTCCCGGGATGTGAATTGAGCAGGATGGGGATGAGGACGATCGTGTTGCCGAGCAGGATTGTGATGAGCGCCTGCCACCAGTTCATGCCGGAGGCCATCAATCCGGACGCCAGCATGTAGGTCGGGATGCAATGCGCCATGCTGATCCAGAGCGCGGCGTAGTTGTAGGTGGTCCAGTTGCGCCGCGCGATCGGGACCGGCGCCAGGTCTTCGTTGTAGAGCGCGCTCGCTTCGATCGCGCGCGTGTCGATCAGCTCAACCCGTCCGTCCGGAAGCCGCCGCTCGTTGGCTGGTGGCATTTGCGGCGGATCTTATCAGCCGGGACCGCTCGAGCAGAAAGTCATAAAAAGTCCATAAGAACGCGTTCAAGGAGGCCAGGCGCAACCGATACTCGGGGGAGAGCCTTTCACGCGTGGCCGATGAATCCTTCGTATCCCAGCTGAAGCGCCTGATCGTCGGCGCGCCGATTCCTTCACACCTCGCGCACCACGAGCGGTTTTCCCGGGTGACCGGTCTGGCCGTGCTCTCCTCTGACGCGCTGTCGTCGGTGGCGTACGCGACGGAAGAGATTCTTCGCGTACTGATGATCGGCGGCGTCATGGCGTTGTCGTTTGCGACGCCGATCGGCGTGGTCATCGCGTCGATGCTCGCGATCGTCGCGTTCTCGTACCGGCAGACGATCCACGCATATCCCAACGGCGGCGGGGCGTACATCGTGGCAAAAGAGAATCTCGGACGCCTGCCGAGCCTCGTGGCCGCAGCGTCGCTGCTCATCGACTACGTGCTGACGGTCGCGGTGAGCATTGCGGCGGGTGTCGCCGCGCTCACGTCCGCGTTTCCCGAGTGGCATTTGAGCCGTGTCGAGATCGCGCTCGGATTCACGTTTCTCCTGATGGTCGGCAACCTGCGAGGCATCCGGGAGTCCGGGCGGATCTTCGCCGCGCCGACCTACTTCTTCATCACCAGCATCCTTGTGCTCATTGCCGTGGGGGCGTGGCGCTACGCAACCGGGTCAATCACGCAGCTGGCCGCCGCGCCAGCCGTGCGACCGGAGCATCTCGGCACGCTGAGCGCATTCATGCTGCTCACCGCCTTCTCCAACGGCTGTACGGCGATGACCGGCGTCGAAGCGGTGTCGAACGGCGTGCCGGCATTCCGCCCGCCGGAGAGCCGGAACGCCGCCTCGACGCTCGTGGCGATGGCCGGCCTCGCGATCACCATGTTCATGGGCATCACGCTTCTCGCCCACGTCATCGGCATTGTCCCGAGCGAGACCGAGACGGTCGTGTCGCAGATCGGCCGGGCGGTCTTCGGTGGACGCAGTGTCCCTTACTACGCGGTCCAGGCGTCGACGATGCTCATCCTCGTCCTGGCGGCGAATACCGCCTACGCGGACTTCCCACGGCTGGCGTCGATCGTGTCGCGCGACAGATTCCTGCCGCGACAGTTCATGACGCAGGGCGACCGCCTCGCGTTCTCGAACGGCATCCTGATTCTCAGCATCCTCGCGGGCGTTCTCCTCGTGGTGTTCGGCGGCGATACGCACGCGCTCATCCCGCTCTACATGATTGGCGTGTTCGTGTCGTTCACACTGTCGCAGGCGGGCATGGTCGTCCACTGGCGGACGCTGCGGACGCCCGGCTGGCGAGTGAGCGCCTGCATCAACGGGTTCGGGGCGATCGTGACCTGCGTCGTGCTGATCATCGTGGCCGTGACGAAGGTCGCCGAGGGGGCGTGGATCATCATCGTGATGATCCCGACCCTGGTGGGTGTCTTCGCGCTGACACGGCGGCACTACGACGAGGTCGCCGCGGAGCTGACGCTCGATGCCGCGCCCGTCGAGCTCATGAGCGCAAGGCACGTCGTGCTGGTGCCGATCGGCGGCATACAGCGCGCGGTGGTGAAGGCGCTACGCTACGCGAGGTCGCTCTCGGCAGACGTGCGCGCTGTCTACGTGGACATCGATCCGGGCGCGACCGGCACGCTTCGCGGACAGTGGGCGAAATGGGGTCAGGGCGTTCAACTCGTCGTCCTCGACTCCCCCTACCGATCGCTGCTGGAGCCGCTGCTCGAATACATCGAGCGGGTCCAGGCTGCCGATCCGGGCGCGTACATCACGGTCGTGCTGCCCGAATTCGTCCCGCGGCGGCTGTGGCATCACCTGCTGCACAATCAGCACGCGCTTCTCATCAAGGGCGCGCTCCTCTTCAAACCAAACGTCGTCGTGACGAGCGTGCCCTACCATCTGGGCGTGTCACCGGGGACGGAGGCTCGTGCGGCGCTGACCAATCCGCTGCCGTCATCGCTGCCGACTGCCGAGAGCTGAATAGTCGATCCAGCCGCGCAGAGCGGAGGACGCCGGCCGGGGATTCGACCAGCGCGGACTCGGGAAGCGGCGGGTCCCGATGGTCCCGCCGCTCCGCCGTCAGCGTTCAGCGTTCGAAGACCTGCACGTCGTGTCGTGGTTTCCCGTCAGCGGTGGTCCCCTTCGACGTGATCGTCAGCGTCTTGCCATCTGCGGAGATCACCCGTTCGTTGGTGGCCATGACCTTGCCGCCCTTCTTGAAGACGCTCTCCCCACGATGTTCGTCGATGCGCTTCATCGAGATCATGTCGGCGTCAGGATTGCCGGTGACAGGATTGTCCTTCCCGTCGTAGTTGCCGCTCATCTCCCAGTGCTGGGCGGCGCCCGTTGCTGGAGTGGTCTCGACAACGATCTTCAGGCCTTCGCCGGCGGCAGAGTAGGTGATGGTCATGCTCTTCGGCGCGGGGCCGGGAGAGAACTTCGACTTGGCGAGATTGAGCTTCCACGTACCGATCAGGCTCTTGGGCGCCTGAGCGTGCATCGACGACGTGAGTGCGAGAACCAGAATCCCGACGAGTGAAGCCAGGATCGAGCGACGAGTCATGTTGGACCTCCTTGTGGCCCGCAGCGGTGGGCGCAGCATGTTCGTTCTAGCTCATCCGCTTGTCAACCATCCTTTTGATCACGGGTGAAGAATCCGCCGGATCCGATCGGCCAGCGCGTGGGGTGTGAACGGCTTCTGGATGTACTCTTCAGCCCCGTCCGAGCCTTCCTTCATGACGAGATCCGCGCGATATCCGCACGAGTACAGGGCCTTGATGTCCGGATGCTCCTCGCGGAGCCGGTCGACCAGCGCTTTGCCCGTCATCTGGGGCATCGCCGTGTCGGCGAGCACGAGATCGATTCTTCCCGGCTCCCGGTTTCCGATCCGCGTGGCTTCGTCGGCGCCGGTTGCGGAGAGGACTCGATAGTTGCGCGACTCGAGGGTCCGCTTGACCAGAGCGAGCACGGTTGGATTGTCCTCGACGACCAGGACGGTCGCGTCCGCAGGCCGGGCGTCTCTCGTGCGTTCCACCGCGGGCTCGGATGCGGGCTCGCAATCGCGCGGGAGGTAGATCGTGAACGTGGTTCCCTCACCCAGCACGCTGTGGACGTCGATGTGGCCGCCGCTCCGTTCGACGATGCCGAGAACGGTCGAGAGGCCGAGACCGGTGCCGAACTGTTGCGTCTTCGTCGTGAAGAACGGCTCGAAGAGACGCTCACGAGTGGTCGCGTCCATGCCGGTGCCGCGATCGGCGACCTCGAGCGCCACGTAGTCGCCGGCGCGCGCGCCGGGATGGCGCCGGACGTACTCGTCGTCCATCGTCAGGTTCGACGTCCGGATGGTGATCGTGCCTTCGCCTTCCATGGCGTCGCGCGCGTTGGTGAGCAGATTGATGACGATCTGATCGAAGTGCGTGGGATCGATCCGGATCGGCCAGACTGCCGGCTCGAACGTCGTCGTGATCTTGATGTTGTCGCCCAGCAGACGTCCAATCATCTTGTTGAGCGACACGATCGACGCGTTCGGGTTGATGGCCACAGGCGACGCGGTCTGCTTGCGGGCGAACGCGAGCAGCTGCCGGACGATCTCGGCGCCGCGCTTCGCCGCGTCGCAGATGGCGACGAGATCGTCGCGCACCGCCTCGTTCGCGCTCGTGTCGAGCGCCAGCTCGGCGAAGCCGATGATGACCGAGAGCACGTTGTTGAAGTCGTGGGCGATGCCGCCGGCGAGGCGGCCGACGGCATCGACTTTCTGCGCCTGAATGAGCTGGGCCTGGAGCTGCTCGCGCTCCTCTTCGGCGCGGAGCCGTTCCCCGATCTGCTGCTCGAGCTCGAGCACCTTGTCTTCGAGCTTGTGGATGAGGACTTCGTTGTACAGCCGGTAATAGACCGTCTCGTCTTCAGGCGGGGCTGGCCGCGGGGCGAGCCGCCCTGAGGCCTGGGCATCGACGATCGCGCTGATGGCCGCCACGAATTCGTCGTCGCTGACCGGCTTGGTGATGAAGCGTGCGGCGCCGAGTTTGGCGGCCAGCGCCTCGTCGGCCGGGCTCGTATACGTCGCGGTGTAGAAGACGAACGGGATCTTCGCGAGCACCGAGTCGCGGGAACATTCGCGGCAGAAGGCGAAGCCGTCCATCTGGGGCATGAGGATGTCCGAGATGATGATCGTCGGAGGGCGATTGCGGGCCTCGTTCAGCGCATCGGCGCCGTTGGACGCCTCCTGCACCTGATAGCCGGCGGCCGTCAGCACCGTACGCAGGAGGTACCGGTTCTCCTCGTGGTCGTCGACGATGAGCGCGGTCTTCATGTTTCTCCTCGAGCGGGGATCCCGAGGAACGGCGCCAACTCGTCGGCAAACGTCTCGGGATTGATCGGCTTTTCGATGTACCCGTTGCAGCCCGCCGCGAGGATCCGCTCGCGATCGCCCACCATCGCGTACGAGGTGACGCCGACGATCGGCACGCTGTCGAGGGATGGCATCCGCCTGAGTGCCGCTGCAACGGCGTAGCCGTCCATGATCGGCAGCTGGATGTCGAGGAGGATCAGGTGCGGCTGCGCGGTCGCGGCCACGGCGATGCCCTCGCGCCCGTCGCGCGCCTCGACAATCTCGTGCCCGCGTCGGCTCAGGATGAACCGGGCGAGATACAGGTTCTGTTCGTTGTCTTCGATGATGAGGATTCGGGCCACGAGACGATCACTCCTGAAGCGGTATCGTGAAGGTGAACGCGCTGCCGACACCAGACTCACTGCGGGCGCGGATGTCGCCGCCGAGGAGGCGCACCAGGTTCGCGCAGATCGACAGACCCAGCCCCGTCCCTTCGTGCCGTCGATCCAGCCCGGTGTCCACCTGCTGAAAGGGCTTGAACAGTCGATCCATGTGCTCGGATCTGATGCCGATGCCGGTGTCACGGACCGTTGTTTCCAGGAACCGACCCTGCTTGCGGCATTCGAGGCGGACTTCGCCCTGTTCGGTGAACTTCACGCCGTTGTTGAGCAGGTTCAGCAGAATCTGTTCGACCCGACGCCGATCGCTGACGACGACGCCGACACTCGAATCGACGGCGGCGACGAGCGCCAGCCCCTTCTTCGACGATTGCGGCGTCACCGAGCGCATCACCGACTCGATGGCGGCGCGGATGTCGAACGGGGCCTTGACGATCTCGACCTGTCCCGCCTCGATCCGCGAAATGTCCAGCACGTCGTTGATGAGGGCGAGCAGGCGGTTCGCGCTCTCGCGCGCCATGCCGAGCTGTTTCTGCTGTTCCTCGTTCAGGGGTCCGGCGAGCCCTTTGAGGAGCACGCCGGTGAACCCGATGATGGAGTTGAGCGGCGTCCTCAGCTCATGCGACATCGTCGCCAGAAACGACGACTTGAGTCGATCCGCGCCCTGGGCTTCGCGCATCGCGGCCTCGAGCTCTTGCGTCCGTTCGGCGACTCGCCGTTCGAGCTCGATGTTCGTCTGGCGAAGCCGATCTTCGCTCGCGCGGAGGGTTTCTTCCTCCCGTTTGCGCGTGATGGCGATGGCCGCTGTGTGTGTCGCCATTTCGATCAGCCGCAGGTCCGCAGGTGACGGCTGCGCGGGCCGGCGGAAGTAGAGCGCGAACGTACCCAGCAGGTTGCCGTGCGCGTCCAGGATCGGCGTCGACCAGCAGGCCCGCAGACCGTGAGCAATCGCCAGCTGCCGGTAGTCGGCCCACAGCGGATCGGTCGCGATGTTCTCGACCATCACGGGCTTGCGGCGGAACGCTGCCGTGCCGCACGAACCCGCCCGCTCGCCGATGGCCTGGCCGTCGATGCCGCGGGTGAATGACTGCGGCAGGCTCGGCGCCGCACCATGCCGGATATGCAGTTGGTCCTCGTCGAGGAGCAGAACCGAGCCCAGCGTGTCCGCCGATTGCGCTTCGACCAGGCGGACGAGCGCCACCAGCGTGTCTTCCAGCGGCGCACCGCGCGCGATCATCTCGAGCACGTGTTTCTGGCCTTCGATGAGCGCGCCGGATCGGCGGCGAGCCACCTGCGTCGCTTCCTCTTCGCGTTTCCGCTCGGTGATGTCGACGTGCGACCCGATCATCCGCGTGGCGATCCCTGACTCGTCGTGCATCAGCGAGGCCTGCGCGAGGATCCACCGGTACGAGCCGTCGCGGTGCCGCATCCGGTACTCGAGGTTGTATCCCGGCCATGGGTTCTCGATAAACGCGTCGACCGTATTGCGGAGCCGATCGCGATCGTCGGGGTGGACTCGATCGTGCCACTCCGACAGGCTGTTGCCGATGTCGTGATCCTCGTAGCCGAGCTGGTGCTTCCATTCGGCCGAGTAGAGCACCTGATTCGACCGCAGATCCCAGTCCCAGAGTCCGACGTGCGCCGCGTGCACGGCCAGCTCGAGTTGCGCCGCGCCTTCGCGAAGACGCTCTTCCATCTTGCTGCGCGCGGTGACGTCACGGAAGCTCCAGACGCGGCCGACGATTTCTTCGCCCAATCGCTGCGGCGTGGAATACCGCTCGAAGACTCGCCCGTTACGGGTCTTGAGGATGTCGAAACTGTCGGTCGCCGGCTGTCCTGAAAGACGGCGCATGGCCTGAAGCGATCCGTGTGGATCCTCGAGCTGGTCGAGGATATGCGCGCGCAGCGCATCATCCGTGCGCTGCGCCAGCAGTTCTCGAGGAATCTGCCAGAGCGACACGAAGCGCTGGTTGAAGGAGGTGATGAGGCCGTCGCTATCGACCACGAGCAAGCCGTCGGCCGTTGCCTCGAAGGTGGCCTGGAGCAGCGAGACCGATCGCTGCAGCTTCAGGTTGACCTCTTTCCACTCAGTCACGTCCCAGCAGCTGCCAACGATCCGCACGGGCCGGCCGGCGTCGTCGCAGACGATATCGCCGCGCGTGTGCAGAACGCGGATCGCGCCGTCCGCCCGGACGATGCGATGGTCGTAGTCGAATGGTCCGCGCCGCTGGAACGCGTCGAGCACCGTGCGCTCGGTCACTGCCGCGTCCTCCGGGTACACGCGTGCCAGGAACGCCTCGTAGCTGCCTTCGAACTGCCCGGGGGCGATCCCATAGATGCGATGGAGTTCGTCGGACCAGGTGAGACGGTTCGGCGCGACCTCCCACTCGAAGCTCCCGACGTGTGCGACCCGCTGCCCTTCGGCCAGCCGGAGCTCGCTTCGCGCGAGCTGCTCGAAGGCGGCCTGACGATCGGTGACGTCGATTGCCGAGCCCACGCAGCCGGCGATCGCGCCTTGCGGATCCCGGAGCGGCTCAATCAGCACGTCATAAGTGCGGCCGTTGTAGATCTGTTGAAAGGCGCCACGCTCGCCCGAGAGCGCCCGGAGATGGTGTGCGACGGCAGGATGCGCGGGATCGTGCGTGCCGAGGAAGTCGTACACTGTCGAGCCGATGAGGCGGTCGGCCTCGAGCCCCGCCGCATGCGGAAGGCGTCCCTGGAGGTGCGTGAAGCGCAGATCGCGGTCCGTCACCCAGACCGCGCCGGGGACCTGGCGGAAGATCAAACGGAAGTGTTGCGCAGCCGCTGTGTCCACGATCCCCCGCGAGCGCCTGAGGAGGATCGCGCGCGGCCGCTCGGATCGTCCGTCAGGACCGCCGCGATCTTAAGCCGAGCGACATGAAAGGAGCTAGCTGGTTCATGAAGTCTGACTGGAGGGTCGGGCCGCATGACGTGGGAACTCGCCTCGACAAGTTCCTGGCCGACTCCGGGCGGCTGGGATCGCGTGGCCGGGCGACGGAAGCCATCGCCCGTGGCAAAGTCATCGTCAACGATGTCGATGCGTCGTCGGCGGATGCCGGTCGACGGCTGGCGGCGGGCGATCGCGTCCGCCTCTGGGTCGATCGTCCGGGCACCGCCAGACGCCGGCTCGAGGTTTCAGACGACGACGGTCTCAGCACGGTATATGAAGACGACGTGCTTTTGGTTTTGAACAAGCCAGCGGGACTGTTGACGGTGCCGCTCGGCCGCCGGAGCGACGCGCCATCGGTGTACGGGCGCATACAGGATCGCCTGCGATCGCATGGGCGGCGACGGCCGTTCGTCGTTCATCGGATCGATCGCGACACGTCGGGGCTGGTGATTTTCGCGAAGGATGCGGCCACACAGGTCGCCCTGAAAGACCAGTTCCGCCGGCGTGAGCCTGAACGTGTGTACTCGGCGATTGTCTACGGCTGCCCGACGCCTTCATCCGGTACGTGGAGCGATCATCTCGTCTGGGATGAGGACGCGAGCATTCAAAAGGCCTCGCATCCTCGTGATCCGCGAGCCAAGGAAGCGATCAGCACCTACAAAGTGATCGAAGCGTTTCCGGATGCATCGCTCGTCGAGATCCGTCTCGTCACCGGCAAACGCAATCAGATCCGCTTACAGGCGCGGCTGCGCGGGCACACGCTCGTCGGCGAGCAGCGCTACACTTACGGTCCCGATCATCTCCGTCCGATCGAGTTCCCGCGCCAGGCTCTTCACGCGCATCGGCTCGCGTTCCGGCATCCGCGAAGTGGACAGTTGGTGCGATTCGAAGCGCCACTGCCCGCGGACATGCGTGAGTTGTTGCGACAGTTGCGGCGCTCATCGAAATCTTCCTGAGCGCGCTATCCGACTCGCAACCGGCCCTCGAGAACGAGTCACACCGTTGATGCGGGTTGGATGTAGTATCGCGAGGTTCCATCGCGACGGGGCGGTGCAGGCGTGCCTGCCGAGCTGGTTCAATCGGCTGGGCCTCCGTCACTCAGGTTGCCGGGCTTTTTCGCCGTTCGACTTGTCCGTGCCCACCGCGATTCGTTTGGAGGGAAACATCATGACTCTCCTCGAATCACTCGCGCAGTCCATGGGGCCCGATGTCGTTGGTCAAATCGGCAAAGTCGTGGGCCTCGACGACAACCTCGTCCAGAAAGGCATGCAGGTGGCGGGACCACTCGTCACCGGAGCACTCGCCAGCAAGGCCTCGACGCCATCCGGTCTCGACTCGCTGATGGGTTTGCTTCCATCGGGCGGTACCGGCTCAGGTCTCGGCAGCATCATCGGTGCGCTGGCGAAGTCCGGCCTCACCGGCGCGCCGTCGTCGAGTGAGGTTTTCGGCGGCGGTGCGAGCGCGATCACCGGCACGATCAACAAGGCGCTCGGCTTCGATGCCGGATCGCTGCTGACGATGGCGGCGCCGATGGTGCTCGGTCTTGTCAGTCAAGCCGCATCGTCGCAGAAACTCGACAAGAGCGGCGTTGCGCAGCTCTTGCAGAACGAGCAGGCAGCCTTCGAGCGCCAGGGCGGCGCCACCGCCTCACTCGTCCGCAGTGCGCTCGATGCCGGCAAGCAGGCAGTCGCCACGAAGGCGAGCTATCCCGCAGACGTGTGGACCAAGCTCCGCCTCGCGCCACTCGCGGCCGCGCAGGTCGTCATGGGGGCCTCGCCGTCCGGCGCGATCGGCACGCTGAAGGAAGTTTCTGCTCTCGGCGACGCGGTCACGGCGGTCAAGACCGCTGCCGGTCCGACGTCGATCCTGAGTCTGGCCTTCGACGGCGATATCACGGACGACGAAGCCAAGACGCTTGGACACGACAAGACGGCGCTGCTTGGGACGATCAAGGATGCTGTGGATGCCGTCGCGGCGCGGTCGCCGAACGAAGTCCAGGCGTGCCGATCGTTCATCCTCGACGTGGCGACGAAAGTTGCAGAGTCGACGAAGGAGGGTGGCTTCCTCGGCATCGGCGGGACGCGGGTAAGCGATGCAGAGAAGGCGGCGATTGAAGAGATCAGAGCCGCCATTGGCGGTCGCGCAGCTGGCGCTGGCGCGTAGCCGCGACAGATTCAGGCTCAGGTTGACGGGGCGGTTCGCGAGTCGAGTGCTCGCGCCGCCCCGTTCGTTTTTGCGCGAGGTACAATGACGGCCGCTCCGCTGTTTCCGATCAGGGAGAGATACAACGATGCCGCGAGTATCGTTTTCGCGCGTGATTCCGGTGTACCTGATGCTCGTCGCGCTGCCGGCCCCGGTACGAATCGCCGGAGAGCAGAACCGCGGGCAACAGAGCACCACACCCGATCGATCCGTCTTCGACCGGTATACACAGCCGATCGAGCTTTACGCGACGGGACTGGGGTCGTTCACCCGGCCGATTTCGTCGACGAACAAGGAAGCGCAGGCGTTCTTCGATCAGGGATTTCGCCTGATGTACGCGTTCGGGAAGGCCGAAGCGGTGCGATCGTTCCGTGAGGCATGGAAACGCGATCCGGATTGCGCCATCTGCTACTGGGGCGAAGCCTGGGCCTGGGGCTCGTATCTGAACGGGCCGATGACGAAGGAGGAAGCGCCGCACGCGCTCGCGGCGCTTCAGAAGGCCCTCACGCTGAAGAGCCACGCCAGCCCGCTCGAACGGGACTTCATCGACGCGTTGTCCGTCCGTTACGTCGAGCACTTCGATCCGGAGAAGCGGCTCGAGCAGGACAAGCCCTACGCCGAAGCCATGCGGAAGCTGTCGGAAAAGTATCCGAACGATCTCGACGCGGCGACCTTGTATGCCGATGCGCTCTTTGTGATGGAGCCGCGGCGCGGATCGCGCGACGTCAACAACCCGAACGTCCAGCGGCTGCATCGCGTGCTCGAGGGGATTCTGTCCAAGGACGTTCGTCACCCTGGCGCGTGCCACCTTTACGTTCACGCGACCGAGTCCACGGTCGTCCCGGAGCGCGCCGAAGCGTGCGCCGAGTTCCTCGGTGCGTCCATGCCAGCGGCGAGCCACATCAACCACATGCCGTCACACACGTGGAATCGTGTGGGCCGTTGGGGGGACTCCGTCCGGGCGAACCTCGAAGCGTGGCACTCCGATCTGAAAGCCGCCAGCGGTGAAGGCGTCGCGATCTATCCCGAGCACAACCTGCACATGCTGCTGTATGCGGCGTCGTACGACGGTCAGGGCGCGATTGCGATGCAGGCCGGCAAGGATCATGCGAAACGAACCGGCGACACGTTCTATCAGGTGCTGACGCTCGTACGCTTCGGACGATTCGACGAGGTGCTGGAGGTGACGAAGCGGCCGAAAAACGACATCCAGGCCGGCTTGTGGGACTTCGCGCAAGGTTACGCCCAGCTGCGACAGGGGTCGCCCGACTTCGCCAAGGTCTATCTCGCGCGGGTGATGAAAGCAGCGGAAACGTCGAAGGCCGAGTTTCGCGTCCACACCGCGAAAAACCTTCTCGGAACGATAGCCGGGATCCTCGAAGGCGAGATCCGGCGGAGCGAGGGGGATCTCAAAGGCGCGCTCGAGTCGTTCGAGCGGGCCGTGGCCTGCGAAGATGCGATGACCTACGACGAGCCGGAGCCGCTGCCGTTTGCGGCGCGCCACTGGCTCGGGGCCGCGCTTCTCGAAGCCAGGCAGTACGATGCCGCCGCACGTGCCTATCGCGAGGAGCTGAAAGATCATCCCCACAACGGCTGGTCGCTGCTCGGATTGCAGCAGGCACTGACCGGCCTGGGCACGCCGTCTCCGGATGTGGACGCGGATCTGGCCAGGAGCTGGGCGCGTTCGGACACCTGGACTCGCACCTCTCGCTTCTGATCCTTCGCCTCTCGTCAGCACATGCCGAACGGACTGTGACTGTGTTTTAGTTACGCGATGCAGATCGGGCGCAGGATCACGCGGGCGATGATCTGCTGGCTCTGTCGGCCCGGAGCCTTCGTGTGGTTCGGGCTGGTCGCCTGGGCGGCCGTTGCGCCGCCGGTTCTCAACACCAATCAAACCGCACCGCAGAACGCGAACAGACGGTCGGCGTGGGTTTCCGACGACGAGATCGCGCACCTGCCGCCGGAGCTGCGCACGGCGATGGCCACCGATCCGTTCACTTTCTTCCGGCGCGTCAACCGTGTCTGGAACGAGCGCGTGTGCACAGCGTTTGCCGGCGAGCAACAGCCGAGGGTCCGGCTGCACGGTGACGCGCACGTCGAGCAGTACGCGTTCACGCGCGACGCGTACGGGCTCGACGACTTCGATGATTCGGCGGAAGGACCGGCCGTCATCGATCTCGTGCGTTTCATCGGCTCGCTGCGGCTGGCCGCAATGCAACGCCGCTGGCAGTCGCAGGTCGAACGGCCGATCGACGCGTTCCTCGACGGGTATCGTCGTGCGCTCGGCGACCCTGGCTACACCCCGCCCGAGCCGTCCGTGATCCACCGCTTGCGGCTGAAACGGGAGCCGACCGCCGCCGCGTTCCTCGCGGCGGTCGAGGCGCGCATGGAGCCGACCCCGGCACCAGTCAGGCTCGCGGCGCGGGACGCGCTTGAGCGACTCGCGACGCGCTATCCCGATTGGCCCCGGGGCTATTTCACGCTCAAGAAAATCGGCGCACTGCAGATGGGCGTCGGGAGTTACACGGCGTCGAAGTTCCTCATGCGGGTCGAAGGCCCGTCGCCGGCAGCCGACGACGACGTGATCCTGGAAGCGAAGGAGGTCAGCGATCTGAACGGCGTCGACTGCATCACGACCCCAGTCCTCTACGAAGCGGTGCGCGTCATCATCGGCGCGCAGCAAATCGGCCGGCTGCACCACAGCGTCCTGTCGGTCTTCGGTGGACTGGCAGCGGAACAGCCGAAGCGTCGGGAGTGGTGGCTCCGGAGTTGGGATCGCACGTATCGCGAGGTTCATATCGCTGATCTGCGATCGGTCGAGGAGCTCAGTGAGCTGGCGCGCGACGCCGGCGCGCAGCTCGGAAGCGCGGGCATTGCGGGTGGGCGCTCGGCCGAGGCCGCGGCCGTCCGTCGACGCGCCCTCGAAACGGCCATCCGTTTGCAGCCGCGCGTGCGGCAGATGGCCGCGGATCTCACCAGCGAGATGCTCAAGGCCTGGCGGCAGTGAGCCCATTCACGAGGACGCTCCATGAGTATTCGAGCGCGTGTTCGGACCGTTGTCGCCCTTGCTCTCGGCATCCTGATCGTGGGCGCGTCGCTCGTGCCGGTCGAGGGCTGGAATCCGCACGGGCACAAGGTCGTCGCCTATCTGGCGTTTCAGCACCTGACCCCGGCGGCGAAAGCCAGAGTCTTCACCCTCCTGAAGATCAATCCGCTCTTCAAGACCTGGATCGCGGGGCTGCCGCCTGGATCCACGACCGAGCGATTGAATAGACGTGCGTTCATCGAGGCGGCACACTGGCCCGACTTCATCAAATCGGCGCCGAATTACGTGGACGACGGACCTGACGGCGGAAACACGCCGCCGAATTCCCCGTCAGCCTCGCAGAACATCGGCTATCCGGATCACAACCGGCACAAATACTGGCACTTCATCGACACGTCCTTCAGCGACGACGGCAGCCCCACGCCGCCGGTGCCTGCGGTGAACGCGCTGTCGGAGATCGCGCTACTGGGCGACGCGCTGGCGTCGCCAACGATTCCCGATCCGATCAAGTCGTACGACCTCGTCTGGTTGATTCATCTCGTGGGCGACGTGCACCAGCCGCTGCACGCGGCCGAGCGGTATCGACACAACACGCCGACGGGCGACAACGGCGGCAACACCGTGAAGCTCCGGTGCGCATCTGGCGTGCAATGCGCAGACAACCTGCACGCGTTCTGGGATGGGATGCTGGGGAGCAGCCCGGACTTCGCGCAGATTACCTCGCAAGGCAACGCGCTGAACGGACGGCCCGTGCCACCTGGTGCGGACATCGTCGATCCCAAGATCTGGATTCAGGAAAGCTTCGATCTCGCTCAGTCGCACGTGTACAAGACAGTCAACGGCGCTGCGCTGGGCGATCCGCGCGCGGACATCGATGCGGCGTACGTCACGCGCGCGAGAAGCGACGCCGACGTTCGCGCCATTCTCGCGGGCCGCCGGCTGGCGGCGCTCATCAACGCGGCGCTGGGGACAGTGACGCTCGTCGGATGGCGGGCGGAAAGCGCGCGCCGCCCGTGACACCCGACCCTTCTCAGGTGTTCGATCGCGCCAGCCTGTACGCGCCGTGCCCGTTCGCGATCAGGAACCCGTCTTCCACGAGCGCCTCGACGATGGCATCACAGGTCGTCTTGTCGAGACGCCACAACCTCCACATCTGCGGTGCGGTCAACTGCAAACCGGGCATCTCCAGGTATTCCGCGCGAATCCTGGCGAGCCACTCGGAGACGTCTGTGGGCGGCATCACGTACCTCCCTTCGTTTTGGTGATCGGCGGGTCCGCGCTGCGCCCCGTGCTTTCCGGGTGCGCGGAAACCGCCGTGGCAATCCGCGTGTCGCCGTCAATCACGTAGCGAATCGACACCAGGCGTCCGATGGCGATCTGCCCTTCGCGGATCGTCGATCCGCAGAGCGCGAAAGCCAGGTCGGTGGGCCGCCGGCGGCTGCGTGCGATCACGAGCGTGGACGCGTCTACCGATTTCACGATGCCTTGCACCGAATGAGTTCCAAGCGCCGGAGCGGGTTTCGTGGCTGACAGCTGAGCCGCCGGATCAGGCGCTGCAGCCGACGCGGCTGCGACCGCCGCGAGCAGCGTGCCGACGACCGCTAGCGTTGTCATCTGCCGACGCATGGGGTCCTCTCGTACGGCCGCGCTGATCCCGCCATTCCACGGGGACCCGCGGGCCACGGTGTGACCCTATTCCACCGCTCGCAGATGAGGCGCCCCTGAGAGCGGAATTAAGTTTCGTTAATTTGCCAGGCGTAGAGGTTGCACTGTCTCGATGACAGGTCGCCCCGCTGTCAGGCCGCGCGGTCGTAACTGCAGGCAAAGATGGCCGATCGCGTCGTCCCGGCACGCGCGCCGCGCTCGCCTGCCCATGCCGCCGCGCCACACCGGGGCAATGACGCTCAGGTGCACGATGCGAATTCTCGTGATCGAAGACGATCGGAAGGTTGCCGGCTTCATCCAGACGGGGTTGCAGCAGGAGGGCTATGGCGTGGATGTGCTACACGAAGGCACCGGCGCCGGGGATCAAGCCAACGCCGTCGACTACGACGCCATCGTTCTCGACCTCATGCTGCCCGGCCGCTCCGGCTTTCAGGTGTTGCGCGACGTCCGATCCCGGAAATCGTCGCTGCCGGTGCTGATCCTGACCGCGAAAGACACGGTCGACGAGCGCGTTGCCGGGCTCGACGGGGGCGCCGACGACTACATGGTCAAGCCGTTCGCATTGGCCGAGCTGTCGGCGCGCCTGCGCGCGCTGCTTCGGCGCGGCGCTCCCCGCGAGAGCATCCTGCGCGTTGCCGACCTCGAAATGGACACCGTGCGCCGGATCGTGCGTCGCGCGGGGCGCGGCGTCGACCTCAAGCCGAAGGAGTACGCGCTGCTCGAGTTCCTGATGCGCAACACCGATCGCCCGGTGACCCGCTCGCTCATCATCGAGCACGTCTGGGACATCCACTTCGACAGCGTCAGCAACGTCGTCGAGGTCCACATCAATTCACTTCGCAACAAGGTCGATCGCGGCTTCGGTCTTCAGCTCATCCACACCGTACGCGGCGTCGGCTACGTGCTCACCGACCGTCCGGCATGACGCTCACGTTACGTGCGCGGCTGGCGGTCGTCTACACGGTCGTCATCGGGCTATTGCTCGTCGGCCTCAGCCTGATGTCGTACCGCATCCTGGCACGCCAGCTCGACGCCGACGTGACGGCGCGGCTGACGGAGCTCACCGACGGCCTCCACGGGTACCTCCACTTCGACGGCGATCAGCCCGGCCTCGTGTTCGATCGTCAGGACAGCGATCAGGCGGCATTCGTCCACGAGGCGACCCGCTACTACCAGATTTACGACGCGACATCCGGACGCCTGCTCGTCCAGTCCGACGGATTCGAGCCGTTGGGGCTCCATTTCACTCCAGCGGAGGTGCACGCATTTCGCGAGCAGCCGCTGCCGTTCGACATTCGGACCGACTACGGCCGGTTCCGCGTCTCGAACAGCCTCATCGTCCGCGGCGATCGAGACGTCGATCTGCTGCAAGTCGGCGCGTCGCTCGCGGCGATGGACGGTACGCTCGGCCGGTATCGCAACCTGCTCCTGTGGCGCGTGCCGCCGGCCCTGCTCGTGGCCGCGCTGGCGGCCTGGTGGATGGCCGGCATCGCGCTCGCGCCGCTCTCGCGCGTTGCGGCTGTCGCCGGCACGATCGACGTGATGAGCCTCTCGCGGCGCCTCCCTCTCCGCGGCGCCGGCGATGAACTGGACGATGTGGCGCAGGCGTTCAACGAGACGCTGACGCGCCTCGAGCAGGCGGTGCAGGAGATGCGTCAGTTCAGCGCCGCGCTCGCTCACGAGCTGCGCACGCCGCTCGCGGCGCTCCGCGGCGAGATCGAGCTCGCGCTGCGCCGCCCGGGCCTCGACGATCAGCAGCGCAGCGGATTCGGCAGTCAGCTCGAGGAGCTGGATCGCCTGAAGCGCCTGATCGATCAGATCCTCACGCTGGCACGCGCCGAGGCGGGTCAGATTCAACTCTCGTTCGCGCCGGTCGATCTCGGAGAGCTGGGCGTTGCGCTCGTCGAGCAGCTCGAGCCGGTGGCCCAGGCGCGCGGGATCGACCTGCGTTGCGACCGCTCCGGACCCGTCTTCGTCGAAGGCGATGCCGGCTGGCTGCGCCGGCTCCTGTTGAACCTGCTCGACAACGCGTTGAAGTTCACGGGCGAGGGGGGGCACGTCGCGCTTCGCGTGACGAACGTCAAGGACGAAGTGCGCATGGACGTCCGGGACACCGGCATCGGGATGGCGGCTGACGTGACGCCGCGCATCTTCGACCGCTTCTTTCGCGCCGACCCCTCTCGCTCCTCGGCGCTCGACGGGGCCGGGCTGGGCCTGAGCCTCGTCAAATGGATCGCCGAACGCCATCACGGTCGCGTCATGGTCGAAAGCGCAACCGGCGAAGGCTCGACGTTCAGCGTCTGGCTGCCCCGAACGCACGGAACCCGGGCCGTGCCCCGTCAGATGATCGCGAGTTAATCGACCCTTCACATCCTCCTGCCGTCCCGCTGCGTCGAAGTTAGTAGATGTCGGCGACGAAGGATCGCGCCGGGCGGCGCGACAAAGGAGGTCAACATGAGCGCCCTCTCGAAGAGGTCGGCACTGTTGGCAGCACTCATCCTGCTGACGTGGGTCGGTACGGCGGACGCGCAGTGGCGGCGGGGTCCGGTAGTGATTCGGCCGGGCTTCGTGCACACGCCGTTCTTCTACGATCCCTTCTGGGCTCCGTACTATCCGTACTATCCGTACGCGGCCTATCCATACGCGGCACCGGAGACCGCGGTCCGTGTGGAGGTCAAGCCGAAGCAGGCAGAGGTGTACGTTGACGGGTACTACGCGGGGATCGCCGACGATCTCGGCGGGATCTTCAAGAATCTCCGGACGACACCAGGTGGACACGAGATCTCGATCCGCCTTGCCGGATACAAGACGGTGAACCAGAGCATCTACGTCGCACCTGGCAGCACCTTCAAGCTCAAACTCACCCTGGACAAACTGGCGCCAGGTGAGTCGAGCGACAACCCGCACTAACCCTCTCAACAGCAAGGCAGGGGACCAGGATCGTTCCTGGTCTCCTGCGACGGTGAACTTATGGGGAATTAATCGACGATTCAGCCTGCCCTCACATCGCCGCACGTCCAATCAAACAGGACGCGAACAGCACCGGCGGCCCGCATCAGGCACGCAGCTGCTGAGCGCAATGAATGTCGGAAGCGCGCTGGCGCTGAAGGAGGTCGGTATGAGGTCTTTGATCCGGAGGTCGATTTTGATTGCGAGCGCGGTCGTGCTGCTCGGTGGTGTCGAGGCGCGCGCGGATGGGTGGGATGCCGTGAAGGTCAAGGTGCCGTTTCCGTTCGTCGTGCACGGCCAGACCCTTCCGGCCGGCGAGTACCGGATCGAGCGGATGGATCTGGAACCGAGCGTGCTCTTCATCGAGAGCACGACGAACATGAAACAGGCGGCGTTCGTGACGACGATGCCCGCCTCGGGGCACGACCCGCAGAAGGATCGGCCGGTCGTGACGTTTACCCGTCACGAGAACCAATACGTGCTGAAAAACGTGTGGGAGTCGGATACGGACGGTCAGACCGTGATCACCAAGAAGTGACCGCTTCTCCTCGAGACCTCTGGCGCGTCGCGCGGCTTTGGCCGCGCCGCGCTGGACGGGGACCGTCGCCGTCACTCGCGACTGTCATCGCTAATCGGTTGCGGCAGGAGCAATCCACGACAGCGCGTCGCGCAGGCTTCGGTCGAATTCTTCCTTGCCGCCCGAGAACCGGTGATTCCTTGCCGTCACGGTGTAGAAGCGGCGGACCGCCGTGTCAGGTCCGAAGAGCGCACGCGCCCTGACGGCAGGGAAGTAGTTGTCTCCCGTCGATTGAATGACGGCGCACGGAAGGTCACCGAGCCGATCGATCTGCGCGTACGGTTCGAACGGCCATCGCCGCTCCGTCGTCGTCGCCTGACCCTCGTCGGTCTCGTCGTCGGGGCCGTCGATGCGCAGATCCTCTCCTTCGGCCAACCCAATCGCCACGATTCCCGCGACGTGATCGACGGCTCTCAGCTCGGATGCCGCGAGCACGGCGAAGGCGGCCCCGCGTGACCACCCGGTCAGCACGACGGGCGTGTCCGGCGGAAGACCGAGCAACGTGCGGGATTGCGCGATGACCGCGCCGTACTCGGCGGCGAGCTCACGCGTGTCGACGAGAGATTTCTCGGGCCTGTCGATCTTGAGGAAGGCCTTCGAGCTGAAACCGGCCGCTGAGTATCCCAAGGCGCCGAGTTCGTGAAACATGTCCACGGCGGCGCCGAACCATCCGCCATCGCCGCTGGCATAGAGCACGAACACCGGGCGCCGTTGACTCGACAAGGGGGCAACGAGGTGAATCTCGAGCGGAATCTGGTGGACGAGGGCCGTCGCGGTGAACGCGTGGACTCTCTCCTGAGTGCCGGTGACATGAGAGGGATGGGCACAGCCGCCGGCCGTGACGAGCGTCGCCAGCGCTGCGGCCATCGCGCCGGATCGGGAACACTGGGAAACCATGGATCCAAGCATGCCCGATCCGCGCGCCGGATACGAGGGTCAGTCCTCGAGCACGAACGTCACGCGCAACGTCACGCGGTACTCATCGATCTGACCTTTGCTGACCGTGACTTTCTGCCCCTTGATCCACGCGCCCTTGATGTTCTTCAGCGTTTTGTTCGCGCGCTTCAGGCCCTGCTTGATCGCGTCGTCGAAGCCGTTGTTCGACGATGCGATGATCTCGGTGACTTTGGCAACAGACATGCGGCACTCTCCTCTTGCGTGCCGCATTCTTGATCGAGGGCGACTCGCACGGATAGCAAAGGGATCGCAGCCGACTCAACAACAGACGTCCGGCGCGCTCGCAGTGATCGTTGCACGGCGATAGGCTGTTCGAGACGCCACACGTCATTTCACGGAGGGCACTGATGAAGTTGACCGATCTCTTCCTGGACGAGCTCGAACGCGAAGCCGTCCACACCCGTCACGCGATCGAGCAGGTGCCCGAGGGGCACGACGACTGGAAACCGCATGACAAGTCGATGCCGTTCGGCTACCTCGCGCAGCTCGTGGCGACGATGCCCGGGTGGGTGACCATGACCATCAAGCAGGACTTTCTCGATCTGAATCCGCCCGGAGGCGGCGGCGGAATGAAGCCGCTCCGCTCGAAGCAGGAATTGCTTCAGGCTCTCGACGAGGGCCTCACCGGCGCTCGTGACGCCTTGAAAACGACGACCGACGATCACCTGATGAAGCCGTGGCAGCTGCGTGTCGCGGGGAAGGTTGTCAGCGAGGAGCCGCGCTACGTGATTCTGCGTGATGCGGTGTTCAACCACCTCGCGCATCATCGCGGTCAGATGACCGTCTACCTGCGGCTTCTCGGGGCGCAGGTCCCGGCGATCTACGGGCCGTCCGCGGACGAGAAGCGGTTTTGAGCGGGCTCGAAGACTAGCTGATACGCGCCACTAGGACCGGAACGGCTCGCGGCCGCGTCCCTGGACGGGGATGTCCTGCGCGGGCAGGACCTCGTGCTGCAGCGCAAACATCGACGCGGCGGCCTCGTCGATGTGACGGACGAACGCCAGCGACCCTGCCAGGATCGGGCGCAGGCGCTCGCGATCCTGGATTCTGGCGGGCGGATACTCGTGCTCGACGACCAGGTGGGTGTTGGCGACGTCGAGCGCGAGGAGCTCGCGCGCAGCGAGCTGGTGATCCAGCCAATCGACGGTCCGGTTCTGCAGGTAGGCCAGCGGATCGTGACGGGCCGTGCCGGGCAGCTCGTGCTCGGCGAGGACCGTTTGCTTCTTCCACGCGTTGACCTGATCGGCTGGTGACGGTGACGGCCGCCCGTCCAACCAGTCGCCGCGTTGTACCGTCTGCCCGCCGTAGCCCCACGCGGCGACGCCGCGCGCGTCGATCACCTGACCCTTCACGTGAAATCCACCGATCAGGAAGTTGTAGCCGGCGTCCTTCAGGTAGTGAAAAATCGACCGCGTATCCTGACCCATGAGGATCGCGTGAGACGGGTCGTAGTGGATGCGGAACTGATCGCCGACGCCGTGCGCCTCGCAGATCCGATGAAGCGCGATCCAGGTCCCTGGCGTGTACGCGATGTTGTTGTGGAAGGCGTCGCCGGTCGTCCAGCCCGGCATCGGACACTGCTCGACGCGGTAGACGAGCCCGCGCGCCTTTGCCTCCTGAAGCAGCGGCACGAACCAGTCGGCGAAGTCGACGAGGTTCTCGTCCATGCTGTGCTGTTGATTCCGCCCGACGAACCCGCACACGGCGCCGACGTCGAGGAGCGCCGCCGCGTCGAAGACCCGCCTCATGAAATCGTGTTTCTTCCGCCGCACGGCGGGATCGTGGTGCAGCATGTTGTCGAAGTAGCCGAGGTCCGAAATGCCGATAGCGTGGGCGGTCAGAGACGCGCGCACGCGGCGGGCGCGTTCGCGATCGAACGGACGGCGCAGGTCGAGCGTGTTGGCAACCGGATCGAGCATCGCCTCGGGCGGTACGTCCGTCTCGCTGGGATGCAACGCCGCCGACAGCTGAATGTGATCCGCGCCGATCTCACGCGCGTAGGCGACCCAGTCCTCGATGGCGCGATCGGGGTCGGCGTCCCGCACGGCGCGCGGCGTCAGCTCCTGAATTGCCGCCGTCAGGATCCCAATCTTCATGAAGGTGGGTCGGAATGGCTGGATATGCATGATTGGGGAGCGAGTGTATCCTCTTTGCGCGCGGGCTGTCAGCGCGCCAGGGAGTGAGACGCGATGCAGAAGATTGAGGGCAAGGGATACTCACGGCGCAGATTCGGCCAGCTTGTGCTCGCCGGTCTGCCGGTGTCGATTCTCAGTGCTCGCGGGGCCACACCCCCGCTGGCTTCAGGCGCCACGGGCGACGGCCTTCAGGGGCAGCGCATCGACTCGCGGGTTGCGGGCGTGCAGCTCGGCGCGCAGACCTACAGCTTCCGGACGCTCGCCAATCTCGACGAGATCGTCAAGGCGATGGTCACGGTCCGCCTGGGAGAAGTCGAGCTGATGTACAACCACGCGGAATCCGCGTTCGGCGCGCCGAAGGGCGAGGGAGCGGAACACGAGAAAGCGGTTCGGGAATGGCGGAAGTCGGCGCCGCCTGCGCGCTACGCGGAAGTCCGGAAGAAGTTCGCCGATGCCGGCATCGATGTCCGGCTGCTCTGTTTCAACATGAACCGGAACACCACCGACGAGGAGATCGAGTACGGGTTTCAGATGGCGAAGGCACTCGGAGCGCGGGCGATCTCCTCATCGACGCAGGTGAGCGTGGCGAAACGCGTCGCGCCGTTTGCCGACAAGCATCGCATGATGATCGGGTACCACGGGCACTCTGACGTCAAGGATCCAGACGAGTTCGCCACGCCCGAGAGCTTCGCGACGGCGCTGTCGTACTCGAAATATCACGGGATCAACCTGGACATCGGCCATTTCACGGCGGCGAACTTCGACGCCGTCCCTTTCATCAAGGCTCATCATGCCCGGATTACGAACCTGCACTTGAAGGATCGCAAGCGCAATCAGGGACCCAACGTTCCGTGGGGCGAAGGGGACGCGCCCATCAAGGAGGTCCTGCAGCTGCTCAAACGCGAGCGATATCCGTTTCCAGCCAACATCGAGTTCGAGTATCCCGGCGAGGATCCGGTCGCCGAGGTCGCGAAATGCTTCAAGTTCTGCCGGGACGCGCTCGCGTAGGTCACGTCCGGCTCAAGCCGGACACCACCGTCACGTTGTTCCGGCTCAAGCCCGACACCACCGTCACGACGGTCCGGCTGAAGCCGGATGCCGTCATTTGTCGTGTCCGCCTTCAGGCGGACCGTCAGCGGAGACCAACATGTCTGGAAGCACACGGCTGCGCCTGCTCGTCCTGATGTTCCTGCAGTACTTCGTCTGGGGTGCCTGGTACGTGACCATGGGCACCTGGCTTGGCGAGACGCTGCACTTTTCCGGTCAGCAGATCGGCCTGGCCGCCGGAACCACCGCGCTCGCGGCGATGATCTCGCCGTTTTTCGTGGGCATGGTGGCGGACCGGTTCTTCGCGACCCAGTGGATTCTCGCGGCTCTGCATCTGCTCGGTGGCGTGGTGTTGTTCTTCGCGGCGGCGCAGACGTCCTTTGCGCCGTTCTACGGCGCCATCCTGGCCTACTCGCTGTGCTACATGCCAACGCTGGCGTTGAGCAATTCGCTCTCGTTCCGGCAGATGAGCGATCCGGCGCGGGAGTTCCCAATGGTCCGTGTGCTGGGGACGATCGGCTGGATCGTCGCCGGACTGATCATCGGCACGCTCGGCCTCGAAGCGACCGCGATGCCGATGCGCATTGCGGCGGCCGCGTCAGTCGCGCTCGGACTGTTCTGTCTGGTGCTGCCGCATACGCCGCCCCAGCGCAGTGCCCGGGTGACGATCCGTGACGTGCTCGGCCTCGACGCGCTCAAGTTGCTCGGCGAGCGCTCCTTCGCGGTCTTCGTCCTGGGCTCGTTCCTCATCTGCATTCCGCTGCAGTTCTACTACGCGTTTGCCAACCCGTTTCTGAACGAGCTGAACGTGTCGAACGCCGCGGGCAAGATGACGCTGGGCCAGATGTCCGAGATCTTCTTCATGCTCGTGATGCCGTGGTTCTTCCGCCGTCTCGGCGTGAAGTACATGCTCCTCATCGGCATGGCGGCCTGGGCGACGCGATATCTCCTGTTTGCCGCCGGCAACAACGGCGCGCTGGTGTGGATGCTCTACGGCGGCATCCTCCTTCACGGGATCTGCTACGACTTCTTCTTCGTCACCGGTCAGATTTACGTGGACCGCAAAGCGCCCGCGGATCTGCGCGCTGCCGCACAGGGGCTCATCGCATTCGTGACCCTCGGCGTCGGGATGTTCATCGGCTCCTGGCTCTCCGGCCGGGTCGTCGACAGCTTCGTCGTCGCTGGATCCGGCGACGCCGTCCGTCACGCCTGGGACCGGATCTGGCTGGTGCCCGCGATCGGATCCGGCGCGGTGCTGCTGCTGTTCGCGTTCCTCTTCCGCGCGGCGGACGCGACCGCGACGTCGCGCGTGCCCGCGGTGCGAGTGGAGGCAGCGGAGTGAGGCAGGTTCCGCGGACTGCGGACAGCGGACAGCGACAGCGAAGGACCTGAGGCAGGTTCTGCGGACAGCGGACAGCGGACAGCGACAGCGAAGGACCTAAGGCAGGTTCTGCGGACAGCGGACAGCGGACTGCGACAGCGAAGGACCTAAGTACTATTCCCGCGATTGCACGGCCGTCGTACCCTGCCGGTGCTGCTCTGGACAGACTTTCTTCTGGCAGGTCATGGACATCCACCTCTCCGCGCCGCGCGCCCGCCGATTTCCCCTTCACGTTCCTGTTCGATTCCGGCCACCGTGTGAAGCGGGTTGGCGTGAGGGGCGGGCGATCAACATCAGCCACACCGGAGTCCTGTTCCAGCCGAAGGGTCCGGTGCCCATGCTCGACGAGCCCGTGGAGATCTGCGTGCAACTCTCGGCGCTGACACCGGATGCAGCCGACATCGTTTGTGTCGGCCGCATCGTGCGCATGGCCGGGCCCGGCGACGGCAGCATCGAGCCGTCCGTGGCGTCGACAATCGTGTCGTACTGGTTTCTGCCCGGGGCCTGACTCTCACCGCGTTGACCGTGTCGACATAGTCACGCCGTTCGCGCGCCGGAGGTTGGCAGCGTTCATGCCCGTCCTCTGGCGTGGCACTGTCACCCGACATCCGCATCGCAATCGCCGACGGCCGGCCGATCGTCCGTGACGGCCTGCGCCGACTCCTCGACAGCGAGGCCGGCCTCGCCGTCGTCGGGGACGCCGCCGACGGTCAGGAGGCGGTTGCGATCGTGTCGCAGATGAAGCCCGACATCCTGCTGCTGGATGTCGACGTGCCGCGACTCTCGAGTGCCGACGTGTTGCGCGCGCTCGCCGCGATCGAGTGCTCCGTGCGCACGATTCTCCTCACGCGAACCACGAGCCACACCGACGCTGTGGCCGCCATGACGCTCGGTGTCGTCGGCGTGCTCTCGGAGGATTCGCCGACGCACCTCCTCTTCAAGTGCATCCGCGCCGTGATGAGGGGCGAGCACTGGGTCGGACGCGAGGCTGTTTCGGGGCTCGTGGAGGCGCTGCGTCGAGTCACGCAGAGCGGTCAGAGTCCGCGGTTGCCTCGCGCCAGCCTGACACCGCGTGAGCGCGACGTGATCCGCGAGGTCACCGAGGGCGCGACGAACAAGGACATCGCGGCGAAGTTCGCGCTGAGCGAGCAGACGATCAAGAACCACCTGTCGAACATCTTCGACAAGCTCGGCGTGTCGTCGCGACTCGAGCTGGCGCTCTATGCCGTCAACCATCGGCTGCTCGATGACCTGCCGATGTCGCAGGCGTCATAGCGTGGCCGATCGTCTTCTCGCTTCGCGCGCGTCGACGCAAGGTTGCGATCAATCCACTCGCACGTCGGTTCTCGATTGCGGCAGCGAAGGTACTAGGCGCGCTGGCACTTTCAGCCCATACCGCTCGAGGAATAGGACCTCGATACTCGAATGGCCGCGCCATTCAGGCTCCGGCATCCGTTTCCACACTCGCACCATTGGTTCAGCGGCCCTGGCAACAAGGACTGGATGTCTATGAAACGCTCGACCGTCGCTCTCATCGCCCTCGCGCTCGCAGCGTCGGCAATCGGCCATGTGCGTGGCGACATGCCATCGACGCAAAGCGGGCAATGGACTCCGTCCGGCGCGCTCAGCGGCGTGCGCGCCGGCGCAGCCTCCGTCCTGCTGCCAGGCGGTGGCGTCCTGATGACCGGCGGATCCGGCGCGGACGGTGCAACGGCAACGGTCGATCTCTTTGGCGACAGCGGCGCGTTCTCGGCGATGCCGGCGATGACGACAGCGCGGACGGAGCATGCCGCGGTCGTGCTCGTGGACGGCCGGGCGCTGGTCATCGGCGGCCGCAATGCTGATGGAGCCGTGGCCTCGGTCGAAGCGTACGCCGACGGAGCGTGGACGACGGTCGGATCGCTCGCGGACGCACGGTGGGGCCTCACCGCGACGCTTCTGATCGACGGCCGCGTACTCGTCGCCGGCGGTGAGAACGCGACCGGCCCGGTCGCGACAGTGGAGACATTCGATCCGGCCACAGGTCAATGGACCGTCGCCGGTACGATGACGTCGCCGCGAACCGGCCATGCCGCCGCGCGGCTGGCGGACGGCCGCGTGCTGCTGGCCGGCGGATTCAGCGGAGACACGGTCGTGAGCTCGATCGACGTGTTCGATCCGGCGAGCGGGACGGTCACCGCCGGACCTTCGTTGAGCGTGGCGCGCGCCGGCCTGTCCGCCACAACGCTGCTCGATGGCCGCGTGCTCTTCGCCGGCGGCAACGACGGATCGAATGACCTCGCATCGGCGGAAGTCTTCAATCCTGCAACCGGTGCGGTGTCGTCGGCGGCCTCGGCCTTGGTTGCGCGCCGCGATCACCTCGCGTTTCTGCTGCCGGGCAACAATACGGTGTTGATCGCCGGCGGCGTCTCCGGCGCGGAGACGGCGTCCGCGGAGATTTACGTGCCGTGGGCCAATCAGTTCTCGCCGACCGGTTCGATGAGCGAGCCGCGATCGAACACGACTGGCGTGGTGCTCGCCAAAGCAGGCGTACTTCTCGTCGCCGGTGGAGAAGGGCGAGCGAGCTCAGAACTCTACGGCTTTGCGACGCTTGCGACCGACAAGGACGACTACGCGCCGGGTGAGTCGGTTACCATGTTCGGGAGCGGCTGGCAACCGGGCGAGACCGTCACGCTCGCGCTTCGCGAAGTGCCGCAGGAGCATGCAAGCCGATTCTTCACCGCCGTGGTGGATGACAGCGGCCGTTTCATCAACACCGACTTCGTCGTCGAGCCGCATCACCTCGGCGTGCGCTTCTACCTGACGGCCAGCGGCGCGGCATCGCAGGCGCAGATCACATTCACGGATGCCTTCAGTGTGCAGACGGTCGTCGTCGGCACGCAGAGCCCGAATCCGGTCATCGCCGGGAATCCGGCGACCTACAACGTGAGCGTGAGCTTCAATGGGAACAATCAGACGCCCTGCACCGCGGTGCTCAGCGTGGCGGGGTTGCCGACCAACGCGACAGGGTCATTCAGCTCGAGCTCGATCACCTCGAATAACGGCACCTCCACGCTGACGATCACTACCACCGGCGTGGCGCCGAACCCCGCGCCGAATCCGATCTACAACTTCACCGTCACGGCCACGATGAATCCGGTCGGCGACGGATGCCGGGACACCAACGCGACCGGGAACGGCACGCTGCGGATCAACGCCGCGACCGCCACGACCACCGGTGTGACATCGTCGCAGAATCCGTCCGTCTACGGCGATGCTGTCAGCTTCACGGCAACGGTAACGCCGGCCACAGGTACGACCCCGCCGACCGGCACCGTCCAGTTCAAGATCGACGGTGTGGACTTCGGTTCGCCGGTGGCGCTATCGGCGAGCGGAAGCAACGGCGTAGCGACCGGCGGCGCGCTCTCGACGTTGACCGCAACGTCTCATTCGGTGACAGCGGTGTACACGCCGAGCGGGAGCTTCAGCGGCAGCACAGGCACGTTCACGCAGGACGTGTCGAAGCGGCCCGCCTCCGTCACGCCGGCCGCTGCCTCGAAGGAGTACGGCGCCGCCGATCCCACGTTCACCGGCACGCTGAGCGGTTTCGTCGCGGCCGACAGCGTGACCGCAACCTACAGCCGGACCGCCGGCGAAACCGTGGCCGGGAGCCCATACACGATCAGTGCGGTGCTGGCACCGGCCGGCGTCCTCGGCAACTACAACATCACGTCGAACACCGCCAACTTCACGATCACGACTCGGGCACTGACCGTAACCGCGGAGGCCAAGACGAAGGTCTACGGGAACGCGGATCCTGCGCTGACCTACCAGGTGACCAGCGGCGCCCTCGTGAGCGGCGACGCATTCACCGGCAGCCTGACGCGGAACGCGGGAGAAGCGGTCGGTAGTTACGCGATTCTGCAAGGCACGCTCAGCGCCGGATCGAACTACGCGATCACGTATGTCGGCGCGAACCTCTCGATTACGGCGCGGCCGGTGACGGTGACGGCGCATGGAAAGACGAAGGTCTACGGCGATGCGGATCCGGCGCTGACGTATCAGGTCACGGCCGGCAGTCTGGCCTTCAGTGACGCATTCAGTGGTGCGCTCGTGCGCGATGCCGGGGAGAGCGTGGCGTCGTATGCGATCAAACAGGGCACGCTGGCGCTGAGCGCCAACTACAACCTGACGTTCGTCGGCGCGAACCTCTCGATTACGGCGCGGCCGGTGACGGTGACGGCGGATCCGAAGACGAAGGTCTACGGCGACGCGGACCC
>DATAEK010000140.1:0-67227 GCA_036258055.1 Vicinamibacterales bacterium
GCCGACAAACGCGTCGTTTGCCGACACGCCGGCGGCGGTCAAGAGCCGCAAGCCGGGCAAGCCCGGCGAGGCGCCAAAGCCGGCCGCGCCGTCACTGCCGCCGCCTCGCCTGGTCAAGAGTGCCAAGCCAGCCGCGCCACCGCAACCTCTCGAACCGGTCGCTCCGCCCGCAGCCGCGGAGTCCGTGCTGGTGCCGCCCCCGTCGCACCACGAATCCTTCGTCACGCACGCCGAGGCGCCTGCACTGGTTGAAGAACCCGTCGCCGAGCCGGCGCCCGAGCCGGTCGTGGTCGAACCGTCCCCTCCAGTCACCGAGGAGCCGGTCATCGCCGCTCGAGCGCCGGAGGCCGTCGAGGAACCGGCGGCGGGTCCCGCTGCCAATGAACCGGTCCCGCACGTGCCGCGCCCTGTGATGCCGCCACCGACCGGCCGGGTGGTTCCGCCGACACTGCGTCTTCGGGTCGAAGATCCGCGCACGGGACAGGCTCCGCCTGCTCCGCCGAGACGTCCCATGCTCGTTCGGCCACCGGCACCGACGGCGCCACAGACATCGCAAGCACCGACGGGCAACCTCAGTCGGCCGCCGGGCGCGCGTCCGGGAGCGCCTGCCGCCCCCGGAGTCGCCGCGCGAGCAGCGCAGCGGCCGATGTCGATGCCGCCGCGCCAGGGACCCGTCGGCGGACCGCGTCCGCTGCCCTCGCAACCGATTCGTCCGGCATCACCGCCGCCGCGCCCGGGTATGCCCGCTTACCGGCCACCGGCAGCGCGGCCATCCGCGCCGCGTCCCGCCGGGCCGCGCCGCGATCAGTCGCAACGACCGCAGGCGATGATGAGCGCACCGGCAGCGCCGCCGCCGATCACGCGGACGATTACGCTCGCCGAAGGTATGACGGTTGCCGATCTCGCGACAAAGCTCGACGTCAAAGCGAAGGACGTCCTCAGGAAGCTGCTCGAGCGGCGGATGATGATGACGATCAACAGCACGCTCGACGACGAGACGGCGTCGATGATCGCGCGGGAGTTCGGCGCCGACGTGAAGATGCAGTCGTTCGAAGAAGAGATGCTGCAGGTCGAAGCTGAGGACATCAACCCGGCCGATCTGGTGACTCGCGGACCAGTGGTCACCGTCATGGGTCACGTCGATCACGGCAAGACGACGCTGCTCGACGCAATCCGATCGGCGCGCGTGGCCGAGCGCGAAGCCGGCGGTATCACGCAGCACATCGGCGCCTACTCGGTGCGCGTCAACGATCGCAACGTGGTCTTCCTCGACACGCCCGGTCACGAAGCGTTCACCATGATGCGCGCACGCGGCGCCCGCGTCACGGACGTCGTCGTCCTGGTCGTCGCGGCGGATGACGGGGTCATGCCGCAGACCAAGGAAGCCGTCGATCACGCCCGCGCGGCGGGAGTGCCGATTCTCGTCGCGATCAACAAGATCGACAAGCCGGACGCTAATCCGGATCGCGTCAAGAAGGAGCTCTCAGACCTCGGCCTCGTACCGGAGCAGTGGGGCGGCCAGACGGTCATGGTCGAAGTCTCGGCGAAGAAGAAGCAGAACCTCGAGGCGCTGCTCGAGATGGTGCTGCTCGTTACCGAGATGAGCGAGCTCAAAGCGAACCCGAAAAGGAATGCATCGGGCACCGTGCTCGAAGCGAAACTGGACAAGGGACGCGGACCGGTCGCCACGATCCTGGTGCAGGACGGCACACTCCGTGTCGGCGACACCTTCATCGCGGGCACGATTGTCGGTAAGGTCCGAGCGCTCATCGACGACCGCGGCCGTCAGCAGAAGAACGCCGGCCCGGCAACGCCGGTCGAAGTGCTCGGTCTCGGCGGCCTGCCGCAGCCCGGCGACGCATTCCAGGCACTGTCGGACACAGTCAAGGCGCGTCAGATTGCGCTGTTCCGCCAGACGCAGGCCAAGGAAAAGGCGCTCGGCGGCAAAGGGGCGCGCCTCACGCTCGAGTCGCTGCAGCAGCAGATTGCCGAAGGCGGGATGAAGGAGCTACCGGTGATCGTGAAGGCGGACGTGCAGGGGTCGGCCGAAGTGCTCGGCGACACGCTGACGAAGCTCACTGACGAGAAGGTCAAGGTCCGCATCATCCACAGCGGCGTCGGCGCCATCAACGAGTCGGACGTTCTGCTCGCGTCGGCATCCAACGCCATCATCATCGGCTTCAACGTCCGGCCGGACCGGAATGCCGCCGAAGTCGCCGAACGCGAATCGGTCGACATCCGCCTGCACTCGGTCATCTACAACGTCGTCGACGAGATGAAGAAGGCGATGACCGGCCTACTCGAACCGACGTTCAAGGAAGTGCGGATCGGATCGGCGGCAGTGCGCGAGACGTTCAAAGTGCCGAAGTTCGGGACCATCGCAGGTTGCATGGTCACCGAAGGACGCATCACGCGATCGGGCGACACGCAGGCGCGCCTGCTCCGCGACAACGTGGTGGTGTACGAAGGCAAGATCGGATCGCTGCGCCGGTTCAAAGACGACGTGTCGGAGGTCAAGGCCGGCTTCGAGTGCGGCATCGGCTTCGAGAAGTACAACGACATCAAGGTCGGAGACGTCATCGAGGCCTTCGTCGTCGAACGGGTTGCGACGCCGGTGTGAAATGGTAGACGGCGAAGGGTAAATGGCAAATGGGATGGTGACATGGCCAGGCACCCATTCCATTTACCCTTTGCCATTTACCATTTGCCATTTCCATCCGCATGGTCATAGGCCTATTGACCGTCGAGATGCACATTCCCGGTGCGCGGTCGCTCAAGGACAAGCGCATGGTGCTCCGGAGCATCAAGGACCGGCTGAAGAAGTTCAATGTCGCCGTCTCGGAAACCGCGTATCAGGATCTCTGGCAACGGGCCGAGCTCGGCATCGTGACCATCAGTACCAGCGATGACGTGGTCGACCGGGCGCTCGCCGCGGCGCGGGATGAGATCGATCGGGTTGAGCCGGGGCTGATTACACGGACCCAGGTCGATATGATGGAGGCGTAGCGCGTCCGTCGGCGCAGCTGAGATGCCACCCCCCTCTCGTCCGACCCGCGTGGGCGATCAGATTCGCGAAGAGATCGCCGAGATGCTCTCCCGGGAGGTCCGCGATCCCGGGATCGGGTTCCTGACGGTCACCCATGTCAAGGTCACGCCGGACCTCCAGCAGGCCCGCGTGTACTACACGACGATGGGGGACGAGAAAGCCCGCAAGAACACCAGCCGGGCGCTCGAACGCGCCACGCCGTTCCTGCGCCGTCAGCTGGGGCAACGGCTCCGGCTCCGGCGCGCTCCCGAGCTGCAGTTCTTCTTCGACGAGAGCGTGGAACGCCACGAGCGGATCGAGCGCATCCTCCAGGACCTCCAGACGGAACGCGCGGAGACCGCTTCCACACATGACGCCCCGGGAGACGATGAGTCACACAGCGACGAGCAGTAGCGACCGAGCCACGATCCTCCCCCAGATTCGCGATGCGATTCGTTCGCGGCAGCGTTTCCTTCTCACCTCTCACGCGCGGCCCGACGGCGACTCCATTGGCTCGCAGCTCGCGATGGCCTACGCGCTCGAGGCCGTCGGCAAACGCGTCCGCATCGTCAACGCCGACTCGGCGCCCGAGCACTACCTCGAGTTCCCCGGCGTCGATCGCATCGAGATCGCGACCGCGGTTGACGGCGACGCCGACGCGGTCATCGTGATGGAGTGCAGCGATCTGACCCGGACCGGCGTGTCGGGATTCGATGGCCGCTTCATCATCAACATCGATCACCACGCGGGCAACCGGATGTACGGCGCGCTGAACTGGCACGACGAGTCCGCCGCCGCCTGCGGCGAGATGGTGTTCGATCTGATTCAGACGCTCGGCATCCCGCTCACCTTCGAGATTGCGACGCACATCTACCTGGCCATCCTCACGGACACCGGCTCGTTTCACCACTCGAACATCACCCCGCGGACGTTCGACATCTGCCGGCAGACGGTCGAGGCCGGCGTCGAGCCGGCGGCGATGGCCCGGCGCGTGTTCGACAGCAACAGCTTCGGCAAGCTGAAACTCATCGGCGCACTCCTCGATTCGATGGAGTTGCTGCACGGCGGCCGGCTCGCCGTGCTCTACATGGACGATGCGATGCTCGCGGCGTGCGGGTGCACCTACAACGATACCGAAGGGGTCATCAACCTGCCGTTGACCGCAAGGGAGATCCAGGCCGTCGTCTTCTTCAAGGCCACGACTGGCGGCGACATCCGCGTCAGCCTGCGCTCGAAGTACGACGTGGACGTGCGGATGGTCGCGAACCAGTACGGCGGAGGCGGCCACAAGAACGCGTCCGGCTTCACCGTGTCGGGACCGCTCCGCGAGGTCCGCGGGCAGATCATCGAACGGATCGTGCACGCCATCGACGAGGGACTCCGCACCAGGCCAGACGAATGAACGGCGTGCTTGTCGTGGACAAGCCCTCCGGCCCGACTTCGCACGACGTGGTCGCGCGTGTACGCCGCGCGATCGGCATCGATCGCATCGGACACACCGGCACGCTTGATCCCCTCGCGACGGGCGTCCTTCCACTCGTGATCGGACGCGCGACGCGTCTTGCCCAGTACCTGACCGCGGACGACAAAGAGTACGTCGCCGGCATTCGCTTCGGCGCCGTGTCGTCGACCTATGATGCACTGGGATTGTTGACGGCGGCGGTTGGCGGTGCCACCGACGTCGACATCACACGAGCGTCGCTGGAACAAAAGCTCGAGCAGTTTCGGGGCAGCTACGAGCAGATACCTCCCCCATTTTCCGCAAAGAAAGTCGCCGGAACCAGGGCGTATCGGCTAGCGCGTTCGCAACAACCCGTCACGCTGAAGCCGGTGCAGGTCACCGTCTCGCTCCTTGAACTCTTGTCGCTCGATGGCGTAGTCGCGGTCGTCAGGCTCGGCTGTTCCAGCGGGTACTACGTGCGCAGCCTCGCGCACGAGCTGGGGCAGCGTCTGGGTTGCGGCGCGTTCCTCCAGACACTCCAACGCACGCGCGCAGGATCATTTCGGATCGAGGAGGCTGTGCCACTGGCCACAGTCGAATCGGAAAAGGCTGACGCGGCGCGTCGGATAACCTCGATGAACCGGCTGTTACCGGGCATTCCGGGGCTGACCGTTACCTCGGGCGGCATCCGGCGGGTGTCACACGGCAACTCGCTGTCGCCGGAGGACTTCGAGGATGCGGCTGCCGCGTCGGCGATTCTGTCGGGGCCCGCTGACCGTAACCCGGTCTCCCGGATCCGAATCGTCGATCCGGAAGGCGCCCTGCTGGCTATCGGCGAAGCACGTCCCGGCGGGCTTTTGCATCCGGTCGTCGTCCTGATGTAAAATATTGAGTTGATTGGAATTGTGAATTCGCGCCGAGCGGTCCTGCACCGTCCGGTGAGGCCATCTTCGAGGCAGCGCGTCGCGCGCATCGGCTGGCGCTTCACGTCCATCACATCACCGCAGGCAACGGCGGCCTGGTGCAGCGACGGTGCTATCCGTCGCTGATGACTGGGCCGTGCGTGGAGGTAGACGTGGCACTGAGCAAGGACCGCAAGACGGACATCATCGGCTCGTATCGGACCCACACCGGCGACACTGGCTCCCCTGAAGTGCAAGTCGCACTTCTCAGCGAGCGCATCAACTACCTCACGGAACATTTCAAGACCCACGCGAAGGATCATCATTCGCGGCGGGGTCTGTTGAAGCTGGTCGGACAGCGCCGACGTCTGCTCGATTATTTGAAGCGGAAGGATTCTGAGCGCTATGCCGAGCTGATCCGACGTCTTGGTATTCGCAAGTAAGTCATATCGGCACGCCCGGCTGCAGAGCCGGGCGTGCGTGCGCCCGCCGCTGGCGCGGCATGAGCACGTTCGCACGTGCGAGTCCGCGAGCCCGGTGCCGGGCGGCCACCTTCTGCTTCACCATCGCAGTCATCAGAGACAGCACAATGCATACACGTAACATCAACATCGGCAGACAGGCCCTGTCGATCGAGACCGGTCGTCTCGCCAAGCAGGCCGACGGTTCGGTCATCGTCCGTTCCGGCGACACCATGGTGCTCGTCACCGCGTGTGCGGCGTCGAACCCCAGGGAGGGGATCGACTTCCTGCCGCTCACGGTCGACTATCGCGAATACACCTACGCGTCGGGACGGATCCCCGGCGGGTTCTTCAAACGCGAAGGAAAACCAAGCGAGAAGGAAGTCCTCACGAGCCGCCTGATCGATCGGCCGATTCGGCCGCTCTTCCCGAGCGGCTGGCGCCGCGAGACGCAGGTCATCGCGCTCGTGCTGTCGGCGGACGCGGAGAACGACAGCGATGTGCTGGCGATTACGGGCGCATCCGCCGCGCTTGCGGTCTCCAGCATTCCGTTCACGCGCTCGATCGCCGGCGTTCGCATGGGCCTCATCGACGGCGAGTACATCGTCAACCCGACCTTCGAGCAACGGCGCCGCAGCCGTCTCGATCTCGTCGTGGCGGGCACCAAAGACGCAATCGTGATGGTGGAAGCGGGCGCCAAGGAGGTCTCCGAGGAAGAGATGCTGAAGGCGCTCGAGAAGGCGCACGAGGCGATTCGCGCCATCGTCGCCGAGATCGACGCGCTGGCGAAAGAGGCAGGCAAGACGAAGATCGAAGTGGCCAAGAAAGAGATTGGTCACGACTTCTATCGTGAAGTCGAAGAGAAGGTGTACGTGCCCCTCAGCGAGGCGATGCGGATCCGCGGCAAGCTCGAGAACTACGACCGCGTCGACCAACTCTTCGACGAGCTGATCGCCGGGATTCCCGAAGGTGAGGTGGAGCGCCGGACCGAAGCCAAGGCGATCTTCAAGGAGCTCAAGGAAAAAGTGATGCGCGACGAAGCGCTCGAACGCGGGCGCCGTCTCGACGGCCGTGCGTTCGACGAGATTCGTCAGATCACCATCGAAGTCGGGGTGCTGCCACGCGCGCATGGATCGGCCGTGTTCACACGCGGTGAAACCCAGGCGCTCGTGACGGCGACGCTGGGCACGGCCGAAGATCAACAGAAGATCGAGATGGTCGACGGCGAGACGTGGAAGCGGTTCATGCTCCACTACAACTTCCCGCCGTTCTCCGTCGGCGAAGTCGCGTTCTTGCGCGGTCCCGGACGCCGCGAGGTCGGCCACGGCGCATTGGCCGAGCGCGCCCTGACTCCCATGGTTCCCGCCGAAGAAAAGTTCCCCTACACCATCCGCGTCGTCTCCGACATCCTCGAATCGAACGGGTCGTCATCGATGGCGTCGGTGTGCGGCGGCTCGCTGGCGATGATGGATGCTGGGGTCCCGCTCAACGCGCCGGTGGCCGGCGTGGCGATGGGCCTCATCATGGATGAGCAGACCGGCCGGCACGCCATCCTGAGCGACATCGCGGGCGCCGAGGACCACTACGGCGACATGGACTTCAAGGTCGCCGGCACGGCCGCCGGCATCACGGCCCTGCAGATGGATATCAAGGTCTCGGGCATTACGACCGAGATCATGAGAAAGGCCCTGGAACAGGCGCGGCTGGGGCGGATGCACATCCTGGACAAGATGCAGGAGACGCTCGGCACGCCGCGGACGAACGTCTCGACGCACGCGCCGAGGATCATCACGATCCGGATCCCGGTCGACAAGATCCGGGACGTCATCGGACCAGGTGGCAAGACCATCCGGAGCATCATCGAGCGCACGGGGGTCAAAATTGACGTCGAAGACGATGGCCGCGTGAACGTCGCGTCGGCCGACGAGGCGTCCGCGCAGAAGGCGATCGGGATCATCCAGGAGCTGACCGCCACGCCCGAGCTGAACAAGAGCTACATGGGCAAGGTCCAGCGGATCACGGATTTCGGTGCCTTCGTCGAGATCATGCCGGGCGTCGACGGATTGCTCCACGTCTCGGAGATTGCGCACTATCGGGTCAAGGACGTGCGCGACGAGCTCAAAGAGGGGGAGCAGGTGATGGTGAAGGTCATCAACATCGACCCCTCGGGCAAGATTCGGCTCAGTCGCAAGGCACTTCTGCCGCCTGAGGAGGCGCAGGCCAAGCGCGGTGAGGGCGGCGGAAAGAGCGAAGGAAAGGGCGAAGGCCGACGCGAAGTCCGTTCCTGAGCTGGCACAACCAAAAGGGGTGTGCGGCCGTCTTTATGAATAGGGCCCGGGCTGACGCCCGGGCACGTCATTCGAGCGCCCGGGCTTGAAGCCGGACGCTGGTGGAGTTCATGAACCGACCGCGACCGACCTTCGCCATCGTGTGCGGCTCCCTCTTCGTGACCACCGCGTTGCTGACGGTTCTCTCCGCCCGCGAGCGGACGCCGCAGGTGCGTGAGGTTTCCATCGACGGCGACCACTACGCATTCTCCCCCGCCCGGATCGAAGTTCAGAAGGACGAGGTCGTCAAAGTCAGCTTCCACGCCCGCGACATCGCTCACAGTTTCGCGCTGGATGCGTATCGGATCGTCAAGCGAGCCGCCGCCGGGCAGACGGTGACGTTCGAATTCCGCGCGGATCAGGCCGGCACCTTTCCCTTCTACTGCAATCTCTCCCAGGACGAACGCTGCCGCCAGATGCGCGGCGAGCTGGTCGTTCGCTGATTCATGGCCTGAGTCCGGCTGAAACCGGACGCTACAGATCTGCACGACGCAACACGTAGCGTCCAGCCTCAGCGACGGAACATGCAGGTTCGCCTCCAGCAACCCAAAATGTAGCGTCCGGCTTCAGCCAGGCTTCAGCCGGACCAAACCGACAGCCGACAGCCGGCAGCCGACAGCGTCACCATCACCTCGCCGCCATCCCCTGACTGGCCGCCGACGCACTCGGTCCCGCTTCCTGTGCCGCGCGCAGCCGGCTGTGGCGGTACCCGTACGCGAAGTACACCGCGATGCCGATGGCCATCCAGAGGATCAGTCGCTCCCACGTGGCACGCGGCAGGCCAATCATCAGCGTCAGGCTGACCAGCGCTGACAGCAGCGGGAGCAGCGGCACGAGCGGCATCCTAAACGGGCGATCGAGGTCGGGACGCGTCCGTCGCATGATGACGACACCGATCGAGACAATCACGAAGGCCATGAGCGTGCCGATGCTGACGAGCGTGCCGAGCGTGCCGATCGGCGTCAGAGCGGCAGCGAGTGCGACCGCCACGCCGGTCACGAGCGTCGAGACGTGTGGCGTGTGGAACCGCGGGTGAACGCGGCCGGCCCATCGAGGCAACAGGCCGTCCTTCGACATCGCCATGAAGATGCGAGGCTGCGCCAGGAGCATCACGACCATCACCGAGCTCAGAGCCGCGAGCGCGCCGACCGTCACCAGGATCTTGATCACTTCCATCGGACCCTGCCAGGGCGTACCGGCGGCGCGGCCGGCCGCGGCTTCCACCGCGACCACGAGCGGCGCGGGCTGATTCAGCATCGCGCGGTACGGCACGAGACCGACCATGACCGCGGAGACCAGCACGAAGAGAATCGTACACAGCGCGAGGGACCCGAGAATGCCAAGCGGCATGTCGCGCTGGGGATTCCGCGCTTCCTGCGCCGAGGTCGAGACGGCATCGAACCCGATGTAGGCAAAGAAAATCACGCCCGCGCCCCGCAGGATGCCGCTCCAGCCGAACTCACCGAACGTCCCGGTGTTTTCCGGAATGAATGGATGCCAGTTGGCGGTGTTGACGAAGAATGCGCCCGCGCCGATGACGATGAGCACGACCGCCACCTTAATGACGACGATCGCGGCGTTCACCGACGCGGACTCGCTGACGCCGATCATCAGCAGCGCGGTCACCGCCACGGTGATGATCACCGCTGGCAGGTTGAAGACAGCAGTCACAGGATCGGCACCGGCAACCTGCACGACGGTGCCGGGGGCGGCGCTCAGGGCCGGAGTAAAGTTGAGACCGAGCTGCTGGAGAAGGGTGACGAGGTTGCCAGACCAGCCAACGGCCACGGTTGCGGCGCCGAGCGCGTACTCGAGAATCAGGTCCCAGCCGATGATCCAGGCCACGAACTCGCCGAGCGTCACGTACGCGTAGGTGTAGGCGGAGCCGGCGACCGGCACGCTCGAGGCAAACTCCGAGTAGCACAGCGCCGCCAGCAGGCTGGTCAGACCGGCCAGAACCATGGAAATCACAATCGCCGGTCCAGCGTTCGCCGCGGCGGCCTGGCCGGTCAGAACGAAGATGCCGGTCCCGATGATCGCGCCGACGCCGAGCATCGTGAGCTGAACCGGCCCGAGTACGCGCTTCAGCTCCCCCTGACCCGGCCCGAGCTGCTCGTGGCTGACCTGGTCGATGGACTTCGTGGCAAACATGGACATGCGGGCGAGCGTGACCGATCGCACCAGCGATGTCTTGAATCAGCAGTCAAAACGCCCGCAAGAAACCTTTAAGATCTTCTTAAACAGGCAGTACCATCAGGTTTCCGAGGGATGGGGGCTGTGGACAGCGCTCTTGCGACCGTCGAACGCCTTCGAAGGCCCGTCGTGTCATTCGGGCCCTTTACGTTCGATCCCAACAGCCAGATTCTGCGCCGCGGCACCGACAGCCTCACGCTGCCGCCGCGTGTCCTCGGCGTCCTGGAATGTCTCCTCGGCAGGGCTGGCGACCTCGTCCCGCGGCAGGAGATCATCGACGGTGTCTGGAAAGACGCGTTCGTCACGGACACGTCGCTGGCCGAGGCGGTCAGCTTCCTGCGGCAGGCGCTCGGCGACGATCCTCAAGCACCGACCTATATCCAGACGGTTCACCGCCGCGGCTACCGCTTCGTTGCGCCCGTACAAACCACCGAGGCCGAGCCCCTCATTCGAAGACTCGATGCTCCAAGGCGGGACGAAGCCGCTGAACCCGTCTCTCCGTCGATCGGCGGCTCGCTCGTTCCGTGGACCGCGGCGGTGCTCTGTGCCGCGCTCGCCATTGCCGCCGTCTGGCAGCTCCTGATGAGAGGTGAGCCCGCTGCGCCGCCTGTGGGCCGCTTTGCACTGCAACTGTCTGACAAGCTGACCTTCGATTCGCATGGCCCGGCGATTACGCTCTCATGGGACGGCTCGCGTGCCGCGTGGTCCGCATGCGATGGGCGCGCCTGTCAGCTCTTCCTCAGACCGCTCGATCGACTCGATACGAGTGCCGTTGCCGCGACGACTGGCGCCACCGATCCTTTCTTCTCTCCTGACGGAAGGTGGCTCGGGTTTTTCGCGGACGGCAAACTGAAAAAGGTCAGCCTTGCCGGCGGATTGCCGGTCACTCTCGCCGACGTGGCCGAGCCGCGGGGCGCCGTATGGACGCCGGACGGACGCATCGTTTTCGGGGCTTCACGCGCCGGCGGGCTGATGCAGATCTCAGAGGCCGGCGGTCAGGCGGAGCTTCTCACGACGCCGGACGAGGGTCAGGGCGAACTTCGACACGAGTGGCCATCCATCACTCGCGACGGGCGGACCCTGCTCTTCTCGATCGCCACGACTCCACAGAACGGATCGCCCACACGGCTTGGCCTCGCTGCACTGGGCCGCGCTGGCGCGTCGATCAGATGGACCTCGCCGCTCTCAGGAATCGGCATCGCCCGGTTTGGCGCGAACGATCTCATTGTGTTCTCGCGTGGAAGCGAGCTCGAGGCCGTGGCGTTCGATCCGGTCAGACTCACGCTCTCCGGCGTTCCGCAGAACGTCGTCTCTTCGGCGGCCACAGCGATGGGACGAGGCCAGTTTGCGATCTCCGGATCGGGCTCCCTTCTGTACGTCGTACCTCCTGAGTCGAGTGACCCGGATGATCTGCTCGAATGGGTGACGCAGGCTGGCTCGACCCCCATCCCGGACCTCGCGCAGCCGTCCGCCGACGCCGTCCTCTCGAGCGACGGCCGGCGCATCGCGTGGAGCGCGTCGAACGACCCATCGCGCGCCGACATCTGGGTCGGCGATCTGCAGCGCGGCGCGGTCACACGGCTCACGCACGACGGCCTGAACGTGTCACCGGCGTGGTCGCCCGACGGCCGGACGATCTACTTTTCACGGCGCGATAGCGCGCGCTACGGCCCCACGTCCATCGACGCTGACGGCGGACAGCCGTCTGCCTTGCCGCCGCTGGACCATCACGCGCTGCCGGCGTCGGTGTCACCAGATGGATCTACTCTCGCCGTCGTGCAATTCCAGGTCGGCACGCGCGGCGACATCTGGGCGATGCCAACTCGAGGCGGCGGCGCGAGGCCCCTCGTCCGCAGCCCCTTCGACGATGTGGAGCCCGCCTTCAGCCCGGCGGGGCGGCTGCTGGCGTATCAGTCAGACGAGGCGGGGCGCTGGGACGTGTACGTGCAACGTCTGGAGGACAATCGGCGCGTCGTCGTCTCGACAACGGGTGGCGAGCACCCGTTCTGGTCGACGGACGGGTCTCGCGTGTACTACCGGTCCGGCTCGCGCCTGATGAGCGCGACGGTTTCTGCCGATGACATGCGGGTCGGTACGCCATCAATCGTGATGGACAATGGCAACGAAGATGTCCTCGGCGTCGCTCCAGACGGCCGGTTCCTCGTCCGCCGTCGTACGGCGCCGGCGTCGTCGAACGCGGTGATCGTTAACGAGTGGCTGCGGGAAGTGCGGTCGCTGCTGGGCCCACCTGCGGCGTCGATGCCGCGTTGACATGCGGAGCAGAGCGTGACCTTCATCAAGCCAGATTTTCTCCTGCGCAACAAGACCGCTCACCGTCTGTACGAGCGATATGCCGCCGGTCAGCCGATCATCGACTACCACAGCCACCTTCCACCGAAGGACATCGCGGAGAATCGCCGGTTCGCGAACCTCTTCGAGATCTGGCTCGAGGGCGATCACTACAAGTGGCGGGCGATGCGCGCGAACGGTGTGCAGGAGCGCTATTGCACCGGGGATGCGGATCCGTACGACAAGTTCGCGGCGTGGGCCGCCACGGTCCCGAACTGCCTGCGCAATCCGCTGTATCACTGGACCCATCTCGAGCTCGATCGATATTTCGAGATCCGCGATCTGCTCAACGAGAAAACGGCGCGGCGCATCTGGGACCGCGCGAATGAAGCGCTCCCATCCGACGCGCTCCGGACCCACGGAATACTGAAGACCTTCGACGTCCGGGTCGTCTGCACCACCGACGATCCGGCGGAGAGTCTCGAGTGGCACGCGAAGATTCGCGACTCAGGTCTGGCGACGCGCGTCTATCCGACGTTCCGCCCGGACCGCGCGCTCGACGTGCACGCCCCCGAGACCTTCAACGCCTGGGTCAACCGACTCGCCGCCACGGCCGATGTCCACGTCGCGAAGTTCGGCGACTTTCTCGATGCGCTCTCGAAGCGCCACCAGGCATTCCACGACGTCGGGGGACGGCTCTCGGATCACGGTCTGGCCTACTGTTACGCCAGGCCCTGCAGCGAAGGAGAGGCGTCGTCGATTTTCGATCGCGCCAGAGCCGGAAAGGCCGCGACTGCTGAGGAGCACGACGGCTTCGCGGCATTCCTGATGCTCTTCTTCGGCAGGCTCGACGCGCAGAAAGGATGGACGAAGCAGCTCCACCTCGGTGCGCTGCGTAACGTGAACACCGGTGCGCTGCGCACCTACGGTCGCGACGGCGGGTTCGACTCGATCGGCGACTGGCCGCAGGCGGAGCCACTCGGTGCCTATCTCGATCGCCTCAACCAGGAAGGATCCCTTCCGAAGACCATCGTCTACAACGTCAATCCGTCGGACAACTACACCCTGGCCACGATGATCGGAAACTTCCAGGACGGATCGGTCGCGGGCAAGGTCCAGTTCGGGAGCGCCTGGTGGTTCGTCGATCAGAAGGAGGGCATCGAGTGGCAGCTGAACGCACTGTCCAATGCTGGACTGCTGTCACGTTTCGTCGGCATGCTCACCGACTCCCGCTCGTTCATGTCCTATCCGCGTCACGAGTACTTCCGGCGGGTTCTCTGCAACCTCCTGGGTGCGGAAATCGAGAACGGCGAGCTGCCCGACGATGATGAGCTGATCCGATCGCTCATCGAAGGGGTGTCGTACCGGAACGCCAGCGAGTATTTCGGATGGACATGAACCCATTGATGATTGTTGATGGCCGATTGCTGATCGCTGATTGTGGATTGAGACATTGAGGATTTATGAACGCTGGAGTGACGATTGGGGATTGTGGCTGGCGCAATTCTCATGAGACTCTGAAAATTGATGAACGCTGGAGTGGCGATTGGGGATTGCTGACTGAGGCTGCATCGAGATCGAACCGGTGTTCGACCGTTCGTTTGCACACAGCCTCAACCACCCGATGGCACCCGCCGATCCGCAAACACCAACCCAGCAATCGCCAGTCTTCAACGCCTCACTCTACAATCAGGATCCTCAATCCAGCGATCCTCAATCTTCAATGCCTCAATCTACAATCAGCCATCATCAATCCAGCGATCGCCAATCCTCAATGGCGCAATCTACAATCAGCGATCCTCAATCATCCATCATCAATCCTCAATCGTCAGCCTGGCCGCCTCTAGCCGCTGCTCGACCGGCGGATGCGTGTGAAACAGCCAGACAGCCGTCCGTGATGGCGACGGTTCCGCAAGGTTCTGTGCCGCGAGCCGCTTCATCGCAGACACGAACGCCGCCGGGCGGCGCGTCATCGTCAGCGCGTACCAATCGGCGCGCCGCTCGTTCCGCCGTGAGAGGGCGTTCAGCAAGGGCGCGCTGACGAGGCTCAGCGCGCCAGCAATCAAGACCAGCAACGGAAGGCCGGCGACGTCGGCCGGCGATATGAGGCCGATGTCATCCCACAATCTCGCGAGCATGAGGGCTGCGAGGGCGAACCCCACGAGGATCAATGCCGCCTCGACCGCGAGGCTCTTGGCGATGTCGCCATGCGCGTGGTGACCGAGCTCGTGGGCGAGGATGACCTCGATCTCGTCGTCGCTGTATTCGGCCAGGAGCGTGTCGGACAGCAGCACGCGCCGTGTGCCGCCAGTGCCAACGAGCGCTGCGTTGGCTCGTCTCGTTTTTTCCCCCAGACCCCATTCGTAGACGCCCAGGACCGGCACACCGGCACGCCCTGACAGCGTGACCAGCCGCTCGCGCAGCGTCTCGCGATCGAGCGGCCTGAGACTGTAGAAGATCGGCATCAGCAGCACAGGCGCCACGCGCGCGAGGATGGCTATGCCGGCGATGAACAGGGACGCAGAACTGAGCCACCATGTCCGCGGCCACGAGACCAGCGTCGCGTACACGATCTCAGCGCCGATGAGTGCGAAGAGAAGGCTCACGCCCGCCGCTTTCAGGTGATCGGCCGTCCACGCCCGCAGCGTTTCGGACGACAGGCCGTAGCGGTGCTCGAGCACGAACCCGCGATACCACGCGAGCGGAAGCGTCAAGAGGTCGTGAAGGAGAACCAGGATGACGACGTAGGTGGCGACCGTCGCGGGATGCGCGGCGCCGCGACCCACGAGCACCACGGCCAGGTCGCGGAGCCATACCGACGTCCCGCTTGCGAGAAGAAACGCCAGCCAGCCGGCCACGAGCGCTGCCGAAAGGATCACGGTCCGGCGCCGGAGCCGATGATAACGACGCGACTTGTCTTCGTTCACGGGGAGGTCAGCTACCAGAAGACCAGGAGGTCAGGAGAAACATACTCCTGATCTCCTCAGCTCCTGTTGGTTTCGTGCGAGCACGTTCAGTTCAACTGCACCGAGATGAGCTTGGAGACCCCCGGTTCTTCCATGGTCACGCCGTAGAGCCGATCGGCAATCTCCATGGTCTTCCGGTTGTGCGTGATCAGGATGAACTGCGTGTGTTCCTGCATGCCCTGGAGCATCTCCACGAACCGCCCGATGTTCGCATCGTCGAGCGGCGCGTCGATCTCGTCGAGCAGGCAGAAAGGACTTGGGCGGTACTTGAAAATCGCGAACATCAAGGCCATCGCCGTCAGCGCTTTCTCGCCGCCGGAGAGGAGCTGGACGCTCTGCAGCCGCTTCCCCGGAGGCTGCGCGATGATGTCGATGCCGCTCTCGAGCTGATCGCTTTCGTCGAGCAGGACCAGGCCCGCGCGGCCGCCACCGAAGAGCGTGGCGAAGGTGCCCTCGAAGTTCTGATTGATGACCGCGAAGGCTTCGCGGAAGCGCTCCTTCGTGGTTTTGTCGATCCGCTTGATGGCCTCGTTTGTCGACGCGATCGCGTCGACCAGGTCCTTGCGCTGCGCGGTGAGGAAGGTGTGGCGCGATTCGAGGTCATCGAACTGATCGATCGCCATCATGTTCACGGCGCCCATCCGCTCGATCTTGGATCGCAGATCCGCCACCATTTCGTCCGGGGTCATACTGCGGGCCGGAGCCTGGGTCGCGGGTTCTGCATCCTGCGGCGTCTCGTCGCCGTCGGACTCGGCTGGCTCTGGTGCGTCATCCACCGGACGCGGGCTCGCGAGTGCGCCCTCACGTTCCATCTGCTCCACTTCGGCCGACACGTCGTCGAGCGAGGCCTGCACCGATTCCACGCACGAGGTCGCGAGATGCGACAGGTCGGACTCGGCGGTCGCCCGGGCCACGTCGAGGTGCGCGGCTTCTGCCCGGACTCCCTCGAGCGTCCGCCGCGCGTCACGGATCAAGCCTTCCTGCGCGGTGAAGAGCGACCGCAGCTCGACCGACGTCTCGTCGGCCGTGCGCACGCGCTCGCGGAGGTCATCGAACGCGGCGAGGCCGGCATCCAGCCGCGCTTCAGACGCCGCGATGCCGTCACGCAGCTCGGAGACGCGCGTCGTCGTCCGCCGATGGTCTTCCTGGCGGGTCGTGATTCGGTCGAGCAACTCGCGCGTCGCCTCTTCCAGGCGCTCGACTTCGGCAGCGAGGGCGCCAGCGCGCTCCACCAGGGCCGCATGCGCAGCCTTGGCCTCCGCGGTTCGGCCGGCCTGAGCCTGAAGAACCTCGCGAGCGTCGAACAAGCGGCGCTGCGCCTGATTGAGCTGAGCGTCCGCCTCGCGCTGCTCCGCTTCGATTCGCGCGATCGACGCACGCGCCTCGTCCTGCCGCGCTTCCTGCACGCGCAGCTCTTCTTCGAGCGTTCGCCGCTCGACGGCGATCTGTTCCTGCTTGCGCGACACGCGTTCGGACGCGTCCCGTGCGGCGCCAGCCTGCAGCTCGTAGCCGACGATCGCTTTCTCCTGGCGGTGCATTTCCGCCTGCATCGAGGTAATCGCCGACTCCGCTGCGGCAATGACCACGTCAAGCGAGCTGACCTGCTCGCGAAGTCGTTCCACGCCGGCGCGCTGCGTCTCGGCGCGATCGCGCAACTCCTTGATTTCACGCTTGGTCGTCAGGATCCCGCGTGCTTCGGCGCGCGCGCCTCCCTGGAGCACGTGCGGTCCGCGCAGGACCTCACCCTCGAGTGTCGCAACCGGCGCGCTCGTCAGGTCTGCAGCCCGCCGCGCCGCGGCCAGGTCCGGCGCGATCCACGCCGTGGAGATCGCGCTGCGGATCGCGTCTGCCGCCGGTCCGGTCACCTGCACCACGTCCGCGAGTGACACGACCTCGCCGGTCGGCGCTTGCGCTCCGCTGACCCCGGACACCACGTCGCCAATGACGACAAACCCCACGCGACCCGCCTGATTCGCGTTCGCGAACCGGAGGCCGGCCGCCGCCTGTTCGTGGGTGTGCACCACGACGTGTTGCAGCAATTCGCCGAGGCAGGCTTCGACCGCACGTTCGTGACGCCGATCGACGTCCAGGTAGTCGGCGACTGACCCGAGCTGGGCAATCTCGTCCGATTGCGCCTCGGCCAGGATCAGCCGCGCACCGTCACCATATTCCGCGCGCGCGGCGTCGAGCTCCTCGAGCGATCGCAAGCGCGCGGCAACGCCCGCGAGGTCGTGCTCGAGGGTCCGGCATTCGGCGGCTTTCGCGTCACGATCCGTTTTTGCCCCCGCCAGCTCTGACTCGCGAATGCCGCGGTCCACACGGAGAAGGTCCGTCGCATCGCGCGCACGGTCCATCGACTCGTCGGCGGACATCTGATCCCGTTCGGCGCGCTCGGCCTCGATTCGGAGGTCGCTGTTCTCGACCTCGAGCTTGGCGAGTTGCTCCCCGATCCGGGCGCGGGCGGCCGCTGCGTGCTCCATCGCATGCCGCAGTGCAGTCGCGGCATTGACCGCGGCAAACACTTCGCTGCGGGCCGCTTCCACGTCCCCTTCCAGCCCTTCGATCACGCGCTGGCTGTCCGTGTACGCGATTTCCTGCTCGGCGAGCGCTTCACGCGCCCGGTCCCGTGCCTCGACCGCGCCGGTTGCGGCCTCGCGCCGAGCCTCGAGCTCCAGCCGCGCCGGCTCTCGCCGGGTTTCGAGCGTGGTCACCTCGGCGGCGATCTCCGCTGCCGACGTGGTCAGGTGCTCGATCTGCTGCCGGTCGAACGCGATCTGCTGCTGCAAGCGGCCGATCTCCAGCTCGCACGCGTGCGCGGCTTCCCTCGCGGCCGTCGTCGCCGCATCGGCCTCCGCGAGTTGCAACCGCTGGCCTTCGAGCGTCGCCTCGAGCTCGGCGAGATGGGCCGAGGCCGCGGCCTCGCGGGCGCGTGCGTCCTCGAGCTTCTTCCGCGCCGACTCGATCGCCTCTCCCAGCAGCCGGTATTTCTGCGCGAACTGCACCTTCTCCCAGCGGCGAAGCTCCTCACGCAGCCGCTTGTAACGGCGCGCCTTCGCGGCCTGCCGCTTCAGCGCGCCGCGCTGTTTCTCGACCTCGAAGACGATGTCGTCGACGCGAGTGAGATTCTGCTGGGCGGCTTCGAGCTTCAGTTCGGCCGTACGCCGTCGGCTCTTGTATTTCGTGACACCGGCGGCCTCTTCGATGAGCTGACGCCGGTCCGTGGGACGGGCGCTGAGAATTTGTCCAATCTTGCCCTGCTCGATGACCGCGTAGGCCTTGACGCCCACGCCGGCGTCCATGAGCAGATCCTGCACATCGCGCAGACGGCAGATCTCGCCGTTGATGAGGTACTCGCTCTCGCCCGATCGATAAAGACGCCGCATCAACTCCACGTCGCGGACGATGAGTGGCGTGTCATCCTCGACCGCGACGGCGGCGGCTGCCAGCTCGATTCCGTTCCCGGCGACCGCCACGCCGTGGCCGTTCCCACCGTTGCTGCCGTTCCCACCGTTGCCGCCGTTGCCGGAGCGCGCGAGGGCGGCGTCGGCGGCAATCCGCGCGGCCACGCCAGCGAGCTTGAGCCGAACTTCCGCAGCCGCGGTCGGCTTGCGCGCATCGCTGCCGCCGAAGATCACGTCTTCCATGCGATCGCCGCGCAGGCTCTTGGCGCTCTGCTCGCCGAGCACCCACGTCAGGGCGTCGACGACGTTGCTCTTGCCGCAGCCGTTGGGGCCGACGATGGCGGTGACGCCCGTATCGAAGGTGAGCTCGGACCGGTCGGGAAAGCTCTTGAAACCGGCAATCTCGAGACGCTGAAGCCTCATGACCTGTGACTTTCTCCGGGGTCCCGGAAAAACAAAAAGCCGCTTGCGTACGCAGGCTCGTGCCTGCGGCCGGAAGCGGCTGGGTTCGCTTCGAACGCTGTGCTGTCTGGGAATCGAAAGTGACGTGACAAGGACCGGATCACCGAACCCACACCCCGCCCGTCGCGGAATGGCCCCTAGGCTCAGTCAAACGGCCGTCAGTCTAGCAAGCCCCTATACGTGGGGCAAGCTCAAAGTACGACCCCAAAATCTGGGGCCGAATGCCCTACCGTAGCTTTCCTCCTCCCACTGGACGATTGCGCGCCATGTCGGTCAACTTGATCGCGTCGGGGAACTGCGACAGCGCGAACTGCGCCTGCGGATCCTTGGCGATCAGATTGCGCCGGGCTTCCGAAACGCCGAAGAGCGCGAGGTCTATGTCGTACTTGATCATGGTGAGGATGAACGCTTCGTCCTTCGAGAAGGACGCCTCGTCGATGGTGACCTTCTGATTCTTGAGCGAGGCCCTGAAGTCCTGGACCATCGCCGGCGTCACGGCGAAACCCTTGGAGATCGCCTTCTTGTTCTTGTTCGCGGCCAGCAGACGCGTGTCGCCTTCGGCCGTGAACTGATCCGCGAAGTTGGCGAACGCGCCCCGCGCGAGCATCAAACGGCCGAACCGTGTCGGGTTGAATCCTTCGACCGGCCCCGCCATGAACTTGTCGGGCTCGATGCCGCCGCCACTGTACACCTTGCGGCCGCCTTCGGTGTACTTCAACTGCGCGCCCGAGTGCTCGCGAGCGCCGTTCTGATCGCGGAGCGTGTAGGTCAGGTACTCATCGAAGCTGCCGTCCCACGGACGCTGAATCATGCGGCCGCTCGGCGTGTAGTACCGACCGGTCGTCAGCGCCAGCCCCGCGCCGCCGCTGATGCGATAGACCGACTGCACCAGTGCCTTTCCGAATGTCGTCTCCCCGACGACGAGACCGCGATCGTGATCCTGGAGTGCACCGGTCACGATCTCCGACGCGCTGGCGCTGTTGCGGTTGACGAGCACGACGAGCGGGATGTGCGTGAATGCGCTGTCTTCTTCGGCGTGGTAGTCCTGATCCGAATTGCTCACACGGCCGCGGGTGTAGACGATCATGTCGCCGCGCGGCAGGAACCGGTTCGCGATGCGAATGGCCTGTTCGAGCGGTCCACCCGGGTTATCGCGCAAATCGAACACGAGGCGCTTCATGCCCTTGTCGGTGAGCTGCTTCAGGGCCGCACCCACTTCGTCGTCCGAGGTCTCGGAGAAGTCACCGAGCTTGATGTAGGCGGTGTCCTTGTCGATCATGAACGCGCCGCGGACGGTCACGATGTTGACCTCGTCGCGCTCGACGTCGAGATCGATCAGCCCGTCATAGCCGCGGCGGCGCAGGGAGATGTTAACGGTCGTGCCCTTGGGTCCTTTGAGCTTGCTGACGGCCTGCTCGCTCGTCCATCCCTTGGCATCGGCGCCGCTGATGCGGGCAATGACGTCGCCGCGACGCAACCCCTTCTTGTAAGCGGGCGAGCCCTCGAAGATCGACATCACCGTGATGTCCCCGTCGATGACCTGAATCTGGATGCCGAGACCGTAGTACTTGCCTTCCTGGCGCTCGCGCATCTGCGCGTATTGCTTCGGATCGAAGAAGCTCGAATGCGGATCGAGGGTCTTGAGCATGCCCTCGATGGCGCCGTACACCAGGCGGTCGCTGGGCACGTCTTCGACATACTCGCGGTCGACCGCGGCAAGAGCGGCGGTGAAAACGCGATATTGCTGTTGAACCTCGTCCTGTGTGGCCAGCACGCTGCTCCCGAAGAAGCCGCCCACGAGCGCCGACAGCACGACGGCCAGAACCGTGACCGAGTAAAAACGCGAAGAGCGCATTATTGGATCGTAACAGACCAAGTATAGGCACCGCAACGACTTCGGGGCTCCTGGCGACACTTGACCCCTGCCGGTGGGGTTCCTATAATCAGAATATCGACAACTGCCCGCCTTCCAAGGATTTGCCTTATGTTCGGTTCTATCGGGATGCCCGAGCTCGTCATCATTCTGATGATTGCGCTGATCATTTTCGGGCCCCGGAAGTTGCCCGAGCTCGGCCGGTCGCTCGGCAAGAGTCTCGGTGAGTTCAAGCGCGCGTCCAACGAGCTGCGCAACACCCTCGACGAAGAGATTCGACTGGAAGAACAGCGGAGCACTCCTCCGCGCCCGGCCGAACAACGGGCGGCCGACCAGCAGGAATCCCAACAGGAATCCCAAGGGGTCCCCCGGCAGACGGGTAGCGCGTAGGCGTCATGGCCCTGGTGCCATTCCCGTCCGCGTCACCGACGCCTCCAGACCGGGACGAACCGCTGATCGAACTGACCGACGCCGACGAGCTCGAAAACGGCGGCGCCAAGATGTCGTTTCTGGAGCATCTCGACGAGCTCCGGAACCGGCTCATTGCGTGCGCCTGGGCACTCGGCGTCTCGTGCCTCATCGCCTACATCTTCATCAACCGCATCTTCACCTTCGTCATGCACCCCCTCCAGGAGCTGCTGCCGGACGGGGGAAAGTTGGTGTACACCGAAGGCCCCGAGGCCTTCATGCTCTACGTGAAGATCGGCGGCCTGGCCGGGCTGATGCTGGCGGTGCCGTTCATCCTCTGGCAGCTCTGGCTGTTCATCTCGCCGGGTCTCTACACCTACGAGAAGAAGTTCGCCGTGCCGTTCGTCCTGTTCTCGACCTTCTTCTTCTTTCTCGGCGCGGTCTTCTCGCACTACGTCGCGTTTCCGTGGACCTGGAAGTTCTTCATCAGCTTCCAGACCGACTACATGCAATTCATGCCGAAGATCGGCCCGGCATTCTCGCTGTACGTGAAGATGATGCTCGGCTTCGGTCTGATCTTTCAGATGCCGACGCTCGTGTTCTTCCTGTCACGAATGGGCCTCGTCTCGGCTCGCCTGCTGACCCGGCACTTCAAGTACGCCGTTCTCGTGATCTTCGTCATCGCCGCCGTCATCAGCCCCGGCACCGACGTGATGTCGCAGCTCATGATGGCCATCCCGATGCTCGGTCTGTACGCCTTGAGCATCCTCGTCGCGTTCTTCTTCGGCAAGTCCTCGTCGAGCGAAGCGGCCTGAGCTCGCGGGCCTCGCTTCGTTGACCGCCTCGCCAGCCCGCGCTCGTCGTATAGTGACGGGAGCATGCTGGTTTGTCGTCGCGCGGGACAGATCTGCATGGCCGTGGCGATCACGCTCCTGTCCGCGCCGCTTCACGCGCAGCCGGTTCGGTCTCAACCCGTAACCACTCCACCGCCGTCGCAGACGCGGCCCGCAACCACGACAGATCTCGGCGATACGGGATTGTGGTTCGTGCCGACGGGCGAAGTCCTGCCTGCGCGTGACTGGTCGCTTGGCGCCTACGAGGTCAACGTCGACTACGAACAGGGTTTTACCGACGTCTCGAACTGGGCGGTGACATTCGCCGCTGGTCTTCGTGGCCGCATGGAAGTCTTCGGTGCCTGGTCGCTCGTGACTCGCATCGATCGGGACGTCCGCCCGCTGTTCTTTCCAACCGCCGCGGGCTCCTCGATCGACGCGGGCGGCGTGGTCAACGAATATCCATTCGTGTCGCGCGGATGGTCCGGAAACAGGCTCGGCGATCTCCGGATCGGCGCCAAGATCAAACTGGTGTCCCAGCATCACGGATCGCCCGCGGCGCTCGCGCTTCGCGGACTGATCAAGACTCCGACGGCCAGCGACAGCCATGGTGCGGGCACAGGCAAGCCCGATCTGGCGTTCGACGCGGTTGTCAGCACGGAGGTCAATCAGCGGTTCGAGTTGGCGGGATTCGGCGGTTTCATCGCACGTGGTGATCCGGACGCGTTCGATCTGACGAACGGGATCCGCTGGGGTGCCGGGGTTGCGATGCCCACGCGCAAGCCGTTGCGGCTGACCGCGGAACTCCACGGCGAGAAGTACGTCGATGACGAGGTCGCTGTCCGCGGATCGCCGGCTGGTGTGGCGGCGCTCGTCGCGGCATCGTCGAGGCAGAAGAGCCCGATTTACGCCTCGCTGGGCCTGACGTGGATGGGATCGAGCGGCATGTTTGCGGGCGCTGGCATCAACTGGAACTTGAACATGAGGCGCCGAAGCGACCTGGGGGCCTTCGGCGATCGCACGGGCGATCCGTCGGGTCTGCAGGTCAGAGTTGGCTTTCATCGTGGCGTTCGCGTTCGCGTAACGCCTCCGCCGCCGACCGTTGGAGAGCCCTCGACTACTGCGGGGTCACCCGAGCCGCCCGTTTGCGGAAAGCTGCCCGTGGTCGTCCGTTTTCAGCGCTAGGGCGTCGCACCTCGGAGCGTCGGACTGAGCACGTAACTTTTCGATTACGATGTCGCACCGTCGATGGTGATCAAGGCCTCAGCCGCAACGGAAATACGCGCGCTCATCGCCACCCTCAGCGACCCGGACGGAGTCCGGCGCGAAACGGCCATCGCCCGTCTGGCGGTCATCGGATCGCGAGCCGTCGAACGATTGCTCGCCGCGTATGCCGAGACGCCCGAACGCGAACCGCGTGTGGCGATGCTGCGCGTCCTCGAGTCGCTGGCCGATCGGCGCGGGCTTCCGATCGCCCGCGCGGCGATCAGAAGCGGAGGCGACGTGGCCGTCGCCGGAGCCGGCGTGTTGCGCGCCCTCCTCGATTCGCCGCACGCCCAGGTTGCCGCCGACGCACTCGATGCGCTCGTCAGTACGGCGCTCGACCCGTCGTCGACGCGACACGTGCGTCAAGCGGCCGCGGAGGCGCTGCGGGACGCGGCGCCGGACGTTCGCGCGCGCGTCGCAGGAGCGCTCGAACGCGATCCGGCGGCGGAGGCTCTCGAGGACGACCCCATCGAAGCCGTCTGGAAGGACGCGCTCGATGGCCGCTTGCCCGACAGCCCTGCATTGCTACGGCCCGCCGTCGCGAAGCTGGCGGCGAAAGCGCCGCTGACCTCGCTGCAAAAGCTGGTCGACGCCATTCGCGCGCGTGAAGCCGCCGCGGCCGGCCGCGGGGACTGGCAGGCGCTGCGCGGGGCGATCCATCAGGCGCTCGCGCTCCGCGGCAGCCGGCTCGCGCTCTACGATCTCCGTGAAACGGTCGCCGCGACCTCGGCGACACTGCCCGCTTCGTTCCTCGCCGCGCTGCAGGTGATTGGGGACGTGTCGTGCCTCGAACCGCTGGCACTCGCGTATCACCGCGTGCCGAAAACGGAATCGTGGTGGCGGGGTCAGGCCGCGGGCGCGTTTCGCGCAATCGTGAAGCGCGAGCGAATCACGCGACGACATGCCGCGCTGAAGCGGATTCTCGATCGGTGGCCGGAGTCAGCCTCGTCGCTGATGCGATAGGCTCGCGCCCGGCTTTCAGGTCTCTCGCTCTCTCAACCCTGTTTTGGAGTCCTCGCACCGGCCGCGACCGGCGTCAGGGCATCATTCACGCGGTTGGCGAAGGTATCGACGGCCCAGTCCTTGACCTCGACTCGCGGGACGAGCGCAGGGTCGAATGACTGTGACACCGTGCGTTCGACGCACCCGCAGCCGAACCGCCAGCGCGGACGGACGGCTTCAGCCACACGTCGATCGACCGCACCATATGGGTAGGCGAAGCCCGTGACAGGCCGGCCGATCACTCTTTCAAGCGCCGCCCGGCTGTTTTCTGTTTCTTCCCGGACGACCTCATCGGGCTGGCAGGTGAGCGCGAGGTGATTGATCGTGTGCGCACCGACGTCCATCCCGGGCGTACGGGCAAGGCTGCGGACTTGGTCAGCCTGCAGCGGACGGCGCCGCAGCGTGCGCGCGCCGCTCCAATCGAGCAGCGCGCCGATCGATTGATCGCGCTCCAAGAGACTCGCTCGCACGAGGAGAGGGTGAAGCGAGTCGTGGGCAGCTCGACGTTCCTCCGCAGACCCGACAGGAAGCCTCACAGACTGCCCGGCAACATGAATGTCCAACGACGGAGGCAGCGACGGCGTGTCGAGCAGCACGCGCTCCAGGGTGTCCCACCAGTACTCGCCGGGTTCATCCAGCCATCGGGTGGTCAGAAAGAACGTGGCTGGCATACCGAGGCGTTCCATCGCGGGCGCCGCCATGACGAGGTTGTCCGTATAGCCGTCGTCGAAGGTGAGCGCGACGGCACGATCGGGCAGGTCCTCGGGCGCCGCGCCGAGCATCTCTTCGAGAGGCATGACGGTGCAGTGCGATTTCAACCACATCAGCTGCTCAGTGAAGTGGTCCGGCGACACATTCAGCGTGTGAACGTCGGCATCAGATTCAATCCGGTGATACAGCAGCACGAGGCCGCGCGCCGCCCCTCGCGCACGCACCCGCCTTTGTGTAGTTGTCGTCTTTCGCGCTCGAACGCCGGTGAGCGCCGGAAAGTACGGGTCGACCCGATCGAACTCCGCATCACCGAGTTCCTCGGCGGCGATGCCTTCCAGAAACGCCACGTTGGTTTGGACGTTGCCGTAGGTGACCGTGTCGACGTCGGCCGCGCCGAAGACCGTCTCGAAAAGCCGTCGAGCGCCCGCGGGCGTCATGCGCCAGAAGTCCCCGTCGGCCCCGTACTCGAGGCAGACACGGCTCGCGGCCGGAACCGTCGCCAGCAGCACGCCGCCTGCCCGGAGAATTCGCCTGCACTCGAGCAGCACCGCGCTGACATCGTCGATGACGTGCAGAGTCTGAGTCAGGATGACGCAATCGTAGCGGTCGGACGCGATGCCAGGCGCGTGCCGCAGATCGGCGACAACGGTCGCGCGCGGATTCGACTCGTCGAGGTCCACGACATCGGACGTCGTCACGCGACATCCGCCGAACCGCCGCGTGAAATCATTCTCCTGAACTTCGAGTACCAACCCCTTCACGTCCGAGGCGTGTTCGATCAGAAAGTCGTCGATGTAGCGACGATCGACCGGCGCTCCCCGTTCGTATCCCCAATCCCGGCTGATCGGATCCTGCCGTCGCAGATCGCCCCAGTCCATGTCCCCAAAGCCATACGCGTTCAGCCATGCCCTCGCATCCGCGATGGCGCCGCGCAATCGATCGAGCTCCGCGGCATCGCCCGGCCGTCGCCCGGCAAGCGCGCGATGCTCTTTACGAATTGACGCAGCCGCCCGCTCGCGGCCGATCACGACGGCTTCAGTTTCTGCCTGCATCGCCGCACGATGCCGGTCGAGGATGGACTCGAGGGCACCGCGATAGCCCGGGTGATCGATGAACGGCTGCCAGTACGCCTGCGCCACGTCGACCGAGGCGACAACCTGCGAGGCCATGCGCGACGGCCGTTGAGCGAGCAGTTGCAACCTGACGTCGTAGCTGGCTGCAAATTCGAGCGACGCGTCGGTCGGGTGGAGATGCGGCCAGGCGCCGGATCGCACGGCGACAACCGGAGGCGCCGACGGCGGGTCGGCAACCAGTTCGCTGAACGACACGCCTGGAGTCCAGATCGCGGAGTGCAAGCCGTCAGGGGACCGTGCCGTTACGACCCCGGCCGCGCAAACCAGATCTGCGCTCTCAGCCAATGCACCGGCGAGGATGGCCACGGCGTCGCGATCGAGAACGTAGCCGGTCGGCACGATCAGGACGCCGGTTTCACCCGCCGTTGCCGCGGCCGCGTCGATCGCCGCCGCCAAGCCATCTCCTCGTACGACGATGGCGCCGGCTCGCTGTGCAGCCGCATCGAGGATGGAAGGGGCGGATGTTCGAATCGAGACGGCGAGCAGAATCGGCGCGGCGTGACTCTGCCGGCGTGCGCTGTCAATCGTGCGTACGAGCGCCAGCGCCCCTTCCCCGCACTCGATAACGATCGACCAGCGTTCCGGATTCATGGGTTCGAGCGGTTCAACGCACCGTAGAGTCGCCGGAGTGGTCCAGTGATGCGCCAGCTCCACGATTGCCGCAACGACATGATCTCGGCGTCGAGATGAGAGACGTGGCCGTTCAGCTCGGACACGTGTGACGCAAGCCGATCGCGAGCCGAGGATGCGTCGGTCAGGCGCGTCTCCAACTGCGCGAGCTCCGCGGTCATGGCTGCCCGCTGCTGTTCCGAGTGCGCTCGCAGTTCGTCCAGGCGTGCAGCCAGCGCACGCCGTTCGGATTCGAGCCTCCGGCTCTCCTCTGTCGCAGCGGCGAGCTGCGAGCCCAGGCGCTCGCGCTCCTGTCTGGCTTCGACGAGCGGCCGGACGCGCTCGATTTTCGCCAGCTCCGCGGCGAGCTCCTCGCGCGCGCGTGCGAGCAAAGGCTCGAGCGACAGCATCCGTTCCTTTCGGAGCCGGATCACCTCTCGCCGGAGATCGGCAATCTCGTCGTCCTTGCGCGCGGCAACTTCCACGATGTGTTCGCGGTAGTAGGGTTCATGACGCGCGATCACCGTATGCAGCGGGACCGGATAGCCGGCTCCAACGCTCATCAGTCGGCTCATCGAATCCGCCCGTCGCCGGTACTCGAACAGAAACTCCGGGATGATCGCGCCGCGATAGCCCTTCTCGACGACGCGGAGCCAGAAATCCCAGTCCTCGCAGCCATCCCGCATCGACTCTTCGAAGCCGCCGACGGCATGAAAGACTTCGCGTCGGACGAGCGCCGCGCCGTTCACCATGTTGTTGACGAGCAGGTCCGTCAGCTCGCAGCGCTGTGGCGTCCACTCCCACGTTTCGTCGCCGAAGGCGCGCAGCCAATGCGACACGAAGCCAAGATCGGCATCCGCGTCGAGTCTCGCGACAGCCTTCTCGAACCAGGCGGGCGCGAGGCGGTCGTCCGCGTCGAGCGCGCAGAACAAGGCGCCCTCCGCCTGCGACGCTGCGAAGTTGCGCGCACCGGAGAGGCCACGATTCTCGATCCGGAAGATGCGCGTGCGAGGTGCAGCGCAGTTCCGAATCTGCTCCGCGGTTGCCGGATCCGTGGACCCGTCGTCGACGAGGATGATCTCGAAATCCTGAAACGTCTGCGCGAGCACGCTCCCGATCGCTTCGGCGAGGAAGGCGCCGTGATTGAAGCACGGCAGCAGGACGGAGATGCGCGGCGTGGACATCAGGAATTGATCGTCGCGAGCTCCATCCGCGCCTCGTCCTCGGTCAGCAGCGACAGGTAGGTCTCGGCAACCTCGGCCGCCGGCCCGGCCATGATGATTCGGCCGCCTTCGAGCAGCAGGGCGCGGTCGCAGAACATCGCGATCGTGCGCGGGTCGTGGCTCACGAGCAGCAGCGAATGACCCGCACGATGCAGCTCACGATACCGCGTCTGGCACCGCTCCTTGAAGCCGGCGTCTCCCACGGCGAAGATCTCGTCGAGGATCAGGACTTCGCGCACGGCGCGAAAGGCCACCGCATACGCCAGCCGCGCCGCCATCCCGCTCGAATAATGACGCAGCTCGAGATTCGCGAAGCGTTCGAGATCCGCGAACGCGAGGATCTCGTCCTTCGCCGCCCTCAGCTCTCGGAGTGAAAGCCCCATCACGGTCCCGAGGAGCTCGATGTTGTCGATGGCGTCGAGATCCGGGTTCCACCCTACGCCGAGCTCGAGGATCGGCGTGATCGGCGCACGGACGGAGACCTCCCCTGCGTCGCTGGGGTAGATCCCGGAGACGATCTTCAACAACGTGCTCTTGCCGCTGCCGTTTCGGCCCATCAGTCCCAGGCTCTCTCCGGGTCCAAGCTGAAAGCTGACGTCGTCGAGGACGCGGAGCCGCTCCTGCGGGCGGCGCCGGAACAGATCGAGCACGTGCTCACGGACCGTGTCGCGGCGAACAGAGGGAATCTTGAAGGTCTTCGACACGCCGCGGACCTCGACAATGGGCGTCATGTCAGAGGTACTCCGCGACCCGTGGCGCGCCCGCCCGGTAAATGAGCGCGCCGATGGCGAAGATGGTCAAGGCCTCGACCGACAGCAGCGCGTGCGCGAGGAGCGACGGCACACGGCCGTCGACGAGCACGCTGCGCGAGAACAGCACGATCGGCGTGGGTGGCCAGAGGAACAGGTAGACGTGCACGCGCTCCGGCAGGATGTCCAACGGATAAATGATCGGTGCGACGAAAAAGCCGGCGTGCGTGACTACTTCCCAGATCTGATTCAAGTCGCGATAGCGCATGAACAGCACGCTCGCGCCGAGCGAGAAGCCGGCAACGATCGCGAAGAAGTGCACCTGGTACAGGACGTACAGGGCGATGTCGAGCAGGCCGGGCGGGCGACCCGCCAGGATCAGGAACGTAATCAGCACGACAGAAAAGAGCGCGAGCGTGATCACCGCGTTCGAGGCCGACGTCACGACCACGACCCACGACGGAAACCGGGCCTTGGTCAGCAAATACCCTTTTGCACGCAATGACAACAATCCTGTGCGCGTCGCCTCCTGAAAGAACTCGTACAGGAAGAGCCCGATGATCAGATCCAGCTTGTATTGGGGCTTACCCGGGAAGACGTAGGAAAAAACCGTCATCAGCACGAGAAACATCGATAACGGTTTCAGGAGCGCCCAGACGAAACCGCCGATCGTGCCGTGGTAGCGCGTGACGAAATCTGTACGGACGAGTGTCCACACGAGCCCCCCGAGATGACGCTGGCGGGGCGCGGTGCGCATCGTTGTTGCAAAGCTCATGCTGAAAGAACCCTGTTACTATACGGCACCGGCTCGCACATGACCTCGCTGCGGATCCTGCACGTCGTGCCGTACTACCAGCACGCCTGGGCGTACGGCGGCATCCCGCGCGTCGCGACGACGCTGACGCAGGGGCTCGCACGCCGCGGCCATCATGTGACCGTATTCACGACCGATGCCTGCGACGAACGGTCCCGGTCGAACGCTCCACACACCGCCGACCGGCTCAGAGGCTCGCTCGACGTGCAGGTCTTCCCCAACCTCTCGAACCGGCTGGCGTATCACTGGCAATTCTTCATGCCATCCGGCCTGAGCGCGAAGTTGCGCGAGTCGGCGGGCTCTTTCGACGTCGGTCACATTCACGCCTGTCACAACCTTCCGGCGGCGCAGGCCGCGCGCGCCCTCTTGCGCGCAGGCGTCCGGTACGTGCTTTCGCCTCATGGTACGGCCCCCGCGTTCGAACGGCGGGTTCTGGCCAAGCAAATCTTCACGCGGACGGCCGGACGCCACGTGCTCCCCGGCGCCGCCCGAGTGCTCGCCGTTAGCGACGCTGAACGCAGGCAACTGCTCCGGCTGGGCATCCCACCGCATCGGATCGCGGTCGTGTCGAATCCCATCGAAGATCGAGAGTACGATCCGAAACCGGACGGCGCGTCGTTCCGCAGCACACACGGCCTGCGTGAGTCACCCATCATTCTGTTTCTCGGAAAGCTCACCCCCAGAAAAGGCGTGGACGTCTTGCTGCGAGCCTTCGCCACCCTTCGCTGGACTGAGGCACGTCTTGTCATCGCGGGCAACGACATGGCCTCTGGCGCGCTCGATACGCTGCTCGAGCCGTCGATTGCGGCCCGGGTGCAACGCGTCGGGCTGCTGCGCGGCCGCGATCGCCTCGACGCTCTCGCCGCTGCCGACGTCGTCGTCTATCCGTCGCGCGACGAGGTGTTCGGCCTCGTGCCGGTCGAAGCCCTGATGTGCGGATCGCCGGTGATCGTATCGAACGACAGCGGCTGCGGTGAAATCATCGGAACAATCGGCGGCGGACACATCGTGCCCTACGGCGACGCGAATGAACTTGCGGGCGCGATCGACTCGATCCTCGACTTGCCCGATCTGTGGCGCCGGCGCGCCCGCGCTGCCGCCGATCGTGCACGTGTCCGTTTTGGAACCGACGTCGTCTGCGAAGAGCTCGAGGCCGTGTATCTCGAAGCGATCGGCGCTCGTGGCGAGGAAGGTCGGCGCTCGGCATGATCGCCACCCGTCAAGGGGTCAGCTTCGTCGTCCCGGTCTACAACGGCCGGCGATGGCTCGCCTCGGTCATCGACGGCATCGAGGCCCAGCGTGACGGAAGGCCGTTCGAGATCATCGTCGTCGACGATGGCAGCCGAGACGGGTCTCGACGTGTGCTGAAGGAGGCCGAGGCGGCGGGACGGCTGAGGATCATCGACGGTCCGCGCCGAGGATCGGCCGCGGCACTCAACGCGGGCTTGCGCGAAGCGCAATACTCGATCATCTGTCAGATCGATCAGGACGTCATCTTGCAGCCAGGCTGGCTCCCGCCACTTCTGAGCGCACTCGAGGATCCCGGCGTTGCCGCCGCACAAGGACATTACGTCACGGCACCTGATGCCGGATTCTGGGCGCGGGTGATGGGTCGCGACCTCGAGCAGCGCTACGCGGACATCCCCGGCGACTCCACCGATCATGTCTGCACTGGGAACAGCGCCTATCGAGCGAGCGCGCTGCACCAGTGCGGCCTCTTCGACGAAGAGATGGGCTACGGATCGGACAACGATCTGAGCTATCGCTTGACCGATGCAGGATACCGGCTGGCATTCTGCCGCTCGGCGCTCAGCGTCCATCGCTGGCGCGACGACCCGCGCGGCTACCTGCGGCAGCAGTTCGGAGTCGGCTACGGGCGACTCGACATCCTTGCCAAACATCCCCATCGCGTGACCGGAGACGACGTGTCCGGGGCGGTGATGATGGCGCACGGACCGCTCATGGCTGTCGCACTCGCGTGTCTGGTGTGGGCCGGCGCCGCCACGGTTGCCGGCGCCCCTTTCGCAACTGCTCTCGGCGTAGGGCTCGGGATTCTGTTGCTGCTGTTCACGGAACGCGCGTGGGCGGGCGTGATCGCCTGGCGTCGATCCCGCGATGCCACGGCGCTTTCGTTCTGTCTGGTGCACCTGCTTCGAGATCTGGCGTGGGTGAGCGCGGTGACGCTGTGGACCGCGCGCAGGCTCACGCGCGTACGCCGGTCACCCGCGCACAGCATGTACCGAGGTCGTGAAGCTGATCCTCAATCGACGAGGGATCGGCGGTTGAACCCGTATCGAGTGCTCGCAATTGTCCCGGCGTTCAACGAGGCATCCAATCTCCCCCGCGTCGTAGGTGAGCTGCGTGAGCGGGCTCCAGGCCTCGACATCCTGGTCGTCAACGATGGCTCGACCGACGGGACGGTGGACCTGCTTCCTGGCCTCGGCGTGAGCTGGCTCTCGCTGACCGAGCGGGTAGGCGTCGGCGGGGCCGTGCGCGTGGGGCTGCGATACGCGGTGCGCGACGGCTACGAGTACGTCGTGCGCGTGGACGGCGATGGCCAACATCGCGCGTGCGACATCCGGCGGCTGCTGGCGCCGGTGTGCAGCGGCCGGCTCGACGCGGTGATCGGGTCGCGGTATCTGGGACGCCCGCTGCGATGGCGATCGCCATTGCGAATCAGCCAGGCCGCGCTCGCCCGCTGTCTCTCCCTTCTGACCGGCACGCGCATCACCGATCCGACGTCAGGATTCTGGCTGTTCGGTCCGCGCGCGATCCGCCTGCTGGGCAAACACCATCCCACAGGATACGGCGAGCCGGAGCTCGCGCTTTTTCTCTCGCGCAACGGTCTGCGATTCGGCGAGATCGCCATCCGCATGCGCCCGCGAATCGCAGGGCGAACGTCGATTACACCCGCGCGCGCGAGCCTCGCGTTCGGAAGAACGGTCCTCGCGATGATGATCGTGCCGATCCGCCGGATGGTCGAAGGGCAAGGCCATGACTGACGCCGTTCAGGTGATCGCGATTTCGATCAGCGCGGCACTGCTGCTCCTGGTGCTCGAGCTGGTCCGGCGGCGGAAGTTGACCGAGGAACACTCGTTCATCTGGATCATCGGCTCGATTGCGCTGCTGTGTCTGTCGATCCGCCGGGACATCCTGCACGCGACGGCGCGGACACTTGGAGTGCACTACCCGCCTGCGGTTCTGATTCTCGCCCTGGGTTTTCTGGTGTTCGTCGTGTCGCTGTATTTCTCCGTCGTGCTCTCGCAGCAGCGCAAGCTGATCGAGCGGTTGGTCGAGGATCTCGCGCTCCTCGAGTCGGACCTGCGCGAGCTGCGGCGATCAGTCCGGACCGTAGCGCCCGCGGACGTGGTGCCAGGCACCGCGGATCACCGCCGCCAGGCCGGGGATCAGCGGCGCGTCAGCTGACGTCACGGCATACGCCGCGTTCAGCCCCACAATCCAGCCTCCCCGCGCAAGTCCGGCTACTCCGCCCGACCCGTTGGCTTCGCCCGCAACCTTGAGGTGATTGCGGGTCGCGAAATACAAACGTCGAGCCGATCGGCGACCGATCGAGCTGTGGCCCTGGTGATACGCGCGGCCCGCAGGCACGCAGCACGAGCGAAAACCGGCCGATCGAGCGCGGAGACAGAGATCGAGATCCTCGAATGAGTAGAAGTAGTCCTCGCGAAACAGTCCGACCTGTTCGAGGACGGCCCGAGTCAGGAGCATCACACACCCGCTGACGGCGTCGACGTCCCGCAGTCCGTCGGGAACGGCGCTCACATGCCTCCCCGCATCCCGATGAAGCATCCGCCCGGTGACCATCGAATATGAAATGCCTGCGGACTCGAGTCGGCCTGGCTCTGAGCGCGACAGCAACGCCGGCCCGAGAATTCCCGCGGTCGCATGCGCCTTTGATGCGGCCAGCAGGATCCCGATCGCATCCGGCGCGAGCACCGCGTCGCTGTTCACGAGCAGCACCCGCTCGGCGCCACCCTCCAACGCCTCCCGGATGCCCACATTGCAGCCGCCGGGAAATCCGAGATTCCTGCCGGTCTCGACGATCGTCAGATCCGGCAGCATCTGCCGCAACCGATCGGCGGATCGATCCGACGATCCGTTGTCGACGATGACGATGCGGTCGGGAGGGGCGAACGACGTTTGGAGGGAACGGACGGCGAGCCAGGTGTCGTCGGCGGTGTTGTAGTTGAGGATGACGGCGGTCACGCCCGTTCGTACGGAGACCGCAGCAGGCCGATCGACGACTACCTCCTCCAGCTCCGACTCGGACGGTCGAAGTGGCTTCGTCCCCGCGCGCGAAAGCTCTTCGTAGATCGCACTCAGCTCCCCAACATCGTCTTCGAGGCTTCTCGGAGGCGCGACGCCTGCACGCAACTGCGCGAGAAGGCCCGACTCCTCCAGCAGCCGACGCAACTGCGCCGCCAGCGCCTGCGGGTTACCAGCCTCGAAAAGCAGGCCGTTCCGGCCGTGCGTCACGGCTTCAGCCATGCCACCCAGATCGGACGCGACAACCGGGATGCCGATGGCGAACGCCTCCTGAATGACAATCGGGGCGTTCTCGATCCAGATCGAGGGAACCACGAGGACGTCGATTTCGCTCAAGAGATCGGGCATCCGATCGTGTGGGGCGGGCCCGACACGCCGGACGAACGGTGACGCCAGGAGCGGGGCGAGCACGTCGCGATAGGTGTCTTCCCCGTGATACGAGGTGGTCTCGCCAACCAGATCCACCGTGACGGATCCCGGGGGGAGGAGCTTCACTGCCTCGAGCAGGATGTGTGGTGCCTTGGTGGGAAGGAACGCACCCGCAAACCCGATTCGAAGGAACGATGACCGCGCCGGCTCAGCGGGCTGAAAACGCGTGAGGTCTACCCCCTGCGATCGGCGGCGGATGCGTGAGGGCGTGACGCCAAACCTCTGGAAGTGATCGGCGATCGTCTGGGAGGGAGCGAGAAACAGGTCGATGTGGCTCGCCGCCTCCTGCATGCATTCCAGACGCGCGAGAGATGAGGCCCTCGTGCTAGCGGCCGGGGCTGCAGCATCGGCGGCACGCATCACGAGTCGAACGGCATCGGCAAGCCCGGGAACGCTGAGCGATCGGATCGCATGCCCCGCGCGCCACGACAGGGTCCCGGCGGCGCTGACCGCCGGCAAACAGCGGTCGCACCCTTCGTCGTATGGTCCTGCACACCGCCGGCCGTCGAGATCGAAGAGCTGCCCACGGTGGCACATCATCCAGTAGTCGTGCAGCGTCATCACGACGGGGAGGTGCATCGCAGCCAGCTGCCTGGGCAGACCGGCCGACAAACAGGTCAGGTGCTGGATGTGCACGACATCCGGATCGTACCCGCCGATGACATCCGCCGCGATGTTCAGGAGCGCGGGGTTGGTGTAGGTCTCTTCGAACGAGCCACAGGCTTCGAAGGTGTTGTTGATGCGAAAGATCTCGATCCCGTCGAGCTCTTCGCGGCGGACGCAGTACTGTGGCCGTCCAGCGTCCGCCTCGCGCGTGAGGACCGCGACGCGATTCCCCGGCGTCGCCGCGAGAGCGGTGGCAATCTCGCGTGTGTAGGTTTCCGTACCGCCGGACGACCCGGGGGGAAAAGCGTGGATGATGAACAGAATTCGCATCAGACGCCATCCACGGTCAGGAGATCCCGCCCTTCGCGCGCTGCCCGAGCGCCAAGATACTGCCCCAGTGGAAACGCCACCGCCAGCGCCACCCCGCGGGCCAACGCTCTGATCCGAGCGGTACGTTCTCCGGCTGCCAGACGCAGATGCAGCGGCAGTGCGGACGCGATCGAGCGGGCCAACGCACCGAGCGTGGGAATCGTCGAGAGACCGAAGAGCGATTGCAGCTGCTGGTGCACCAGGTAGGTTCGCCCCAATTCGTAACGGGCCGAACGATCGTGTGAGTGCCACACGACGGCCTCAGGCACGTATGCGAGCCGATGCCCCGACTGCAGCACCTCCAGCGCCCACTCGAGATCTTCGGCAATGCGGGCGTGCCGGAATGGCCGGGATCGCCAGACCGACATCCGGATGCACGAGCACACGTTGTCGAAGACGCAAAGCAGGTACCGTTCGACGGGCGTGAGCGCTTCGAACGCTGCAGGTGTGATCGGACCGACGACACGCGATGAGTCCTGCGCGGCGATCCAGCCCGAGAGATAGTGGGCCGTGATGCGGCTCGCATCCGGCCACGGGCGCTGGCGGGCGTAGGTCCCGGCGATTGTCCCATCGTCGAGCAACGGCCGGACGAGTGAGACCAGCCAGCTCTTCGACGCCGGCACCGCATCCTGCACCGTGAGCACCGCGAGTTCGGTCCGAATTGCTGAGAGCGCGAGATTGCGGGTATCCCCGTGATTGAACTGAGCCGGCGCCACGCGCAGCACCTGCACGCCGCGGTTTTCGAGCAAATCGACGCTGCCGTCTGTCGATCCGGAATCGACCGCGACGATCGGCGCCGCTTCGATCCCCTCCTGCTCCGCAATCGCATCGAGCAACCGCGCGAGACCTGGCCCACCGTTGCGGGTTGGAATCACGATCGCCACGCGACTTGTCGGCGTCATCCTGTACCGGCCACCGGCCTGTTCGTCGCGGCGCTCACTGCGGTGTAGCGTTCCTCCCACTCGCGAGCGTCTTCGGCGATCGTCTTGATCGGCGGGGCGTTCGACGCCAAGCGCGTGACGAGACCCGGATCGTCGATGAAGCGCTGCAAGGCAGCTGAGAGTGCGGCGGTGGCCGTCGCCTCGTAGAGAACCCCATTCACATCGTGATCGATGAACTCTGGGATTCCGCCCACGCGGGCTGCGACGACCGGCACGCCGTGCATGAAGGCCTCCTGGATCACGAGGGGCGCGTTCTCCGGCCAGAGCGACGGAACGACCACGACGTCGAGGGAACCGTAGATCCGCGGTACCTCCGCCCGATCGAAGGCGCCGGCAAACCGCACCGGCAGACCTTCCGCGCGACGGCGAAGATCAGTCGTGTATCGAGGATCCACGTTGGGGTCGCCGAAGACGACGACCTCGAACGGTCCGGCCAGGCGACGCGCCGAGTCGAGCAGGACGTGGACGCCCTTGTGCCAGACGATCGTTCCGACGAAACCAATCCGAAGCGATCCCGAACCTGACTGACGGATGGTCTCAGCTGCTGGCGGAAATCCTAGTCTCGACACGCGGATCCGATCGGACTTCAACCCGAGACGGACGTACTCGCGCGCGAGATACTCAGAAGGCGAGACGAACAGATCGACGGTGTCGAAGACATGACGCGCGTAGCTCAGGCGCGCTGACAGATCCTCCGGTGACACCCCCGGCACCGGCAGTTTCCTCGCGGCGGCATTCGCGAGCCGAGGGAAGCGGCGGGCCGCGACGGCTCCGGCCCGCGAGATTGCGCCACCGCCAGGACCTCGAGAAATCGCCGCCGCGGCAATGAGCGCCTGAAAGGGCGACTGCTGGAAGCATCGGCTGCAACGCTCCGTGTCGATGACGTCGCAGACGTGCGACTCCGCGACGTGAACCCGCTGACCGCCCGAGGCGCACACCAGCGTGTAGTCGTGAAGCGTTGCGACCGATGGGATCGAGCGCTGACGCGCGAGCATCGGCAGATCGAACGACAGGTTGAGCAGGTTGTGCACGTGCAGCACATCCGGCCTGATGATGTCGAGGGCGTGTGCGAGCTGCGCATTGATACGAGCTGAACGGTAGGTCTGGTCGAACCGATCCACCCGCCAGTTGTTGACGATCTCGATGACGGGCAGGCTGTCGCACCTCCGCCATCTGACCGTTCCGTGCGGGACGCTCCCGTCGAACTCTGAGGTCAGGATGAACACGTCGTGTCGCGACGAAAGCTCGCGCGCCAGCTCGTAAGCGTAGATCTCGGACCCAGCGCGATGACGCGGCAGGAAATCATGAATCGCGTGGAGGATCCGCTGCCGCATGTCAGCGTCCAGCACCCGCCGCTTCCGCGAGCTTGCGGTTCCGTTCGACGCAGTCCGTGGCGCCAGGTGTGGCCGGCGCGATCACCCGCACTTCGTCGCAGAGCACGGCTGCGGTGCGATAGTCGTGAAACGTCTGCTCGTACAGGCGGGCGAGCTGCAGACGCGCCAGGACGTTCCTGGGATCGACGCCGATCGCCTGCCGGTAGTAATCCCGGGCGCCTTCGGGCTGACCGCGCACGAGCGCGAGGGCTGCAAGGTTCGTATACACCCGCGGGAATCGAGGATCGGCGCGCAGGACCTCGTGAAACGCGGCGTCCGCCTCGTCCAGCCGTCCAGCCTGACCCAGACAGATGCCGAGGTTGAGCCGCGCATCGCGGTTGTCAGGGCGCATTTCGAGCACGGTCTGGTATTCACCAATCGCCGCGGCGCAGTCCCCGGCCTCGCGGAGTGAATCCCCCAGCACGTAGTGCGGCTCCCACATTCCGGGAGCGGCGGCCGCAGCCTGACGCCAGAGGGCGACAGGATCCTGCCATACACGGTTTCTGGCGACGGTCACCGATCCGAGCCCGAGGACGACAAGCCCGAGCGCCGCCGCGTAACCCGCTGGCACATCCGTGCGCCCGTCGCGCGACAGCACGCGAGACGCCAGCGCGGCAACCACCACGAACACGCCCGCGCTCGCAAAGTAGGCACGGTGCTCGGCCATGCCCTCTCGAAGGGCGACCACACTCGAGGACGGCGCGATGACGGTGAGGAACCAGAGGATGCCGAATGCGACGAGCGGAACGGTGTCGCGGACGCCGAACGCGAGGATCGCGAGACCAGTCAGCCCTCCCAGCGCCGCAAGCCCGAGCGGATCCAGCAACGACGTCACGGTGTGCACACCGTGCATGATTGACTGGCCGATCGGCAGCACCAGGAGTCCCACGTATCGCCAGATGACGATCGACTGGGTAAGGAGATTGAGGATCGGAGATCGCGAGAAACTCGCGTCAGCGCCAACGAGCACGCTCAGGCGATAGGCCGCCGCAAGACCTGCCGCGACGATCGCAGGAATGAAAACCCGCACCAGCCGCCGTCGTCTTGCCTCGGGAGGACCGGGCAGGAGGAGCCAGTCGTACGCCAGCGCGACGACAGGCAGTGCCGCGGCGACCTCCTTGGACAGCAGCGCCAGCGCCCCGCACACGACCGCCAAAGCGAGCGGGAGCGCGATGCCCGTCCGTCCAGGTGGCTGCGCCGTTGGCGAGGCCAGTCGAAGCATCGCCTCACGCGAGAACAACAGCGCCGCGAGAAAGAACAGGCCGCAGAGCAACTCCGACCGTCCCGAGATGTATCCGGCGCCCTCGGTCATCAGGGGATGAACGGCGAACAACGATGCGCCAGTCAGCGCGGCCCAGATGTCGACCGTGTCTCCCCTGGGCAGGGCGCCGCTGCGCTCGCGGGCGTCGGCAAGCGCGCGCAGGAGCAGCGCGTAGAGCAGCACGGAGACGATCGCGTGCAGCAGGACATTGGTGAGGTGAAAACCGAATGGACGATAGCCCCAGACCGCGCGATCGATCGCGTAGGACGCGTTGACGACCGGCCGAAACGGCGAGTAGATGAGTACGTAGCGAAAATTGGAGGGGTCGACCAGCGACTGATTGCTGATGATGGTGTCGTGGTCGTCGTAGACGAACGGATTGTCGAGCGCGTTCGCGTAGACGGCGACCACGAGACACGCGACGGTCGCACCCGCGAGGAGACGGCCCCGCGACACCGGCGCGCCGGTTGCACGCGAGGTCTTCCGGCGCGCCTGCCGCGGTGTGCCCATCAGGTCTGCGACATGCCGCCGAGCATCAGTAGGCCTTTGCGAACCAGGCCTCGCCCACGCTCTGGCGTCCGCATTTCACGCATGTCCCGGCGGTCCCCTCGCTTCCGAACGGGATGTTGCGCAGCGTCGCCTGCGTCTCCGCCTTGATCTGCGCCTCGCAATCCGCGCTGCCGCACCATCCGGCGATGACGAAGCCGGGGCGCCCTTCCATGACGGACTTGAACTCCTCGTAGGACGACACGCGGGTCGTGTGCTCCTCCCTGAATTTCACGGCGCGCGCGAACAGCGCGGCCTGAATCTCGACGAGGAGCGAGACGATCCGTGCCGTCAGACCGTCCATCGCCGTGGGCATCTTCTCGCGCGTGTCGCGGCGCGCGAGAAGGACCTGCGACTTCTCGATGTCCTTGGGCCCGATTTCCAGCCGGAGGGGAACACCGCGCATTTCCCACTCGGCGAACTTCCAGCCGGGGGTGTAGGCCTCACGATCGTCGAGCATCACCCGTACGCCGTGTTGCACGAGATCCGCCTGAATGGCCTTCGCCTTGGGCAGCACGGTCTCCTGCCAGTTGCCGCGCGCGATCGGCACGATGACGACCTGATACGGCGCAACCTTTGGCGGCAGGATGAGGCCGCTGTCGTCGCCATGCGTCATGATGGCGCCGCCGATGAGCCTCGTGGACACGCCCCAGGACGTGGTCCATGCGTGCTGCAGCGTCTTGTCGCGCCCCTGGAACTGGATCTCGAAGGCCTTCGCGAAATTCTGTCCAAGGTTGTGCGACGTGCCCGCCTGGAGCGCACGGCCGTCACCCATCAGCGCCTCGATCGAGTAGGTGCGTGACGCGCCGGCGAACTTCTCGCTCTCGCTCTTCTGGCCGTCCATGACGGGCATCGCCAGATCGTTCTCGCAGAAATCTTTGTACAGCCCGAGGATCCGCAGCGTTTCGGCCTGCGCTTCTTCCTCGGTCTCGTGCGCCGTATGCCCTTCCTGCCAGAGGAACTCGGTCGTGCGGAGAAACGGCCGGGTGACCTTCTCCCAGCGCACGACGTTGCACCACTGGTTGATTAGAATCGGCAGATCACGCCACGACTGAATCCACTTCGCGTACATCGTCCCGATGATGACTTCGGAGGTCGGCCGGATGATCAGCGGTTCCTCGAGCTCCTCGTCGCCCCCTCTCGTGACCCACGCCACTTGAGGGGCGAAGCCTTCGACGTGTTCCGCCTCGCGCATCAGGAGCGACCGAGGAATGAAAAGCGGGAAGTACGCGTTGACGTGCCCGGTCTCCTTGAAGCGCCGGTCGAGCCCCTGCTGAATCAGTTCCCAGATCGCGTAGCCGTACGGGCGGATCACCATGCAGCCCTTGACGGGCGAATAGTCGGCGAGCTCTGCGCGCCGGACGACGTCCAGGTACCAGCGCGAGAAGTCCTCGGACTGAGGGGTGATCTCGGTGACGAGCGCCTGCTTCCCCGCGCCGTCAGCGTTCCGCTTTTCGATCTGCTGTGCCATCAACGTTCCTGGGCGTCAGCCGCCCGCTCCTCTGCGATCCGTCGCTTCCAGTGTACATCGTCCCTCTGCGGGTGATCTTCGCGGTAGTGCGCACCGCGGCTCTCTTCGCGACGGCGGGCGGCGCGGACGATGAGCCGCGCGACCGTGAGCAAACTCAAAGTGGCCCAGCCGTCAGCGTCGAGCGACCCGCCGTCCTGCCACCGGCGTTCGCTCTCGCGCCACGCAACGTCGAGCGTTCGCCACGCCGATTCGAGCCCTTCGCGCGTACGAAACAACCCGGCATCCCGCCACATCACGTCCCGAATCTCTCCCGCGCTCAACCCACGCGTCGCAGCTGCCGTTGGTCGAGCGCGCGGCGCCGTCTCGCGATGCGCCGGACTCGGTTCCGGAGCTGTGCGCATTGCGTGTCCAGCGCGCGCGCCGAACACCAGCCCCTCGAGGAGCGAGTTGCTCGCGAGCCGGTTGGCGCCGTGCACGCCCGTGCATGCCGCCTCACCGGCGGCGAACAATCCGGAAATCGTCGTGCGGCCGTCAAGATCGGTGACGACGCCCCCCATCATGTAGTGCGCGGCGGGACCCACGGGCACGCGATCGCGCGCGAGGTCGAGTCCCGCGAGCCGGCACGCCTCCGCGATGAGCGGAAACCGACCGTGCACGAAGACCGGATCGAGGTGATCGAGCGAAAGAAACACCGGACGCCCCGTGCGCTGCCCCTCGCGGACGATGCCGCGGGCGACGCGATCCCGAGGGGCCAGATCGCCGGCGGGATCGTAGCGGTGCATGAAGGCTTCGCCGACGGCGTTCACGAGCCGCGCGCCTTCGCCGCGGAGCGCCTCCGAGAGCAGGAACCGCGGCTGTCCCGGCACGCTCAGCGCCGTGGGATGAAACTGCACGAACTCGAGATCCGCGACCTGCGCGCCGGCGCGATACGCCATCGCAACACCGTCACCAGTCGCGACCGGCGGGTTCGTGGTTTCGCGGTACACCTGACCCGCGCCGCCGGTAGCGAGCAGCACCGCTGACGCGTAGGCCATCCCAATTCCGGCGTCTTCCTGCAGAAACCGGACGCCGTGACAGCAGCCGTCCTCGACGACGAGATCGATCACCCGCGCGTGATCGTGTGCCGTCACGCCGGGCAGCGCCGACACGCGCTTCCAGAGAACCCGTCCGATCTCGCGGCCCGTGGCGTCGCGCGCATGGAGCACGCGGCGGACGCTGTGAGCGGCTTCAAGCGTGAGAGAGAGGCAGCCATCCGGGTCCCGATCGAACCCGGCACCCCACTCGATCAGCTCCCGCACGTAGCGTGGGCCGTCGCCGACGAGCACGCGCACGGCAGCCTCGTCGCACAGGCCCGCACCCGCCGCGATCGTGTCGGCGGCGTGGAGCTCGGGGGAATCGTCGTCACCGACTGCGGCGGCAATGCCGCCCTGCGCGTACCCGGTGTTGCCTTCCCGCGGCTCCGCCTTGGTCAGAATCAGGACCGATCCGGCAGACGCGAGCTCCGCAGCGGCCCGCAGACCGGCGATGCCACTCCCGATGATGAGATAGTCGGCGCGCAGCTCCACACGTGAACCGATCCTGTTATCCTACCATCCGCCTTGCTGGTTCCCGGTCGTCTTGCCTTCGCCGTCCGGCGATCCCTCGGCGCCTGGTGAACCCGTGACTGCTTCGCCACAGCCAGTCCTTTCGTCTCGCTTCCAAGTGCGCGCCGCGTCGGGCGACTACGCCGTCGAAATCGCGCACGGCGCGGCTGCGAGGCTGACCGCCCTGCTCGATGCCATCGGTGCGCCCTCCCGTCGTATCGTCGTCTCGAACGCCACCGTCTGGCGCCACCACGGTGAACTGTTCGGTGCCGTGAGCCGGGACGAACCAGTGCTGATTCCCGACGGAGAACGATTCAAACAGCTGCCGACGGTCAGCAAGATCTACGATGCGCTCCTCCGGGTTGGAGCCGATCGATCGACGACGATCGTCGCCATCGGTGGCGGGGTCGTCGGCGATACCGCGGGATTCGCCGCCGCTACCTACTTGCGCGGTGTGCCGGTTGCGCAAGTTCCGACGACGCTCCTCGCCCAGGTGGACAGCGCGATCGGCGGCAAGGTCGGCGTCAATCACCCGCTGGGAAAGAATCTCATCGGCGCGTTCCATCAGCCAATCGCCGTCGTGGTCGATCCGGCCGTGCTGTCGACGCTCCCCCGCCGTGAGTTCCGCGCGGGACTCTATGAGGTCGTCAAGTACGGCATGATCGCGAACCGCGATCTCTTCACCCAGATCTCCGGCAGCCTGCAACCGATCTTCGCGCGTGAACCTGCGGCGCTCGTGCCGATCATCGCCGAGTCGTGCCGGATCAAAGCCGCGATCGTTGAACAGGACGAACGGGAATCCGGCCCGCGGCGCGCGCTGAACTTCGGCCATACGGTCGGCCACGCGCTCGAAGCGGTAACGAAGTACAAGCGGTTTCTCCACGGAGAGGCGGTGGCCTACGGCATGATGGCCGCGGCGGCGCTCGGCGTGGCGCGCGGCGTCCTCACGGCCGACGATCAGCAGGCGCTGCGGGCGCTGATCACGCAGATGGGACCGCTGCCTCCGGTGGGCGATCTGTCAGCGAGTCAGGCGCTCGAATCCGTCGCAAGGGACAAGAAGGTCATTGCCGGCACGCTTCACTTCGTCCTGCCAACCGGGATTGGCAGCACGACGACGGTGCGCGACGTCACGATGGAGGAGCTTGCGGGAGCGGCAGTCGAGATCGGGCTCGGGCCCTGAGTCTCACTCCAGTCGATGCTCTTTGAGCTTCAACAACAGCGCTTTGTAGCCGATCTGAAGGATCTCTGCGGCCCGTCCTTTGTTGTTCTCTGCTTGCTTCAGCGCTTCCTGAATCTTCACCTTCTCCACTTCAGCCACGACGCGCCGTGTGACGTCGGCCAGCGACCCGTTGAGATCGACCTGCGCCCAGGGGTCGGACTGCGCTTCCGCCTGAATGGGTGCCGAAAACGTGAGGTTCAGATGACGCGGCAGGATCGTTTCCCCTTCCGCCAGGATCACCGCGCGCTCGATGCAGTTCTGGAGCTCGCGCACGTTGCCCGGCCAGTGGTACGTCTGCAGCTGCTCGAGCGCGCCCGGCGAAAACGCGAGCGGCCTCTTCTTCATGTCGCGGCAGAATCGCTCGACGAAGAAGCGCGCGAGCAACGGCACGTCACCCTTGCGCTCGCGGAGGGGCGGCACGGTAATCGGAAAAACGGAGAGACGGAAGAAGAGATCTTCGCGGAACCGGCGTGCCGCGACCGCGGCGCGTAGACCTCGGTTGGTTGCCGCGACCAGCCGCACATCGACCTGCACCGAGGCGGTACCGCCGACGCGCTCGAATCGCTTCTCTTCAAGCGCGCGCAGGATCTTCGCCTGGAGGGACAGCGGCAGATCGCCGATCTCGTCCAGGAACAGCGTCCCCCGATGCGCCATCTCGAACTTGCCGGGCTTGCGGGCCACGGCGCCCGTAAAGGCCCCTTTCTCGTGGCCGAAGAGCTCCGTTTCGAGCAACGTCTCGGGAATCGCGGCGCAGTTGATCGCGACAAACGGCGCTTCCGCGCGTGGACTCAGCGCGTGCAGCGATCGCGCGAAGAGCTCCTTGCCCGTGCCGCTCTCCCCTTCGAGGAGCACGGTCGTATCCGTGGCAGCCGCGCGCTGAAGACCGGCGAACACTTTCCGCAGAGACGCATCGTCGCCGACGAGCTGCGGCGCGCCGCGGCGTACCGCGAGCTCCTCCTTCAGCAGCAGGTTCTCGGTCACGATGCGCCGCTGCTCGAGCGCACGGCTCACGAGCAGGAGCAGGTGATCGGGATCGACCGGCTTGGCGAGAAAGTCGAGCGCGCCCTCCTTCATCGCCGCCACCGCGTCCTCGATGCTGCCATAGGCCGTCATCACGATGACCGGTACGTCCGCGTCGATCTCCTTCGACGCGCGCAGCACGCCGAAGCCGTCCCCCTCCGGCAGACGCAGGTCGGACAACACGAGCGCCGGCTGGTTCTGTTGGAGGATGCGGACCGCTTCGGGCTGGTCACGTGCTTCGAGCACGGCATGCCCCGGACGCTCCAGCGCGTGCCGGAGCATCGTTCGAAGCGAGTCCTTGTCTTCGACGATCAGAATCTGGGCGGGAGCAGCCACGCGCGACGTCGGGGTCCTCAGCGGAGCCAGCCTGGTGGAACACCAGCCTTCCGCGCTTCCTCTTCGATGTCTGCGATGTCCTTCGTGTGCTGTGCGATGTCAGCCCTGAGGCGCTCCAGCTCGGCGAGCGCCTTCTGGCGGTCTTCCCCGATCTTGCCCCGCTGGTACGGATCGTCGCGGTTCACGAAGTCGGAGGTCAGCGCGTTGATGCGGCTCTGGAGCGCTTCAGCAAACATCTGATCGCGGCGAAGCGTCTCGCGCGCGGCGCCGATGCGGGCCCTCCAGGCGGCTTCGTCCTTGTCCTTGTCGGTTTCGGCGGGCTTCTGCGCCTGTGCGGCCTGATCCTCCTGGGGCTGGGGAACGGCCGCGGGCAGCGGCGCCGGCGCGGCGCCCGACGGTTGACCACCCTGCGGCAAGTCCTTGTTCGTCAGAACTTTGCCGGACGGCTTCGCGACCTTTCGGCGCTCCTGCTCCTTCTTCGCCACCTCGGCCAGCGGTGGATTCTGGGCGCTGGCAGCGATGGGCACGAGAAACGCGCCGAGGAGCGCGGCCGCGACCACGGCTCGTGGACGTAAGAGCGAGTCAGTCAATGACATGCCGCAATAACCCTTGGTTAATCTTAGCAGATGCAGCCCAGCAACACGAGCCGGGATCCGTCGCGTGAAGGACGCTGGACGCGCGTTTTTGCACGTCAATGCACCTCTTTCCAAGTCAGCAACCGCGCAACTTCCGGACCCGCGCGCCCGATGGCGGCCTCGATGGCCCGATGGGCGCCTCCGAGCCCGAACGCGTCGACAAACAGCGCGATCTGGCCATTCGAATCGACACCCGGGTCGCCATCACCGTCCGCCCCATCGTCTGCCACCCAGACTAGGAGGTAGGCCGGCGGCGCGGCGAGGCCCGGAAGGAGGAGACGGTTGAAGCCCGAGTGACCGTACAAACGCCATCGCGGACTGTCCACGCCAAAGACGCTTGAGCCGTACTGGCTGTTGCTCGCGGACTGACGCAGGGCCAGCTGCCGTGCGAGGTCGAGATGACGGCCATCGGGCGTCAACGGCGCCACCTGACCGTCGTCGAATGGCGCCACGAGATTCCCCGGTGGCGCGGCCAGGACAGCACTCCAATCGGGAACCAGCGACAGCGCCCCGATGGTGCGCTCCAGCGCAGCATCCGCCGCGTAGAGCGTTTCCTGACTGGCGCGGTGCGCGCCACCGATGACGGTCTCGGTGATGGTTGTTGTCATCAGTGCGGACGCGATCGCCGTCATGAGAGCGGCGATCAGGATCACTACGAGCACCGCGGCACCTCGATCGTCGCACGCTGTCAATCGAGTCCGGCTGAAGCCGGACACTACATCGTGGCCCGTCACGAGCCGGATCCCACGTTACGTAGAGAGACGTCGAACGTGACCTCGACGTCGGGGACCGAGGACTCCGCGCCGATCGATCGACCTCTCCGGCTGAAGTCCCGACTCACGCCGCGGAGATCGTCCAAGCCGGCCTGCGCCCGAATCGTTACGCGGACGCGCCGGACTCGAAGCAGATCGGCGTCGAACCGGTGGGGCGGCAGCCCGCACGGTGGTCCGTCGGTGAGCAGTGACGCCGCTGCGAGCTGCGGCGCAATTCCGCCAAGGTCAGCCAGCAAGGGCACGGGCGGCGTGCCGGCCGCGTACGCACAGTTGGTCTCTCCGTCCGTGGGCCGCGTGACGCTCGAGGGTGATGGCGCAAGGAAGTACGCGAAGCGAAGATCGACGATGTTCTCGACGAGGGGCACGTCGGATTGATAGCCGTCGTACAGCATCAGGCGGGCGTTCACACGATCGAGGTAGTAGACGTGCTGCACGATCGGCACGACTCTGGCGGTGGGTGCCGAATACGCGCGACTGAACGGCGGATTCGGTACGTCATGAGCCAGCCCCGCTGCGATGCCGGTGACGGAGAACCACTCGACGCCGGCGCCGATACCGGCACGATCGAAGATCGCGCTTCGCGTTCCAGGCGTAAATCCGCAGAGCCCCCATGACGCGCAACCAGGAGTCATGGAATCGATCGGTAGGTCCGAGGCGACTCCGGCCATGTTGGATGACAATCGCGCCGCCACACCTCCCTCGGGAACCGCGACAATCGAAATCCGATCGGTGAAGAAGGTGAGCTCGGGATCAAAGTTCCGCGCGCCGGTTCTCGCAGGTACGACCGGCGGGAAGTACTGATCGAGCGGACCGGTTCCGACGCCATGAGTCGGTCCAGATCCCGCCGCCAGGAGATCACGCCTCAGCATGTCCGTGGCCACACGGACGCGCTGCTGAACATCCGCCGCCTCCGGTTGAGCGCGGGCGATGCGTTGGCCACGAGCCGCCGCCTGAAAAAGGAGTCCGAAGGTTGTGACCGCGACGGCCACGGCGATCAGCATCTCCACCAGCGAGAAGCCTGCCTCTTTCAACACCGCAGTCACCTCGATGCCTTTCTGGTCATCGTCGTTGCGATCAACGCGTCACGGCCGGTCCAGACGCGTTCGCCGGCACGAGCCCGTCCGAGTTCCTCCGCCACGGGCACGACGAGGACCTGCAACACCAGCGTGTGCTCCGGATCGTCCGCAGCACGATGGACGGACCACCGCCGGATGAACGCAGCTCGAGCTGCCGGATGGGGACCGGTCCCGACCCACACGCCACGCGCATCGAGGTAGTCGACATACGGGGGAATGTTGGCGTCGAGCGTGCCAGCAGGACTCTCGAGCAACCCTGCACCATCCGCCGAGGCCTGCTCGCCTGAGAGATTGGTGGTGACGTCGGTTCGCAAGATGGGTGTCATCGCGGGCCTGGTCTCGTATGCCCAGGTCAATGACCGGAGCTCCTCGATTTTCGCGCTCGCGTAGATCGTCGCGAGCGTCTGTCCACGGGCACTGCGAACCCCCGTCATGGCGAGCACGAAAAGCGGCGCAACGCCGAGACAGATGACGACCATCAACCCCATCGCCACGATGACTTCGACGAGCGTGAAGCCGTTCGTGATGAACCCGCGCATCAGGCGATACGACACGCCTCCATGGAGTGCAACTGGTGCGCCGTCGTCTAAATGTCGCGAAATGCGGTGCTTTCCGGAGGAACAATCGAAGCCAGGCTCGATGCGTACGCGGAAACTGCTCTAGAGCCGCGCGCTCGGACTTGAAGAAACTGTGCGGTCAATCAGTCAGCAGGGATCCGTGCCCTGCCTTTGCTGATGGCTCAGCGTGCCGCATCAGAGCCGGGCTGATTGGATCCGGCTGGCGGCGCGGGTGTGGGTGTCGCCAGGCTGGTGGCGAGTGGTGAGCGTGGGTCACGAAAGAAGCGTGGGCATGTGGCATGGGCTCTGTCTTTCGTGACCCATGCTCGCGAATCGCCGCTCGCGCCAACGGCGCGGCGGGTCGATCCTGAGACCCGAGCCTTCTGACGTAATGTGATCATTCCCCTCAGATAAAGGTCTTTTCCCAGTTCGCGTCCTCCGTGCACTCCGCGCCTCCGTGTAGTACCCTCCGTTCACTCCGTCTCCTCCCGAGAACTCGAACACTGGAGCTCCCATATGCGCGTCTCACCATTCGCACGTACAGTCGCAGCGCTGGTCCTTTGTCTCTCGGCGACGGTGGCGACGCAGGAACCGGTCGATCTGGCGGTGATCGATCGGATCAAAGAGGAAGCGTTCGCGCGGTCCGAGGTCATGGAACACCTGCGGAACCTGACCGACGTGCACGGGCCGCGGCTCACCGGCTCACCGCAGTTCGAGGAAGCCGCGAAGTGGGCGGCCGACCGGCTGACGTCGTTCGGTCTCGCCAACGTGCACATCGAGCGCTGGGGACCGTTCGGCCGGAGTTGGTCGATCGACGAGTACTCGGCCGAACTCGTCGCGCCGCACTACATGCGGCTGGCGGCGATGCCGCTCGCCTGGAGTGCCTCGACAGCCGGCGTGATCAGCGGCGAGCCGCTCATCACGCCGATCGATCTCGGCTTTCTCGCCGGCTTCACGAAGCAAGCCGAGAACTTCGAGGCCTACCGCAAGCAATGGAGCGGAAAGCTCCGCGGCCGGATCGTGCTGCTGTCGCCGGCCACGCCCACGCCGCCGCGCGAGAAGCCACTCTTCTCGCGGCTGACCGACGCGGCGCTCGCGGAAATGACGCAGGCGCCAGAACCGACGGCGCTGTCACGCATCACGAAGCTCGACGATCTCGAGTGGCCGGACAAGCCAGACGAGGTCTTCAAGCTATTCATGTCGATGCCCGAGTCGTTCGTCGATCAGCTGATCGATCGCTATGACGCGCTGGCGGTCGAACGCTCACGCTTCTTCGCCGCCGAGGGCGTGGTGGCCATCGTGAACGGTGACGATCGGGCCCGAGAGGGGCTGCTGGCGGCCGAGGCCGCTGGGTCGTATCGATCGCGCGATCCACTCGCGCCACCGACATTCGTGATCTCGGCGGAGCATTACGATCGCGTGGCCCGGCTCGTCGCTGACAAACAACCGGTCAAGCTCCGGCTCTCCTTGAAAACCACCGTTTCCGACAAAGACGTCGACGGCGGCAACATCGTCGGCGAAATACCCGGCGGCGCGCACAAGGACGAGATTGTCATGGTCGGCGCGCACTTCGACTCGTGGCATTCGGGCACGGGCGCAACCGACAACGGTGCGGGGAGTGCCGTGATGATCGAGGTCATGCGCATCCTGAAGACGCTGAACCTGAAGCTCGATCGCACCGTGCGCATCGCGCTCTGGGGTGGCGAAGAACAGGGGTTGCTCGGATCGCGCGAGTACGTCAAGGCGCACTTCGCCGATCCCGACACGATGGCGTTGAAGCCCGAGCACGCGAAGCTGTCCGGCTACTTCAATCTCGACAACGGAAGCGGCAAGATTCGCGGCGTCTACCTGCAGGGACACGAGGCCATGCGGCCGCTGTTCGAGCAGTGGCTCGCGCCGTTCCGGGATCTCGGCGTGACGACAATCACGATTCGCAACACCGGCGGCACGGATCATCTGTCGTTCACGCGCGTCGGTCTGCCCGGGTTCCAGTTCATCCAGGATCCGCTCGACTACGGCACGCTCACGCACCATACGAGCGCGGACACCCTGGATCATGCCGTTCCGGCGGATCTGATGCAGGCGTCAGCCGTGATTGCAAGCGTGGTGTACGACGCCGCGAATCGCCCTGACCGGCTTCCGCGTCGTGAAATGCCGAAGGCGACGGCGGCGACGAAACCGAGCGGAAAGCACTGACGCAATCGTCGCGTCTCGTTCATCGTCCCGAGCGTCCGCGCACGCTGGGATCGCCCGTTGGTGGCGGCGCCAGATCCGTCGCCGCGGGCGGACCGAGAATCTCGGTGAGGATCGGCTTCAACCCGTCAGCCCACACCTGGTACCCTTTGATCGTCGGGTGCAACTTGTCGCGCTCGTTCATCATGCCGTCGAACAACCGGCCGTCTTTGTCCGCGAGCTTGTCGTTCACGTCGAGATAGCGCACCGCCGTGCCGTCGGCCAACGTGGCGAGATGGCGGTTGATTTCGAGGATTTCCGGCATGACCGCCATGTTGTCGTTGCGCGGGAAGATCGCCGTCAGGATGATGACGGCATTGGGCGCACGAAGACGGCAGGCCGCGAGCAGCGCTGTGAGTCCGCGCGTGATGTCCGCGATCTTGGCGTCGCCGCCCGGCTCCATACCGACATTGTTGGTGCCGGCAAGGATCACGATGACCTTCGGGTTGACGCCGTCGAGCTCGCCGTGCTCGAGGCGCCACAGCATGTGCTGAATCCTGTCGGCGCCCCAACCGAAGTCGGCGGCGTTCCAGCCGAAGAAATTCGCCTTCCAATTCGCGAGGAGCTCAGGGTAATCGAGCGCGCCCCATCGTCGTGTGATCGAATCGCCGACGAAGTAGACGTCGATTCGCCCCTTCGTCCGCTTTTCCAGCAGCTCGGCGTGTGCGGTCATGGAGTTCTGATCGCTGCGCGGCTCCGGCCGGTCCGCCGGGCCGACCTGCGATTGAGCGGGAGACTGCCGCGACAACGGCAGCGGGACGAACGCGGTGATGGGCGCGGTTGCGCAAAGAGCAGTCACGAGGGCTGAGGCGACTGTTCGCTTCACGATCATCTCCGAGGCCGCGACATGATATCGCGGCGATCGGGTTCGAATGGTTGAGCCGGCGGGCCGCCAAGTGTTCGCTTGCCACCCACGCAAGCGTTTGTCAGAGCAGGCACATTTTTCGGAAGCGGCCTTGACCGTGCGCGGTGACGCCGTTAGGCTGCGCAGCAGCACGTCCCTGATCCTTTCACGGCCTTGCAGGACTCGTCTGTCGGCGTTCTGCGGGTGTGGCAGAAGTCAGGACGCTTCTCCAGGGTACGAACACTCCGATCGCTAAGAGGTTGTCATGCAGGCGGTCGCCAAGAGCACGCAGACCCGGACTGCGCGGGTCTTCCTCAGTTACAAGCGCCACGTCGAACCAGATCAGACGCTGGCCCAGCAGATGGTCGCCGGCCTCTCACAGGCAGGACACGCGGTTTTCATCGATCAGCGGCTCACCGTCGGACAAGCGTGGGCGCGCGAGATCGAGGCGCAAGTCCGTCAGTCCGACTACCTCATCGTCTTTCTCACCGCTGATTCGAGCCGGAGCGAGATGGTGCGCGGCGAGATCGAGATCGCGCGGCACCATGCGGCGGTGAACTCGCGTCCGCGCATTCTGCCGGTGCGTGTGGCCTTCGACGGTTCGCTTCCCTATCCGCTGAACGCGTATCTCGACAGCATCCAGTACGCGAGCTGGAGCAAGCCGGACGACACGCCGCGGCTGCTGCAGGAACTGCTCGCGGCAATTGGCGGCGAGACGCCGCCAGAAGCTCGCGCGATGCCGGCTGCGCCAGTCAGCGCCGGCAGTCAGCCGCCTGCGTACGCAGCCGCGCTTCCGGTGCCGGGAGGCACGCTCGACATCGACGACCCGTGGTATCTGCCGAGGCCGACCGACGCGACGGCGCTCTCGGTCATCCGCGAGCCCGGGCAGACGATGACGATCAAAGGCCCGCGGCAGATGGGCAAGAGCTCACTGTTGATGCGCGCCGCGAAGGCCGCCCTCGATCTCGGCAAGAAGGTCGCGCTTCTCGACTTCCAGCTGGTCGACGACAAGTCGAAGGCGGATGCGGACGTGTTCTTCCGCCGGTTCGCCGCGTCGATCGCTGAGCAGTTCGAGCTGCCCGACACCGTCGACAAGCTGTGGGACACTGGTTACTCGAACCCCCAGAACTGCACCCGTTACGTCGAGCGTCAGATCCTGCAACCGCTCAGCGCGCCCTGCGTGATCGCGATCGACGAGACGGATTCGATCTTCCGCACCTCGTTCTCCGCCGATTTCTTCGCGATGTTCCGGAGCTGGCACGGCCTGCGCGCGCATCCGACCCGTCGCAGCTGGAAAACGCTCGACATCATCCTCTCCACGTCAACCGAGCCGCAGTTCTTCATCGATCGGCCTCATGAATCGCCGTTCAACGTCGGTATCACGCTGCTGCTCGAGGATTTTCAGGTCGATCAGGTCGGTCGCCTCAACGCGCTCCATCCCCGGCCGCTGGGCGACGCCGACATCACGCGCCTCTACGCGCTCATCGGCGGTCATCCCTACCTGACCCGGAAAGCCCTGTATCTCGTAGCGGGCAGCACACCAACCATCGGCATTGACGACCTCTTCGCGCACGCGACGGAAGACACCGGCCCCTTTGGCGATCACCTGCGCTACTATCTGCTGCGGCTGCAGCGGAGGCCGGAGCTCATCTCGGCGCTGCAGCAGACGATCGAAGGTCGGAGCGCCGGCGACGAGCTGCTCACGCTCCGCCTCGAAGGCGCAGGGCTGGTGCGGCGCGCCGGCAACAAGGTCGTTCCACGCTGCGAGCTGTACGCACGGTACTTCCGGGAACGGCTGCATGAACCGATCTAAGGCGTTCGCCTTTGTCGCGGGCGGCACGGTACAGGCCGGCGGCGGCGTGTATCTGGAGCGTCTGGCCGATCGCGAGCTCGTCGAACGCTGCCGCGCCGGAGACTTCACCTACATCCTCACGTCGCGCCAGATGGGCAAGTCGAGCCTGATGATCCGTACCGCCGAGCGGCTCGCGGAAGAGGGCGCGCTGCCGGTGATCATCGACCTCACCGAGTTCGGCGCGCAGACGACGGCGGAACAGTGGTACAAGGGGTTCCTCTTCGGCGTGCAGGATCAGCTCGGGCTGCGCACGCCGGCCGCGGCGTGGTGGGACACGCAGTCCGAGCACTCGTACGCGCTTCGCTTCACACGCTACCTTCGCGAGGTTGCGCTCGTCGAACGGACGGCGCGGGTCGTCATTTTCGTCGACGAGATCGACACGACCCTGCGGCTCGACTTCACCGACGATTTCTTCGCGGCCATCCGCTTCCTCTATCAGCATCGCGCCGCGGATCCAGTGCTGGAGCGCCTGTCGTTCGTGCTCATCGGCGTCGCCACGCCAGGCGACCTGATCAAAGACACCGCGCGGACGCCATTCAACATCGGACACGGCATCGAGCTCACCGACTTCACGTTCGACGAAGCCTCGACGCTCGCCAGCCATCTCGCGCTGGCGGATCCCACCGGGCGCGATCTGATCGGGTGGATTCTCCGGTGGACGGGCGGCCATCCCTACCTGACCCTGCGGGTCGTCCGCTCGTTCGCCGAAGCGCCGCCGCCCGAGTGGACCGACGCCGCGGTTGACGATCGCATCCAGTCGCTCTTTCTCCACGAAGGGGCGGACACCGACAGCAACCTGCAATTCGTGCGCGACATGCTCACGAAGAAGGCGTTCGATCGCGAGGCAGTCCTGCGCACCTACGAAAGAGTCCGTCGCGGTGAGCGCGTGCCGGATACCGAGCAGGATCAGGTCACCTCCTGGCTGAAGCTGTCGGGCGTCGTCGGCCGCGAGCACGGCGCGCTCCGCGTCCGGAACGCCATCTACGAGCGGGCGTTCGACGAACGCTGGACGCGCGATCACCTGCGGCTGAACGTGAACTGGCGCCGGCGCCTGACCCGCGTCGCGAGCGTGCTGCTGGTCCTGACGGTGCTCGTCACGATCCCGCTCGCGATCTACGCGTGGCGTCAGAAGAACGAAGCGCAATATCAGGCTCACCAGGCGCAGATCGAACGCGACCAGGCGACGCAGTTGCGCGCCGTCGCGGAAAACAGCCTCAGCGAACGGACGGCGGCACTCGAGTCGATGCAGGAGCTGGTCGCGGCGCTGCAGCGCGCGGACCCGAAGAACGCACCGGAAATTGCCGCGCAGGTCGAGCAGGCCCGCAAGGAGGCCCAACGCGAGTACGACGGCGTCATCGACAAGCTCCGCACGGAGCGCGACGAAGCGGTGCGAAAGCTGGGGACTGCCGGAGCCCGACCCTCGACCCCGCGTCAGGACGTGACGCAGGCGGCAAGCGATCCGCGCCGGGTGACCCCCGCGCCGCCAGCGCGCCCGAACCAGGACGAAGTGGATATCGTTCGCGTGATCCGTCAGTACGAGTTCGCGTACGCCGCAAGAAGCGTGGACGCGGTGCAGAGGGTACAAGTCCTGTCGCCGGCGGAGGCGAAGGCGCTTCGCGCGGCTTTTACCGACGCCCTCGCCTATCGCATCACCCTGGACAAGCTGGACATCAACGTATCGCCTGACCGGCGTCAGGCCACGGTGACAGCCCAGATGTCCCAGGAGATCACCACGCGGAGCAGGCGCCGGACGTCCACTTCTGTTCCCGTCATCAGCCTCGAAAAGCGTGGCGCGAGCTGGATGATCGTCGCTGTCCGCTGAGGCTCCAAGGCCATCCTCAGGCCAGTTCCTCCGGCCTCCGGAGCCCTCCGGACCGCCGGCCTAACAGTTGAGCTTGAACTCGGCAGCGCGATCGTCGATCTTGATGAGGTCCCCCAACCCAGTCTCACGCAACGCTCGAGGTTGCCAGGAGTGTTTATGCCCGCGTATTCGCTGCGGCTCGATCGACGGCCCCGAGCGAGCATTACGAGGCGGGATCTCGTCCCCGACCTCGTCATTGCGGCCGGTGCCGTTGCCATCACGGCTGTGGTCTACCTGGCCATCCTGCCGCTGCTCGGCGCCAAGCCACCGCTGGTGCTCTTCACCGCCATGGCTGCTGCGCTGACGTCTTGGCGCGGCTTCGGCCCGGGCCTGCTCGCGAGCTCGCTCGGCACGACCGTGAGCAGCACGCTCTTCATCCATCCGTTCCAGGGATTGGACGGCCGCAGTGAAAACGTGGGGATCGAAACGCTGGTGATGTTCACGGGCTCGTTGTTCGTGTGCTGGCTGGTATATCGGGGCAAGGCGGATCAGGAAAACGTCACCGCGGTCCACGATCGCCGCAACGACGCGCTGGCGTTCGTGTCACACGAGCTGCGCAATCCGCTCTCCAACGTACAGCTCGCGGCGGCGATGCTGGAGCGCGATGGGTCCGACGAAACGCGCCAGCGCGCGACGCGGCTGATTCAAGTGTCCGCGACGCGGCTCGGCAAGGTCATCGACGACCTCATCGACGTGACCCGGCTCGACTCGAACATCCTGCGCATCGATCGCAAGACGCTGCGCCTTCAGGACACGATTCTCGCCGCCGCCGACGCGGCGGGTCCGGCTATCGCGCAGCGACAGCAGTACTTCACGGTCGACGTCCCGGTTGATCCGCCGCTGTGGGTGGCAGGCGACGATGGACGGCTGCAGCAGGTGTTTGCGAATCTGCTGTCGAACGCGTATCGCTACTCGCCGGAAGGCGCGGAGATCTCGATCTCCGCGCGTCAGGACAACGGTCACGCGCTCGTCGTCGTCCGCGACACCGGCATCGGAATCCGGCGGGAAGTCCTCGAGCGGATCTTCGATCCGTTCGTCCGCGAAGCCGGGGGCGGCGTCGAAGGAATCGGAATCGGCCTGACCCTTGTCCGGAACCTCGTGACGCAGCACGGCGGGCAGGTCACCGCGCGCAGCGAAGGTCCCGGCCGCGGGAGCACATTCGTCGTCGAGCTCCCGCTCATCGAGGATCACGACGCGCGCCGCTCCTCTCGATCGAATCTCGACTGACGCGGTCCGGACGTCAGTGTCCGTCAGCGCTTCTTCGCAGTGGCTGCCATCCAGGTTTCGACGAGTGCGAGCGAGGGTCCGCCTTTGGCGCGATAGGCATCGGCAAACCGCGTCATCCTCGCGTGATCTTGATCGACACCTTCGATCGGCTGATCGTTCATATACGCTTCGTACAGTACCAGCAAGCCGAGCGCGAGGGACGGCTCGTCCGCAGCGTGCTGCGTAATGAGCTCGTCGACGGCATCGAGACCCTCGGCCTGTTTGCCGGCAAGCATCGAAGCGATGATGTAACGCCGCTTGACGTCCTCGTCTTCAGGCCACCGCAGCCGCGCGCCCTCGACAGTTTGAAGAGCCAGATCGCCATTGCCCTGACGGAGCAGCGCGTCGGTCAGTAGCAGGTGCAGAGCAACGGAGTTCCCTTCCTTGATGAGCGCGGTGCGCCAGGCGCCGGCCGCTTCCTTGTCGTTCCCTCCCGCGGCGTAACAGGCGCCCAGGTACACCATCGCTGGATAGAAGTCGGCGCTCGCGCGCATCGCGCCGCGGAACGAGTCGGCCGCCGGGTCCAGCTTCTTCTGCGACAGGAGCGTCAAGCCCTTGAGAAATGCCCGCGTCGGATCGTTCGGAGGAATCGGGTCCGGAACGCTGAGATAAGCGATGCCGTTGCTCTGCGCGGTTGCGAGAAGCGCCTGGGATGCAGGTGCAGCCGCATCGGGTCGCGCCGCCACGCGCTCCAGAAACGGTCCCAGCACGCCTGGCGAGAGCACTTGATCGAGCGCAAACGCCGGCACCGCACCGAGTGCGCGGGCCGTCAACGCTGGCGCCGACGCGCTGTGGCGCTCGGACGGCGTGATGGTGGTGGTGGTGGTGGTGGTCGTCGTCGTCGTCGGGGCAGCGGCAGTCAGCCGCGCCGCTTCCAGGACCACGAACTCACGTCGCACGTCGCCGATCGCTGTTCCGGCCGAGGTGAGCTTCGCGCGTACCGTGTACTGACCCGGCGGCAGCAATCGCATGTCGGCCATCCCCTGCGCGAGGACCATGCCGTCGCGGTATCCCTTCGAGAGCGTCGCCGTCGAGTGCACGAGCGCGGGCCCGTCAGCCGTGGACGCAATCTCGAATTCCACTTCGGGGGTCGTCTCCTGGCCGCTCTCGGCCTCGAGGTTGAGCTCCATCGCGAGTCGCTCGTCCTGGCGTATGCCATCGAGGGCGAGGCGGGGCTCTGAAACCGGCGTCGTCGGCACGCGAACGAGCAACGGACCGACGGCGGAAAACGGTCCCAGTGGCACCGCGCGCGCTTCCACGCGATGATCGACGGAACCAACTCGCCCTGTGCTGTCCATGACCGCGACGCGAACGATGTAGCTGCCCGGTGGCACGGAGATGTTCAGTGAGAATGGATACTGATCGCCTGAGACCTCGCCGAGCGGCTGCTGGCCCGAGGTGATTCTCTTCCCGGTGAGATCCCTGACCAGCATCTGGAAGGTGGCTTCGCCTGGCTGGAGGCGCGATGCTTCACCGGCGAGGACGATCTTCAGCCGCTTGTCGTCGTTGGGGTCGGCGGCGACGTAGCTGGTGAGGCGCAGGCCGACCCCGGTCGCAGGTGCGGGCGATTCGAGCGCCGCCCCCATGCGTGCGGCCCAATCCCGATCTTCATAGGTCGGGACGTCGAAGATCTCCCGCGCTCGTACGGTCGTGCCGCCGCGCGAAACCTGTACTCGCATGTGGCGGTTCTTGGCGTCGAGATCGCTCGCGCTTTTCTCGATGCCGATCCGGTAGTAGCCGGCGAGCTCACGCCCGAGGCGCTCGAACGCGCCCTCCGCGCCGACTTCGGCGCGAAACGATCCGCCGCCGGTCATCCCGGCGAGCGTTTCGAGCGGCCCCACGTAGAGATACTGATCGGCAGTAGGCGTCATGCTCATCATGCGCTGCGTAACCGAGAAGGTCGGCGTCGGAACGAAGACCGTAAAGAGCGTTGCCCGTGCGGCGGCAGCGTCGGCCGCGACCGTCGTGATGAGCGAGATCTGATCGCGATCGTCGAGCGGCCAGCCGCCCGAGATCAGCACGATGGTCTTGTCGCCGTTGACGCGTGCGAGTGCCGAGAGCACTTGCCGCAACGTCGTCAGGCTGGAGAGCGAGGTCACCTGCACGCTGCGCCAGGCGGCTTCGGCGCCCATCATGACGGTTTGCATGCAGCTGTCGAGGGTGAGCGCCCCGGCACGCGATGAGCGACCGCTGCCCGTTGTCGCACCGCCGGTGCTCCCCCCGCCGCCGCCCCCGCCACCGCCAGCGCCGGTTCCACCGGCGCCCGTCCCGCCGCCGCCGGCCGGCGGTGCAGGCGCGGAGCCGGTGCCACCCCCCCCGGTCGGTCCAGGGCTGGCGGCCGTCGGGCCGAAGCCCGTCGCGCCGCCGGCGAACGCGTTGCCGCATTCGCGCGCTCCGACCGTATTCAACGCGATCGGATTGCGATTCGCGACGTCCCGCGCTTCGGAGAGGCTCCCCTGATCCCAGATGTTGTTGGCGTGCGCCATTCCCGTGACGCGGCCGAGGGCGTCACGCACGCGGTCGTGGGCCCACGTGAAATCCATGTTCGGGCCGAGCGGCATGATCATCAGCGCGGATCGATCCGAGTAGGTGAGCCGGTCGAAGAATCGTGAGGCCGCCTTCGCGACGACCCGGGCGCTCGCTGCCTCCAGCGTGTTCTGGTCGACGATGAACACGAAAAGACGGCCGACGCCGCCGCCTTCGTTCGTGCTGACGGGCACCACACCGGGCCGCAGGACGCGCTCGGGTTGGGCCGCCGCGACGTCGACGTAGTCGGCTGTCACGACGCGACGCTGCTGGCCCGCGACGGTCACGACGAAGTCGGAAGGTCCCAGGCCCTTCAGCGGCAGGCCCTGCCTGTCAATCACGTTGACGTCGATGGTGACGACCTCGACACCGCTCCGAAACGACGGCGTCTGTCCCGGACCGGTTTTCTGCGCCCACACGAGAGTCCCGGCGCACAACATCAGCGTCGCCGTGAGAGTGCTGCGTGTCTGCATGGCCCACCTCTTCGCCGTCGATGGACGGCGAGTGCCCGATTGCTACCCACCTGCCCGAAATGGTTCGCCCGCGCGATAGCCTTTCCGCGCTCTGACTTCGTAGTCCCCTTTGCGCACCCGGACCTTGATGTCCCGCCACTTCTTGTCCTGCTTCAGATTCGTCGGCGAGTAGGAGAGGACGTACTGATTCGCGAGCTCCGCCACGATCTCCTCGAAGATTCCGTCGAGCTCCTTGGATTGCCGGGGAAAAAACGGCCGGCCTCCGGTCGAGCGCGCGTAGGCTTCGAGGCTGGTGCGCAATTGCGACACGCTGGCCCCCGCGCCGAAGCCCACGGTGTAGAGCATGGCGTCGCTGGCCTGGACGCGCCGCATGGCGGCGTCACGGCGCGTCAGGCTGTGCCGGTCCTCGCCATCCGAGAAAATCACGACTCCCTTGCGCCCGGTCTCGCGGCTGATGAACTCAACGGCGCGGATGGTCGCGTCGTAGAGCGCGGTGCCGCCCCACGAGGTCAGCAGATCGACGGCGGCCTCGCGCGCCTTTGGATCCGTCTCGCGTTCGGCGACGACGAACGTGGTGTCGTTGAAGCCGAGCAGCGTCGCGGAGTCTCCTTGACGCAGTTTCGCGAGGAACTGCTTCACGGCGGCCTTGACCTCGTCGAGCGAGCTCTCCATGCTGCCGCTGATGTCGATCGCGAGCACGAGCTCGAGGGGCACCTCGTCGCTCACCAGCGCGGCGATCTGCTGGGTGACGCCATCCTCGAGAACCTCGAAGTCTTGCTTCTTCAGCCCGCGCACGAATTGGCCGTGATGGGTGACGATGACCGGAACGAGCACGGCGTCGGTGTTGACGCGCTCGGCGTAGCCAAGCTCCTTCGTGTGCAGATTGTCGATCAGGCGCCGTCCATCGGTGAGCGTGGCCACGACCCGGACGTGATGGCCGCGCAGGATCGGACCCGGATCCCACGCACACACGAGCGGTGTCCGGTCCAGGTTGCACACGAGCCGGCCGTCCACGAAGACATTCACGCTCTGCACGTCGGTCGGCGGCGTTATCACAGCCTCGATTCGCGTCCGTCCGTTGACGATGACGTCAGCGGTTGGCGAGGTGATCTTCAGCACCGGGGCCTGGCCGGCAGCCAGGGCGGCCGTCGCTGCCGCGCACGCCGCGAGCAGGTGGACCCGCAATCGGCTCATCGCGCGCCTCCGCCGTCCAACTTTCCGGTTTCACCGACCGGGACGAGCGGACCATCGGTGGTCAGCAGCGCCAGATACTCCTCCACGCGTTCGGGACGCAGCGCCTGCACAAAATCGACGAGACCGCGGCGATCGTCCTGATCGCGGCTGGTCGCGCTGTTCACGAGATCCAACGTCGCAGGCGCCAGCACGGGCGCGAGAAGAGCAGCGGGCATGCGCATGTCTGCGAGCAACTCCGCGAGACGGAGGTTGAGATCGGGAAACCCGCTGGCCAGCAGTCCCGCATGCCAGCGGCCCGCGCGATCCTCCCACGGACGGCGATCGATCATCTGGAGACACAGGCATCCGACGCGCGGACTCGCGGATGTTCCCCAGGCATTGACTCGTCCGTCGACGGGGCGGTCCGCGAGGCCAAGCCAGAACAGCTCGCTCGGCGAAAGAAACCCGGCGAGCCGTTCGGGCTGATGCGCCGCGACCCACGGCAGCAGCGTCCGGCGAACGGGGCTCAGATCGATCGCGTCCGCCAACGCCGCCGCGTCGGCCGGCGTCGCCGCCGCGAGCCTCGCTCGTCCGTTGCGAACGGCGTCGACGATGGCCCCTCCGGTCTCGTCGTCGAGCGCACTCGGCTGAATCATGACCACGGTTTCGGAGAATATGCGGCGATCTTCGTCGTTCAACGTCGGTCGTTTGGTGGGCGGTCTGGAGGACAGCGGAACCAGCGCGAACTCGGCGAGCGCGACATCGAGGCCGAGCAACGAGCCCCTGACGTGCCAGCTGCGGCCCCCTTCGGCGCCGGCAACCGGGAACCGCCATGGCATGTTTCGCCGGCCGTTGCTGGGACGCAGTCCGAAGTCGTGACGGCTGGCCGCATCGCCCGCATCAATCGGCGTACGGTCCGGTTGTCCCAGCGCAGCCGCGTACGCAAGTTCCAGGAGACCCCGGGCCATGAAGTCGTCTGCAGCTTCGCGCAGCGCCGGCACGAGACGCGCGGCGCCGCGAAGGTCGCCGTCGCGTGCCTCACGCTGCAACGCAGTTGTGACATCACGAAATCGCGAGGACGCACGCGACGTCTCTTCATCAGCATCGAACCACGGACCAGCCTGCGCGATGCGATCGACGGCGCCAGCCTCGCGTTGCAACGCGTCACGCGTGAGCCCCTGTCCGTTCAACACGTCGGCAGCAACTACGAGCGTCTGCGCCGACGACAGGTACGGTCGCGGCCGATCGCCCAGATGCTTCGCGAGCCGTGTCGCCTCCGCCGTCCTGAAATCGAGACGGTAGCGCATGCCTTCCCACTCGATGAAGCGAGGCGCGAGGCCAGAGGCGCCGGCCAGGAGGACGAGGACATCTTCGTCAATCGGGCCAGACGCGCCCTCGTACGGCCCTACAAGGGAATCCGACGGCGCCGGCGCGGCTGCTGCCGCCTTTTCAGATGCCTTGGCGAGATGCGAGTCGAACCAGCGGACGAGACCGCCGTCGTAGTCTCCACGCTCGTTGGTTGCGACCGCCGCCAGTGAGGACACGAGGTCTGGTAGCGACGCTGCGGGAACGCTCCCGCGCATGGTCGCGCGCGTCACCAGGACGAGGGCGCCCTGAAACTGTGCGTACGCACGGGTCGCGCGCCAATCGTCAGCAATCTTGGCCAGCTCCGTGGCGCGTCGCGCCGCGCTCGCAAACGCCGCGACATCCTCGAGCCTCGCCCGTTCGAGTGTCTGAATCAGCGCCGGATACGCGAGCGCTCCGCGGACCGCGTCGATGGCATCCTGAGCGTTCTGCGGCGTGACTTGCGGGAGGACGCGCGACGCGAACATCACAGCATCGTAGCGATGACGTTGTTCGGTACGATCGCCGGCGAAGATCTGTTCGCACAGCGACGTGATCCCCACGGGATCGCCAGCCGCCAAGACGCGGATATCCTCGCGCCTCCGAACGGAGTCCTCGAACGCGGCGTTCCAGAACGCGCTGCTACCTGGGATCAGCGGCCGGCCGGCTGCGTCCGAACGAAGGTCGGCCATGAGCAGCGCCGGATCGATCTCCGGCCGCCAGAACGCGCGCTCGTCCAGATACCAGCCGGCAGCGATTCGCTCGAACACGGTATGCAGGCGGCGCGCGGCGGTCACGCGCGCATTGGCGTCGGGTGAATCGAGATTGAAGGCGAGCCGGACGTGGATGGGGGTCATCTGCGCCATCGCCCGGAAGAAGTACGCAAGGCGTCCCTGGTCCTGCGCGAGCAGCGCGCGGACGAAGCTGCGCGGATCGTTCGCGGCATGATCCGTGAGCCCGCGCCAGATTGGCGCAGCATCCTCACCGCCCGGCATCTGTACGGCGCCATTCCTGACGCGCAGTACCGGGGAGACCATGAGGAATGCCGCCGAGTATCGCGTTACCACGTCAGTGATCAGGTCGGGTTGCGTCGCCATCCACGCGCGGGTGTCGTCGTCGAGTGAGAGAAGACCGTAGTACAGGAGCGAAGCGCCACGCGATTGCACGATTGCGCTGACCAGGGTCTGAGGCGTCGTGGACCGTCCTTTGAACACCGTGTCGATCCAGATCGATGGCGCCAGCGGCAGAGGGACGGTCTCGCTGCCGCCATCTCGACCGGCGGCGTTCAACCGATCGACCAGCGATCGAATCACCGGCGCTCGTGGATCATTAACGGTGGAGATTGGCGTATCGTACAGGCGTCGAATCAGCTCGAGCAGGAACTGGCTGCGATCGGGGGAGACCCGATCGTTGATCGCGGCCAGCGCGCCTGGCAGGCCCCCGGGCAGCGGCACGTCGAAGACCGTCGCGAGGGGGTCAGCGTGCGGGGCCCCCGGCGACGCGACGAGCGCAATCACGCCCAGAAGAGCGGCGTGGAAACCGGACAGAACTCGGGCTCGCAGCACGTCCCACCGTTTCCGACGCGCTATTCTGTACCCGACAGCGCCAAAAGCGAAGGGCTATGGGCCGAACGCGGTCAACGGCCCAGTTTGCGGCGGAACTTCTCTCGAAGCTTGCGATTAGAAGCAGTCTGACCCTCGGCGTGAGCTCCCCTGGAGTGTCCGGCGGCAAGCCGATCAGACCTGCGCGATCACATTGGCAAGCCGACGCGTCGGCGGGGCCGGTGCGATTGGCGCATCGGCCCGGGTTCCCTCGATGCCCGCCCGTGTCGCCGAATCTCTCAGGCGACGCGGCGGATTTCGCGGGCGGCACGTCGGAGTTCCGTCAGCCCCGCCCTTACTCGATGCGCAGCCCCTCGACCGGATCGACCCGCATGGCCCGCAGCGCGGGAGGGATGCACGCCACCAGCGCCGCCGCCAGCAGCACACCGCCGGCGGCCAGATGCGATCCGACGTCGCTGGCCTTGACCTCGAAGAGCACACGCGTGAGAGCGCTTTCGGCGACGCGCACGATGAGGAGGCCGGCAACGAGGCCGAGACCGATGAGGACCGCGCCGTGACGCATCACGAGTGCGCCCACACTTCGGGGCTTCGCGCCGAGCGTGATCCGGATCGCGAGCTCGCGCGTGCGCAGCGCGACCGACCACGAGAAGAGGCCATACACGCCGATCGCCGCGAGCATCGCCGCGAGCGCGCCGAAGAACACCAGCACCGTCATCAGGACTCGCGGCTCCGCGGTCCGTGCGGCGAAGATCTCTGGCCATGTACGGGCGGAGCTGTACGGCGTGTTCGGCGCCGTGCTCTTCAACGCCGCGCGAACAGCGGTCAACGCCGCGTTGCGGTCGGCGCTGCGAACGGTCACGAACAGCTCGCGGAAAGGAAACTGCCACGCGGAGAAGTAGACGGCCGGCTCGACGGCCTGCCCGAGCGGCGCGTTGCGGACGTCGCGGACCACGCCCACGATTTCGAAGCGGGTGCCTTGGGGTGGTGGCGGGTTCGTCCGCATCAGGTTGGCGCCGAGCGGCCCGATGCCGCCGGCCCGCGTCAGGAAATAGCGGCCCAGCCCAGATCCTCCCGACAGGTAACGTTTGACGAACGTCTCGTTGACTACGACCACTGGGCCGGAGTCTGCCGTGTCGAACGTGTTGAACGATCGTCCCTGCGCCATCTCCGCGCCGAACGCCTCGAAGTACCCTTCGCTGACGCTGTGGAACTGCGCCTGCGGCGCATCCTCCGGTCTTCCGGGGGGCGGTTGTCCTTCGATCAGAAACGGGCCGCGCCAACCAACCTCGAGCGGCAGGAAGTTGCCGGCGCCCACCGCGATCATGCCGGGTTGCTGGCGGATCTGCGACAGGATCCGCGCGTGTGTGTCGGCGACAGCCCGCCAGCTTCCGAACGTGTTCGAATCAAGCTGCACCTTGGTCGCCACCACGTCTTCGCCTTTGACGCCGGTGGGTGTTTCGGTCATCTGGCGGACGGTACGAACGAGGAGCGCCGAGCTGACGAGCAGCGCGCACGCCAGCGCGACTTCGCCGGCGACGAGGATCGAATAAATACGCCGGGCGCCGCGGGAGCTGCCGCGCTCGCCGGCTCGCAGCCCGGTCGTCAGATGTCCGCGCAGCAGCAGAAGCGCGGGTACGAGACCGAACAAGATCGTCGTCGCCGCCGTGACGGCTAGACCGAGACCAAGCGCGCGTAGATTGATCGCCGCTTCTTCCAGGCGAGGAATCTCGACGGGCGTCAACCGAACGATCATCGGCAGCGCGATCGCCGCCGTTGCGATGCCGAGCAGCGCGCCGGCCGCGGACAGGACGAAGCTCTCCGAGAGCAGTTGCGTCACGAGCTGACGCGTCGACGCGCCGAGCGCGACCCGCACCGCGATCTCGCGCTCACGGGACAGCGCGCGCGTGAGCAGCAGCGAGGCGACGTTGAGGCACCCAATCAGCAGCAACAGGCCGACCGCGCCGAAGAGAACCAGCAGCGCCGGCCGATAGTAGCCGAGCTCTTCGTCGAGCAACGGCACGAGTCGGACACCCCAGCCCTTGTTCGTCGCGGTGAAGTCGGACTGCAGGCGCAATGCGAGCGCGCCGCTCGCGGCGGCGGCCTGATCCAGCGTGACACCGTCGGACAGCCGCAGCACCGCCTCCATGAAGTGCGCGGCGCGACTGTGCTGCGTGAGGTCCCACTTCAGTCGCTGCCAGACGTCGATGTCATCGGGAAAGTGAAACTTCGCGGGCATGATGCCCACGACCATGTATGGTGTGCCGCTCAGATTGATCGGACGTCCGATGAGCGAGGGATCCGCGTTGTAGCGGGTCCGCCACAACCGATCGCTGATGACGGCGATCGGTTCGTTACGCGCGAAGAATGGGCCGTTGGCTGGGAATCCGCTGCCGATCTGCGGGCGCACGCCGAGTACGTCGAACAGGTTGGCGCTGACCTCGATCGTGTTGACGCGGACGGGATCCTCACCCGGCTCGACCAGGTTGACCGCCGGCCGCCACCACGCCGCGGCGCCGTTGAAGACAGGCAGGGCGCGGTAGTCCATGAAATTCACCGGCGAAATCGGATCGTGCGACAACCCGCGCTCATGATTCGTGTCCCAGAGCGTCACCAGGCGGTCAGATCGCTCGTACGGCAGCGGCCGCAGCACGACGGAATCGACGACGGTGAACACGGTCGTCGCGGCGCCGGTGCCGAGACCGAGGACGAGCACGGTCACGAACGCGAAGCTCGGATGTTGCCGGAACAACCTGAGCGCCATGCGAAACGAGCTCAACACGAGAAAGCTCCTTCCCTGAGACGCGCGGGGGTCGTCATTGGCTCGCGCAGCGTGCACGCGCCGCGCCTCGCGCGCGGCGTGACGGCGAAGCACCTGGAGCGTGGATTCCTGAAGCGCGGCCTGCGCCCGCGCGAACGCATCCTCTGGCGCCGCGCCGTCCGCGATCGCCGCGGCGTAGTGGTCGTCGAGGTGCAGCGCGAGCTCGTCGACGGTCGCCTGCGGCAGATCGACGCCTGCCGCTTTCGCTTGCGCCCGGATTGCGTGGTGCCAGGTCATGCCTCTTCAGGTTCTACGGTTCCCGGTTCTCGGTTCTGAGTTCTCAGGTCCGAGAGGTTCTCAAGGTTCTACGCAGGCTTTACTCCGGCGACGAGCGCGAGCGCGGAGATGAACCGGCCCCAGTCCTCGCGCTGGCCCGCGAGCACGCGGCGGCCACCCTCGGTGATGCGGTAACAGCGCCGGCGGCGCTGACCGGCGCGTTCGACCCATCGTCCGCGGATCCATCCCCGCTCTTCGAGCCGATAGAGCGTTTCGTAGAGGGACGCGAGGGTGAAGCGCAGCGTGCCGCCGGATCGCGCTTCGATCCGGCGCGCAATCTCGTAACCGTGCAGCGCCTGTTCCTCGACGAGCGCGAGGATCAGCAAATCGGCGCTCCCTTTCTTCGCAGAGTCGACGGCGGTGTAGTCCGGGTTGCGCGTCATATAGGAATCCATCATATAGGATCCCTGAGGCTTCGTTCAGGTCTTAG
>DATAEK010000143.1:0-22909 GCA_036258055.1 Vicinamibacterales bacterium
CGCTCCTCGAGTCCGAGCTGTTCGGCCACGAAAGGGGCGCGTTCACTGGCGCGCACCGCCGGCGAACGGGACACTTTCAGCTGGCGGCCGGCGGCACCTGTTTCCTGGACGAAATCGGCAATCTGCCGATGAGCCTGCAGGCGAAGCTCCTCCGCGTGCTGGAGTCGCGCGAGGTGCGGCCGATCGGCGGCGATCACGCGACGCCTGTCGATTTGCGGTTCGTCGCGGCCACGCACGACGATCTGCAGGCGCGCGCTGGTGAGGGCAGCTTCCGGGCGGATCTCTACTTCCGCCTGGCGCAGTACACGGTCGCCGTCCCGCCGTTGCGAGCGCGGCGGGAGGACATCCCCTACCTCGCGCAGCGCTTCCTGGACGAGGCGAGCGTAGAGCTGCGACGCCCGGTGCAACACCTCGCGCCCGCGGCGCTCGAACAGCTGCAGCGGGCCGAATGGCCGGGAAATGTGCGCGAGCTGCGCAACGTGATCCGACAGGCGGTGTTGCGCTCGGACGGCATGGCCATCCGGCCAGCCGATTTACGGGCTCTGTTGAACACGCCTCCGATGCCGCCCGGCGCTGCCCCACGCGCGGGCGGAACACCGTCCCTGAGAGAGGTGGCCGCGGCAGCCAGTCGGAGCGCTGAACGTGATGCCATCTGCGGCATGCTCCGCGCGACGAACGGCAACAAGAGTCGAGCGGCGAGAGCGCTGCAGACGGATTACAAGACGCTGCACGTCAAGATGCGGCAGTTCGGGATCCGCGCGCGAGACTTTATCGCCTGATCCGCTCGTTCCCTGCTTCAGCGCCCGAGACGTGTGATCTGACGATGGCGGGCAGACGCTCGGTGTCAATCGGCTTGCTCACGTACCCGTCGCACCCCGCCGCGAAGGCCTTCTCTTCGTCGCCCTTCATGGCGTAGGCCGTCAGGGCGATGATGCGAATGCCTCGTGTTGCAGAGTCCGCCTTCAGCTGACGAGCGAGCTGCAGCCCGTCCATCCCCGGGAGCTGGAGGTCCATCAGGATCACGTGCGGTGTGGAGGTGCGAAGGAGCGCAAGCGCCTCTTCTGCGTCGACCGCCGTCCGAATGTCATAGCCTTCATTCGCGAGAATCAGCCGCACAAGTTTTAGGTTCTGAATGTTGTCGTCGACAATCAGAACCAGCTCGCCCGCCACGTCAGCCTTAGGCACGGTCCGCGCGACTCTTGTCGAGCACGTCACGCGGCATGGTGCGAGGAAGAATTGCGGAGAAGGTGCTGCCCTGCGAGGGCGTGCTGCGCACCGCCACCCGACCGCCATGCGCCTCGGCGATCCGCTTCGTCAATGCCAGCCCCAAGCCTGTCCCCTGATATCGTTTCGCAGCGCTGGAGTCGAGCTGCTGGAACTCGACGAACAGCCTCCCGAGCCGCTCCGGCGGGATGCCCACGCCGGTATCCTCCACGTCGATGCGGAAGAGTGACGGGCCATCCCCGGTGATCCGTACGACAATGCGCCCACCCGCGGGAGTGAACTTGATCGCGTTCGACAGGTAGTTGTAGAGGATCTGTCTGACCCGGCCAGCATCGACGACGACCGTGCGCACTTCCTCGTCGACGTCGATCTCGATGCGCAGGTGTTTCTTCGCAGCCAGGCCGCGAAGGGTGTCCCGCACGTCGCTCGTGAGTTGCGCAGCGTCGACCTCCTCCGGCCGGAACTCCATCATGCCTGACTCGACCTTTGCGAGATCGAGGATGTCGTTGATCAACTGCAGCAGGTGGCGGGAGCTCATCAGGATGTCGCCGATGTATTCCCGATGGTCGGGCGAGAGCGGCCCAACTTTTCCCTTGTACATCAGTTCAGCGAAGCCGATGATCGCGTTCAAGGGCGTCCGGAGCTCATGGGACATGTTCGCGAGAAACTCACTCTTGAGACGGTTGGCCTCCAGCATCCGCCATTCGAGCTGCTTGCGCTCGGTGATATCGCGAATGGCGCTCGATACGAGCGTGCCGCCGTCGGTGTTCAGCGGGCTGAGGCTGATCTCGATCGGGAACTCGGTTCCGTTTTTTCGCAGCCCAAACAGTTCGAGCCCGGTACCCATCGCTCGCGGTCGCGGGTCACCGAAGAACCCGACGCGGTGCCGGGAATGAGACTGGCGAAAGCGCTCTGGAACGAGGAGCTCGACGCATTGCCCGACGAGCTCGTGTCGTGTGTAGCCGAAGAGCCGCTCCGTCTGGGCGTTGATCAGGACGATGCGCCCATCTTTGTTTACGATGACCATGGCGTCCGGAGCGGACTCCAGCAGGTCCTTGAATCGTTCGTCCGCCTTCTTGCGATCGCTGATGTCACGGATCGCGGCTGAGACGAGCGTCTCACTGTCGGTGTGGAGAGGACTCAAGCTGATTTCAACCGGAAACGACGACCCGTCCCTCCGCAGTCCGGAGAGCTCCAGGCCAGAACCCATGGCCCTGACGCGCGGTTCCGCGAAGAATCTGGCGCGGTGCCCGGCATGCGCGTCACGGATACGTTCCGGGATGAGGATTTCCACCGGCTTGCCCAAGAGCTCTGCTCTCGAGTAGCCGAACAGCTTTTCCGTTTGTGCGTTGACGATCACGATGTTGCCATCGCCGTTGACGATCACGATGGCGTCCGGTGCCGTTTCGAGCAGGCTCCGAAATCTCGCCTCGCTGGCCTCCAACTCGCGCACCCGCGTGAGCACCGTCTCGTCACGCTCGCAGACGGCAATCAGCGCTTCGTCGGTAGCTCGATGCAGCACCACCTGGACGGGAATGAGCACGCCGTCCTTGCGCCGGCGAACGGTTTCTACGGTGCTCGAACCGCTCTCTACGACCTGGCGCAGGCTAATCGAGGCTTCGCCGCGGAGTTCGTCAGGAACCGTCAGGTCGGCAATGCGCCGTCCGATAGCCTCTTCCGGCGTGTAGCCGAACATCGACTCTGCCCCGCGATTCCAGGACACAACCCGCCCGTCCTCCGTGATGGTCAGCAGCGCATCCGGCGACGTATCCAGGAGACGCTGGACAAAAGGAGTAAACACAGGCGTTCGCGGATCGTTCGTCATAGATGTCCACATGCGAGCGGCGGCGCGAGCGCTATCTCAAGCGGTAGTATGGCTGCTCGGTCGTGCACGGCGCAGCTCAGTCTCCATACACAGCTCGATTACCATGACGACCGCTGCCGCCGTTCGCGTCGAGACCCCAGGCGACAGCAGAAGGGCGGCACCGGATTCAAGGAAATCCGGCGCAGGATGACGCGACACGCTAGTGGTCGCCACCATGACCCGCAACAACTCCGGCGGCGGGCGAATGTCGAATGAGGCTGGAACCCAGGCGAGCCACAAATCACTAGGGCCCAAGAGTACGTCGCGCGCGCCACGCCCGCAACCCCGAACGAGTGTTTCAAATGACTCCATTAAGAGGCCGAGCGGAAGCGCGTCCCGGAAGTGTGCGAGAGCCGCGCGTTCGAGTGCGGAAGCGGGACACCGCGCACCTCGACTACCCCTCCGTGACGAACGGTCATCGAGCTGCAGGGCTGTTCGCCGTCAGCGAACAACCGGGCCGGCGAGGGCCGCGAGATTGTACCCGGCGCGGTCGGCGTAATATCCGGCGCGCGTGCGGGCTGTTCCAGCGCGGGGCTCCAGCACGCCGACCGAGACGTGCCGGAACGTTCCGTCAGCTGTCGCCGCCGACGGCACGTACCCGATCACATATTGGCTGCTCAGCTCCTGGCCGATGGCCTCGTAAATCGCGGGCACTTCGCGTGCGGCGCGCGGCGTGAACAGTCGGCCGCCGGATTCGCGCGCCAGTGTACTTAGGGCATGGGCCGACTCGGACGACGTGCGGTCACCCGCCACCGCGTGCACCAGCACGGGATCGGTCGCGAGCGACACGACGTAAATCGTCACGCCGTTGCGGCGCACGAGATTCAGGAGATCGTCGAACGCGACGTGGCTGGCCGTGTCGATCCCATCCGACAGCAGGACCACCACGTGTCGCCGGATCTCCGAAGCGCTCGAGCGTTCCTGGGTGTACTCGCGCAGTGCGATGTAGACGGCGTCGTAGAGGGCAGTATTGCCATGGGCGTGCATCGATCGAAGCGCCACATCCACGCGCGCCAGGTCCGCCGTCATCGCCTGGTGAAGCAGAACGCTCGACCCTATTCCCGAAACCGAGGCACGATCGCCGGACCGGAGCTGGCGAACGAGACCACAGGCAGCTTTCTGCGCCAACGGCAGGGTATTGCCCATGCTGTTGCTCGTGTCGATCAGGAACGCAACGTCGAGTGGTACGTGAGTCGCGGCGAAGTGCGATACGACTTGACGCTTGCCTTCTTCGAACACCGCGAAGTCATCGACGGTGAGATCGGGCACGTAGCGTCCCGCACGATCCGTTACGGTTACCGTGAGCGGCACGAGCTCTACGCCCGATTTGAGCGCGCGATTCTGGGCGACAACCGGACTCGGCCGGACAAAAGCGATACTCAATATGAAGCCAGCCGTCACCATGGCGCCCGCACACGAGACTCTTCTCATCGCCCACCCCCACGCAACCGAAACGGTGACGCACCTCGTCGACCGCGAAGCATCGTGGAGGAGAAACTGTCCGCACTGCTCGCGCAAGATCCGCTTCATCCGGGTTGACTGGTGCATGACAAAACCTCCCACCCGCCGCTTCCATCACGCCGGACTGCCCGCCGTGACTCACGCTCCTGAAACAAGGTTCGTGCCGCGGGTCAGAGACGAAGATCGGGCACTCGAGTGGGAGGTGAGACCACGTTCGATCAAATTCACGCACATCGTGTGCTTCCGAACGCTCTGGATCTCACGCGACACGTCCGTGCTCCGCTTGGACAACTCGTCGCGCCGTCGTGACCGCGAGCCGCGGATCGGTAACGTCAGAGCGGAAGACGATGAACGGCTTCGCCGAGAAGCGGAATCCGCCCATCGTCTTGCATGGGGTGGGCTTGTAGGCGGGCGCGTCGGCGTGCCGACGCGCAGCGAGTCGAAGGAGTCGCCGCCAGGCGGCCGTGGCCGCACAGTAGCGAATGGGACCCGCGGTAAGGACCCGCGAATCAGCTCTCTGCGTGCCGGGAGAACTGGGTCGATCCGAGTCATGCACCTGGTTATGGCAACGCGCATGCCATCTTCGAATCTGGTTAGAATTCCTTCAGCAGCGAGTCGAGCTCGCGCCGGCACGTCTCGCTGAAATCCTGCAGGTGATCGTTGTGCTTCGTCGCCGCGGACTGGATTTCTTCTGGGGTGAGGTTCGGCTCGTAATAGGTCTTGAGAATGATCGTGATCAGGCGTTCCCCGCTCTCGATCACCTCAGTTGAGGAGCGGAGCCGAATGCGACTGATGAGTGCATACATTGGTGCAAGCGTGCTCGCGTCTTCAAGAGAGTGCTGCACCGCATCGACCAGCAGCCGCGCACTCTCGTTGATGAAGTCTGCGTACAGCAGCTCGAGCTGAGAAACCTTTTTCGCGACGAGTTCCCGTTGTTCTCGATGTCGCTGGATGATCCAGGTGCTGACAGTAGAACTGAACGCACCGATCACGGAGCCGCCGATTGCGGACAGCACGGGAATCGTCGCGGGGGTGTCGAACAGGCTCATTCATCTACCTCGCCTCGGGACGCGCGCGAGCTCCGCCGTCTGAATTTCATCGTCCGCGTTGTAGCGTGGAGGGGAGAAAGTGTCCCCACTGCTCGCGCAGAATCCGCTTCATCCGATTCGATCGATGCATGACGTCCTCCATATATGCACGGCAACGCGTCGCGATTACGCGCTGGCGGCCTCCTCGAGTCGGTACTTTCGAATCCGCAGGTGAAGCTGCGTACGTGACAACCCCAGTCGCCGCGCCGCTCTCGTTTTGTTTCCCCGAGAATCCTGCAGGACCTTCGCAATCATGGTGCGTTCGACGACGTTCAGGTCGGTCGTGTCGGTGCGGAGTGCCTTGTTGCTCGACTGCAGGGCCAGGTGGTCGGTCTCGATAAGCCCGCTATCGCACAGAATCGCGGCCCGTTCGAGGACATTGCGAAGCTCTCGAACGTTGCCAGGCCAGTCATATGACAGCAGGGCGTTTCGAGCATCTCGGGTCAGACCAGCTGCGGGCCGGCCGAACGACTTGCCGATCTCCTGCAGAAACGTCTCGGCCAGCGGCACGATGTCGGCGGGACGCGCGCGCAACGGCGGAATCTGGATATCGAAGACGCCGAGGCGGTAGAACAGGTCCTCGCGAAACTCGCCGCGCTCGACGGCTTTCCGCAGATCGCGGTTGGTCGCGGCGATGACCCGGATGTTCGCTTTGAGGAGGCGCGTCCCGCCGAGGCGCTGGAACTCGCGTTCCTGAAGCACGCGCAGGAACTTCGCCTGCGCGGAAAGGCTCATTTCGGTGACCTCGTCGAGGAACAGCACGCCGCCCGAAGCCAGCTCCACCTGACCGGGCTTCGCCTGGTGGGCACCGGTAAAGGCCCCGCGTTCGTACCCGAACAGCTCCGCCTCGAGCAGCTGCTCGGGCAGCGCGGCACAATTCAGTGCCACGAACGGCCGGCTCTTGCGCGCCGACGCGGCATGGATGAATCGCGCCACGACCTCCTTGCCGGTGCCCGACTCCCCGGTAATGAGGACGGTCGTGTCGGTCGGGGCGACCTGCGTCGCCTTGCGCAGCACGCCACGCCATTCGACAGACTCGCCGACGACGCGGAGCTGGCTGCCTGCCGCCAGCTGATCGACACCTCGCTGCACACCCGCGTCAACCCGCTGCGTGCGGTCGTCATCGATTTGAAGCGTCGTTCTTTCGAGCTTCCGGCACTGCGCCCCGAGTCCGAGGTGGTACGCGATCCGACGGGCGAGCGGCAGGTGCGAGCGATTGAACGCCAGCGGTCGCTTCGACCAGAACGCAACGCGCACGCGGGGGTCCGGCTCGCACGTCGACACTCCCAGGCCCGAGCGGTAGCCGGCGCCGACCAGCGTCTCCGTCGCGTACGGGGCCGCCGGTGCGCCAAGCACCCTCGTGCGCAGATCATCGATGATCACCTCCTCGCCGTCGGACGTCATGTCTGGCACGTCGGCGGTCGACGCGGTCACGACGGGTCGCCCCCGTTCATCGAAGCAGGCGATGCGCAAGGCATCGTGCGGCAGCATCTTGCTCACGATTGCGGAGAGCCGTGGCAACGCGGCGTCAACACTATTCGTGATGGCGAGCTCGCGGAGCAGTTCCAGCGAGCCATCGAAATATGCGCCCTGAAGGTCCGGACGGTCGACAGCGCTTTCGTCAATAACCAGCATCGCGATAGCCCTCCCTGTCTGCGGCGATTCTGTGCGCGCAGCCGGCCGGCCGCAACCTCCGTTCGGGCGCATTCGCAGCCCATAAAGCGTTGTTGAAACGACTTGGGAGAGTGTGTGGCGACGACTCGGGAGATGGGTTCAGACGACCTACTAGGGTCGCTGAGGCACCTCGATAGAGTGGCTTGCGGATGACTCTTTCGGGCGTGGCGGACGGCGGGTTGAACTTGACGGCGTGATCGCTGCCCCGCTCCGCCGCGTGTCGCCAAGGTATTGCACCAGGACGATCGCGGCACACACTGCTGGCGAAGGCAGCTTTCGGGCCGGCGGAGGATTCCGCACTTAGCTTGTGCTGGAACTACTGCTGCGCCGTGGTACTTCGATGCGCTTCCATCCGAACAGCCGAGCGTCGACCGACCAACGACCCGGTCCTAACATCGCCAGAGCGGCCGCAATGGTTCCGGCCAACAGGCTGACCAATGGATGTTCGGCAACTCCCAGGATCTGGGAGATCGCGATCGCGGCAACGACTGCACCAGCCACGGGCGTCCATAGCCCCGCGACGAGAAGAAGTCCCGACAGCGCCAGCGATGCGGAGGTGAGTGTCGTGTGTACGGGCCGGTCACTCCACAGCTGCCGGCCCACGCCCAGAAGGAGGACGGAGCCGACGACCAGGCGCATGACCAGCAAGCCGATGCCGGGCCAACCGCCCGCGAATGTGGAATATAGCCGTCGCAACCTGTACCTCGGAACAATTATTCGGCGTGGCGGCGCAAAGCGAATCCCCCCGCCGGGTCGCGCGTGTGACCCTTTCGGGTCGGCGCCCGCCGGGAACCCCGCAAGCTTGTGGGAGCTAAGGCGTACCGACTCGGTTCTGAGTTTTGAGTCAAGGTTTTCGGTCAAGGCCGTCCGGGGCCAGCGGAGCCTGGACGGTCTGAGGCGGAGCCTCGCTAGAGCTCGATGATGCCTCTCTTGACACCGATGATCACCGCATGCGTCCGGTCGTTGGCGTCGAGCTTCGAAAGAATGCTCTTGACTCGCCCCTTGACAGTGTCTTCCGTGATACCGAGCTGATCGGCAATCTGCTTGTTGGCGTTCCCCGCAGCAATGAGGCGCAACACGACGACTTCTGCTGGTGTCAGGGCCTGATTACTCACATGCTGGGCGACTTGGAACGAGACTTCAGGCGATAGAGCCCTCTTTCCAGCGTGGACTGCCCGGATCGTTTGCAGTAATTCCGAATGGAGCGCGTTCTTGAGCAGGTAGCCCTGAGCGCCGGCCTTCAGGGCGCGGAGAATGTGCACATCGCCCTCGTAGGTCGTCAGGACGATGACTTTTGCGTCGGGAAACTCCGCTCGAATAGCGATGAGCGCGTCGATGCCATTCATCTCCGGCATCTGAATGTCCATCAGCGTCACGTCGGGGCGATGCGTACGGAATTGCTGGATCGCGTCGCGACCGCTGGCCGATTGTGCGACCACGATCATGTCCGGCTGAACCGCAACAAAACCGGCGATCCCTTCGCGCACGAGTGGATGGTCGTCGACCGCGAGAATCCGTATCGGCGAGCTGTCCCCGCTCATGATGCGTCACCTTCGACGTGTCCGGGCGCCTTGGAACCAAATGGGCGTGACCACCTGGAGCGCCTCGCGGATCTTGCGTAGACCAGGCTGGCAGGAAGGCGCAGCCCCACCTCCGTCCCGGCGCCGGCTTCACTCCACACCGCGAGCTTCCCTCCGATCAGTGCAGCACGTTCTCGCATGCCGCGCAATCCGTAATGTCCCTCGAGCCCCTGGTTTGCGAGCACTGAATCTCCACTTCGACGTGGGTGGCGTGCGCGTGCCGGAAGGCATTCCGAAGCATTTCCGCCGCAATCCTTGCTGGGAGCTAGAGCTCGATGATGCCTCTCTTGGCGCCGATAATCACGGCGTGCGTTCGGTCGTTGGCGTCGAGTTTCGCAAGAATGCTCTTGACTCGCCCTTTGACGGTGTCCTCCGTGATGCCGAGGTCACCCGCAATCTCCTTGTTCGCCTTGCCTGCGGCGATAAGGCGAAGCACGACAACTTCTGCTGGCGTCAGGGCCTGATCGCTCAAGTGCTGGGCGATCTGGGACGAGGCCTCAGGGGACAGACTTCTCCTTCCAGCATGGACCGCTCGGATCGTTTGCAGTAATTCCGAGTGGAGCGTGTTCTTGAGCAGGTAGCCCTGAGCCCCGGCCCTGAGGGCCCGCAGGATGTGTACATCGCCCTCGTATGTCGTCAGCACGATGACTCTTGCGTCCGGGAACTCCGTCCGAATGGCGATGAGCGCGTCGAGGCCGTTCATTTCCGGCATCTGCAGATCCATCAGCGTCACATCAGGACGGTGACTGCGGAATTGCTGGATCGCCTCGCGGCCGTTCGCGGCTTGCGCCACCAACGCCATGTCGGTCTGGATCCCGACGAGGCTGGCAATCCCGTCGCGCACCACTGGGTGGTCGTCGACCGCAAGAATCCGAATCGGCGAGCTGCTACCGCTCATGGATGACCACCGTTAGAACTGTACCTCACCGCAAACTGGAAGTTCCGCTGCGGGTCGGCCCCGAAATAGGCGGTCGACGGAAAAACTCCGCGGGCGGCGAATGTCGAACGACGCTGGAAACAGGACGCGCAACACACACACCCGGGTAAACGTACGTCGCGCGCGCCGCGCCAGGCAAACCCGAAAGAGTCTTCCAATTGACCCTTTTGGATCACGCCATGGAGCCAGGAAAGACTCGCTGGCATCGCGGGCGTGCAATCGGTCCGGCGGATACGAGCGCTCTTCAGGGTTCCATTGCTGCGGGATTCGTTTGGGCGACCACTGTAGCTTCCGTCCCCGCATGCCCATGGGCAGCCAGGCTCGACCCGATGGCGCGACATCGCGTTCCCGCGATCGAGGTTGGCGAGCATGAGGGCAGCCGCATCCGCGTAGGGCACGATCATCTGAGGAATCAGCGACGCGAAGACCGGCAGGACGCGGGCGTACGCGGGAACCGGCACTGGCAGATCAGGGCCTGTCGTGTCGTATCTCATGCCGCTGCCCTGGAGGCAAACCGCCGTGCCCACCAGGAGCGCCTGCGAGGCGTCGTATAGACGGTGCCAGCGGCAAGGCACAGCTCGACCTCCGTCCCTGCGCCCGGTTCGCTCCACACAGCCAGCTTCCCTCCAATCAGTGCGGCGCGTTCCGGCATGCCGCGCAGTCCGTAGTGTCCCTCGACGCCCTGATCCGCGAGCACCTTCGGATCGATCCCCTGGCCATCGTCACGCACTCGCAACCGGAATTCGGCGTCGCCGTAGCGGATCTCGACCTCGACCCGTCCGGCACGCGCGTGACGGAACGCGTTCCGAAGCGCCTCTGCAGCTATTCGGTAGATCTCGTCACGAACGATCGGGTGTAGATCGCGCGCCTGTCCCTCCACCGCAACATGGAATGCAGGGGGCTGGCTCGCGCCGGTACCGCCTGTGAGGCCGTCGCCAAGGGTTCTGATCGCCAACGCGAGCTCGTTGCGTTCGACGGTCGACGCGCGCAGTCCCTGCACCGCGTCGCGGCCTTCGGTGATCGCGTTCGCGGCCTGTGCAATCGTGCTGTCCAACGTCTGTTTTGCCTCTTCGGGGCGCTCCGATAGCAGGTACGACGCGGTCTGGAGCCGCAGCAGGAGAGCGTGAAAGCTCTGGAGCAGGGTATCGTGCAGCTCGCGCGCGATTCGCGTACGCTCGCCGACTCGCGCGTCCAGCGTCATCTCGAACCGACGCTGCAGGGAGCGGGTCCGCACCTCATGGGCGCCCCACAGGAGGGCGACGAAGAACGCTGCGGAGAGCGCCCGAAACCAGGTCGTCTGGTAATACGCCGGAGCGATGGAGAACTTCAGCGTTGCGCCCCCCTCGCTCCAGACGCCGTCGCTGTTGGCCGCCATCACCCGGAACGTGTACTTCCGCGGGGGCACATCGGTGTAGAACGCCTGCCGCCGTGGACCGGCCTCATGCCAATCCTCGTCGTAGCCATCGAGCTTGTAGCGAAACTTGACCTTCTGTGGAATCGAGAAGGTCGGCGACGTGTAGTCGATCTGCAAGTCGCGCACGTGCGGGCCTGTCTCGAGGTTGTCAACAGCCGCGAATTCCTTTCGATCGACGATGACGGATTCGACGGTAGCTGCCGCCGGACTGGCTGGTTGCGAGATCCTGGACGGGTCCAGCATCTGTACGACGACTCCGCTGGAAAACCACACGCGCCCATCGGATGTGGACGCCGCCGCGTTGAAAGACCCGATGTTTGGCTGGGCGCCGTCGAACGCATCGTAGACGCGGTTCGGAATCACGGCATCCGGGTTCGCCCACCATTTCTGGAGCTCAGCGTCCGAGAAGCCCACGACGCCGCACCGGGTATACAGCCACCAGTGCTTCTCCTTATCCTGAATGAACGTGATGATGAAGTCGCAGGGCAGGCCGTTTTTCGTGGTCATGCGCCGGACGCTGCCCGCACGCCAGCCCAGCAGACCGTTTTCGGAGCCGACGAGAACGGAGCCATCCGCGCCAGCGACGACATGCCGATTCAACGGAGAACTTCTCGGATCGAGCGAAACCGTCGTCTCAACCTTGCCGTTTCGCATCAAGACCACATCTCCTGTTGATGTCGCGATCCAAATCCCTCCGTGTGGGTCTGGAGCGAGGTGGTGAGGCCCCGCCGGAACTTGCGAGGCAGCGAACACGTCGCGCACCTGGAAATCGCGTATTCGCACGAGCTTTCTTGGTCTGCCGCATGCTGCCCAGATATTTCCGTCGACATCCTCGGTCAGTCCAACCACCATTCCGAGCGGCTGGTGGTCTGGTTCCGGCAAACGACGGAACCGCCCATCTTTGAAGAGATACAGTCCGTCGTCTACGCCCACCCACATGTTGCCGGCGCGGTCTTCCAGCATGGCGGCGACTTGGTTCCCCGGAAGACCATTGCTCCTGCCGATGGAGGTGACCGCCCCGGCTCTGATGCGATCGAGCGACCCGCTATTTGATACCCAGAGCGTGCCGTCTCGGCTGGCCAAAATGCCCGCTGCCAGATCCTTCCCCAACCCTTGTACAGCCGAGAAGGTGACCACACGCGGATCGCGGAAGCTGTCTATGCCGCTCGTGGTTCCGGCCCAGACGATGCCTTCGCGGTCTTCAAATAGGGCCCACACGGAATCGCCGGAAAGGCCGTCCGTCTGACGGTAGCGCTCGACGGCGTCTCCATGGATACGAACGACACCGGCTGCATCGGTGCCGGCCCAGAGATTGCCGTCACGATCCACCATCAGACTGGTGACGCTGACTGTGCTCCCGTCGAAGTGCGGGGTCACGAATGTTTTCAGCACACCGTCGCTGAGCTGTTGAAGCCCCAGACTTGGTCCCTGCTCGAGCAGGCCCACCCAGAGCGTTCCGCCAGGCGTGCGGGCCAGACTCGATACGGGGGCTTTGACCGGATACGTCTCCAACGTACGACCACCGCGCCAGTGGACGATGGCCGTCGATCCTCCCAGCCACAACCCACCGCCGCCATCCGCCATTACCGCATTGACGTCGCTAAGCGGAATCCCATCGTTCTTTCCGAAACACTTGACCCCGTGGTCGCTGGCGTTGCAGAGCGGCGCGTCTTGTCCGCGTAGCCCGACCCACACAGTGCCCTCAGGATCTTCGCTGATGCTTTGAAACCCGTGAGTGCCTGCCAACTCGAACTGAGAAGCGACAACCCCCTTCTTGAGGTGAACGAGCTCTCTCGCGGTTACCCAGAGACCGCCGGCGCTGTCGGCAAAGACTTTCCCTGAAGGACCGGGAGGGACAGGCCAACGTACGAACCGAACACCGTCGAACCTGTAGACGTCGCCGGGGAGAGATAACAACCAGAGAAAGCCGTCGGAGGTCTGGGCGATCGAGAACATGCCGGCCGGCAGAGAGCCATCCTGGATTCGCCAGGAGGTGTGAATGTACTGGGTGACTCGCTTATTCGGATCCAAGCCATAGGCAGGACCCGCGGAAACCAGTACGCAGATCAGCGTCGACCCCACGTTGGCCGCCGCCGTGGCGCAGGCCCGGCTGATACGAAGGAGAGGCGGTCGGCGAGGATTCATGGTTCCCACAGTCGCGCCCGGCGCCGGATACGGAACGCCGTCAGCCGCTCGTCACGGGAGGACACAGTGTCGCCCGTGCACGTTTCTGGTGCAACGGATTCCTGCGCCGCTGATTGTGAGATTCATGTTGCTGCCGATTCGCGTTCGCCGGCCACTGCGCTTCCGTCCCCGCACGCCCAAGGGCATCGCCAGGCCAACGCGCCGTCTCGACATCGCGTTTCCAGGGATCGAGGCTCGCGAGCAAGAGGGCCGCCACGGCTACGGAGGGATCAGCGCGCCCTGCCGCTTTGATCAGGTCAGGCGCTACGCCGGCGCCGAGATACCCGTGTGGACTGACGCACGCCCCGGAAGCTTCGGGCGGCAGTTTGGACAGCGTGCGAACGAAGACCGTGACGTCGTGGCCCCGCGGCGAGCGCCGGCGCAGCAGGTGCCGACCGAGAGACCGGGTCGCTCCAAGCATCAGCAGGCGACATTATCGTACTTCGTTCAAAGAACGACTCCACCGACCGCGCTGCCCTGCTCCCTTCGCGAATGGGTTTCGAGCTCTCCAGGCGGACATGCTCCTACTACTGGCGAGTGCACGTGTCGCGCGCTGTCACCGCGCCGCCGCGCGCGACGGCAGGGCGGCAAGCGCGGCGGGCTGCGGTTCGGCCGCGGCCCGCTTCAGCTCGAAGTGCCACTTCCAAATCTCGTAGATCGCCGGGTAGACGACGAGCTCGAGGACGAACGATGTGAAGATGCCGCCAGCCATCGGCGCAGCGATCCGCTTCCACACCTCGGATCCGGTGCCGGTGGCCCACATGATCGAAAGCAGGCCGACGAACATCGTCGCCACCGTCATGAACTTTGGCCGCAGCCGTGCGGAAGCGTGAGAAACCGCACAAATCGACTACCACTCGCTCACGAACGGTGGTAAAGATGGCGTGCCCTAGAGGGTCGAGCTCGTCGAGCATCGGGCTGAAGCGATCGAATGAACAGCACGCAGCCAGCAGGACGATCGGCGCGAGCGCTCGCCGTGCTCCCCCTGTCTGCCGTGCTGCTCTCGTGTCCTCCCGCACTTGCGCTGAACCCGTCGCTCGAGCTCCAGCAGTACGGTCACTCCTCACAGCTACTTGGAGCCGGATTCGTCAGAGGCATCATCCGTGCGATAACTCAGACACCTGACGGGTACCTGTGGTTGGGAACCGACCTGGGCGTGTTTCGCTTCGACGGTGTCAGAGCGGTCGCGTGGACGCCGCCGCTCGGCGATCGACTGCCTAGCAGTCTCGTCACCGCCCTTGTCGCCGGACGCGACGGCACGCTCTGGATCGGAACGTCTCAGGGGCTGGTGAGTTGGAACGGCGGGCGGTTGACTCACCACACCGCGCTGTCGAACATGCACATAACCGCGCTCCTTGAGGATCGGAGCGGGACGATCTGGGCCGGCACCACGGCGACCGGCCCGGCGAAGCTCTGCGCGTTTCAAATCGCAAACGCGAAGTGTTTTGGCGAGGATGGCACGCTTGGCGAGTTCGTGTGGTCACTGGCTGAAGACCGTGCCGGCAACGTCTGGGTCGGTGCCCGCACCGGACTGTGGCGATGGGCCCCAGGTCCGCCGTCTCGCTATACGTCCGAGCCAATTGTGTCGTCGCGTATTCTGTTGACGCCGACCTCCGGCGTTGCCGGCGTCACCGTCGTCCTTTCCGGTCGCGTTCGCGACATCGGGCCGGAAGGCCGCTCCGGTGAAGCGGTTCGGGGCCTGCCGTCCACGAGCTCCGTCAGAATCCTTTTCCGCGACCATGAAGGCGCGCTCTGGATTGGCACCAGCGCGCACGGCGTTGCGCGGGTGTACGACGGCAAGGTGAGCGTATTCACCCATGTCAACGGTCTCTCAGGGAATCAGGTGAACGCGTTCTTCGAGGACCGCGAAGGGACGATGTGGATCGCCACGGCCGACGGCCTGGATTCCTTTCGTCAGCTGCGGGTCGTACCAATGACGCTGGCCGGCGGTTCCCTCAGAACCCCCAACCCGGTGTCGATCGTCGCCGCGCGTGACGGCAGCGTCTGGATCGGCAGCGACGACGGCCTTCACAGATGGCGCGACGGCCGCGTCACGATCTATCGAACGCGAACGCACCCTGAGCTACCGGACGATGCGATTCAGTCACTCGCGGACGATGAACGTGGCCGGATATGGGTCACAGCGGCCGGCAGATTGGCGTTCTTCCACAACGGCCGCTTCACGTCGGTGCCGGCCCCCCATCTAGGGCCGGTCTATGCGATCGCCGGCGACGGCCGTGGCGGCGTGTGGGTGAGTTCGTTCGATCAAGGTGTCGTGCATGTGGTCGGCGGCAAGGTCGTCGAGCGGATGTCATTCCAGGAAGGCGGAGGCGGTATGGGAGGATCCGGCCTCGTGCCGGATTCGAATGGCGGCGTATGGATCGCGCTGATCCGTGGCGCGCTGGTGCATTTTCGCGGCGGCCGCATTCTCGAGAGACTGACGCCGCGCGACGGTCTGGGTGAAGGGTATCTCGTCAACCTTCAGCGCGATTCGACCGGGGCGCTGTGGGCCTCGACTGATGGCGGTTTCAGCCGGATCGTCGACGGGCGAATCGCCACGATGACCATCGCCAATGGGTTGCCGTGCAACCAGGGTCAATGGATCATCGAGGACGACGCGGCGTCGTACTGGCTGTATTTGCGTTGCGGGCTGGTGCGCATTGCGCGATCCGACATGCAAGCGTGGGCCGCCAATCCGCAGCGGAGTGTCCAGGCAACGACGTTCGACCGGACTGATGGAGTCCGTCTGTCTGGCGTCAACAAGCTGGAACGGCCGATGGTCGCGAAGTCGTCGGACGGAAAATTATGGATGATCTATCCGGGCATGCTCGGCCTGATCGATCCAGCCAACCTGCCCAGGAACGCGATTCCGCCGCCGGTCCACGTCGAGCAGATCACCGCCGACGGCACCACCTTCGAGGCGGCTCCGCGTTTGCGGCTACCGCCCAAGGTCCGCGATCTCCGCATCGACTACACCGCCCTCAGCCTGGCGGCGCCGGAAAAGGTCCGCTTCCGTTTCAGGCTGGAAGGGCAGAACGCGGATTGGACGGACGTCATCAACCAACGCACGGTACACTATTCGAATCTCGCTCCGGGTGACTACCGCTTCCACGTCGCGGCGGCCAACAATAATGGCGTGTGGAACGAGCAGGGTGACGTGCTCGAGTTCTCCATAGCGCCGGCCTATTACCAGACGAACGCATTTCGCGTGCTCTGCGTGGTTGTGCTTACGGGAATCTTCTGGACGGTCTGGCAGCTGCGCATTCAGCAACTCGCACGACAACTCGATCTGACGCTGGACGCGCGCGTGGCCGAACGCACGCGTATCGCGCGTGAACTGCACGATACGCTCCTCCAGAGTTTTCAGGGCCTTCTGCTGAAGTTCCAATCGGTGTTGAGGATGCTGCCGGAGCGGCCCATCGAGGCGAGGCAACGACTGGAGCGGGCACTCGATCAAGCGACGGACACCACGACACAGGCCCGAGATGCACTCCAAGGGTTGCGCTCCGCGGTCCTGGAAAAAAACGATCTCGTCGAGGCCATCAGAAATGTCGGAACGGAACTCGCAGCCGAGAGCCCTGCTACGACCAGCATTGAGGTGAATGGACAGGGCGCACGCCGGGCCCTAAGGCCAATCGTGCAACTCGAGGTCTACCGGATTGCCGTCGAGGCCTTGCGCAACGCGTTTCAGCATGCGCACGCAGGCCGTGTCCGGGTGGAGGTTCGCTTCGACGAACGTCAGTTTCGTCTCGGTGTAACGGATGATGGCCGCGGTATCGACGAACGTGTGATCCACCGTGAGCCGCCTGAGCGACATTTTGGGCTGCAGGGGATGCGCGAGCGCGCCGAAGGTGTCGGCGGACACCTCGACATTTGGACCAAGCGCGATACGGGGACGCAGCTGGACCTGAGCATACCCGCCAGTGCGGCATACGGCGGTGTTCCTCGCCGGTCGTCGTGGTTTCGGCTGCCGTTCCGTATACACGCTGCGCGGGACGACCGCAGGGACATATGAGTCGGGATTCCGACGCGATCAGGATTCTGACAGTCGACGATCACCCGTTGCTGCGCGACGGCATTGCCGGCCTGATCGCCGATGAATCCGACATGTTGCTTGCCGGCGAAGCAGCGAACGGCCGCGAAACGATCGAGCAGTTTCGCCGGCTCCCATCCCGATGTCACGTTGATGGACTTGCAGATGCCGGAGAATGAACGGTCTCGACGCGCTGACCGCTATTCGCGCCGAGTTCCCTGACACGCGCATCATCGTGCTCACGACCTACACGGGCGATGTCCAGATCGATCGCCCATGTTCCGATGCGAGAAACACGGCGGTGGCCGCAATTTCTTCGGCTTCAACTGCGCCGGCTTCGGCGCCATCATGCCGCTGACCGAGCTGCCGGGTGAGAAGTGGCGATCGTGCACGCCGTGACGCTCGGCGGTGTGTTCTACGGCGTGAAGCACCTCGGGAGAGGACATGCCCGGACCGAGGGCGGACCACGAGCAATCTGGTGCAACAGGAAGATTCGAGGAGGCGCCCGGCCTCGTGATCACCGTGGAGCGAGGCGCCCGATTCTGGGCGCTCGATGCGGAGACCTGCGAGCGCGCACTGACAGAACTTCAGGCGGGAGGGTTCCTCGTCAAGAGCGCTGACGGGCACTTCAGGCGACGGCCGACCGTATGACGGCCGAGGTCGCCGATCGGACGGCTGCAGCCGCGCCACTGCGCGGCGATGCGCAGCGTCGCCGAGTTACGCCCGCGATCGCGCAGGCGACAATCATCGCTGTCGAGATGCTGCGTTGCGTCGAGTCGTTCGACCTACCTGAGTCGCGGGACAGGCACGGTAGCCCGGCTCGATTGAAGCGAGCGGCGGGATCATCTAATCACTGCCGTGTCCGGCGTCAGCGAAGGCGGCGGGAAATTTGTGAACATTTGTGAAATCGCCGCACTCAGTTTGTTCGCACTCTCCCCAGGGTTAACCGACAGCGCTTTTGGAGAACAGCCTCTCCACATGACGTTCCTGGTCTGTCGATCGAAGATGTCGACGACAAGCGTTCCCACGTCGTACACCTGCGCCGGGGTCGTGGCCTCGAAGCCACTGAGCCAGCGCCACCCTCCGGCGACGCCGTTGTAGAACGCAGGGAGCGTTTGCGCTTGTGGCGTCGCCACGTGTGCCGCGATGCCCAGGTCGCCGTCGGTCCGGACCCGCTGCAGACCTTTTGTCGCCAACGCCGAATCGATGGCTTCGACGAGCCACGCTCGAATCGCCGGGTCGCTCGTGTTCGGCGACTCGATCCAACTGAACGTCCGGTACCGGGCGAAGTTCGCACGGACGTCGTATACGGTCACTTTCTGAGCGGCTGTGACATTGACGATGGCAACCATCATTGCGATCCCAAGAAATATCCGTGCGATTCGCATACGCCCTCCGCACTGCAGGGAGCAACCGCGATGCCAGCAGACAAACTTACGGCGCACACGTGTCGCCGCAGGCTTGTCGCACATCTGGCCCACGGTGGACGGTCTCCGCAAGGCGTATGTCCGCGCGAAATTGCACGCAGTGTGCGTAGCTACGCAGTGGTTACGAGCTACGGGCCGAAGGATACGTCCGAGCAGCGATAGTCATTGGCCTCAAATCGTGCTCGTGCGTCAGACAAACCCGTCACTCAGGCGAGCCGGGAAGGAGGTGCACAAACGATACGCGCACTGAGAATCTCTCGCAGGAGAGGCGACCCTGACGTCGATCGCATGATCAACGATCGCTGGGCGTCGATTGAACGCTGCCGATACTGGTGGACCCACGAAGACCCGTCGTTCCATATACCTGAACGGTCGCACGGTAGGTGCCGGCGGGCAGGTCTCGCCAATACAGGAGATGATTTTGAGGAGCGTCCTCACCGTCGAGCTGAAGCTCGCTGAGGCTGTAGTAGTGATCTGACTCGAGGATGACTCGCAGCACACGGTTGTCGGCGTGCCGCGGGACCGTAGCCACGCCGCGGGCGTCGCCCCGACTCAGACGCACGAGGGGCGTGACGCGTACACTCAACTACGGAGCGTCGGGTGGTTGCGCGTGGTGTGTCGCGTTCGCCGCATTCTCGACATGTCGTGCTGCGTCGAGCACGGAGCCAGACGTCACGGTTGCAATCATGGCTATCACGACACCGACCGGAACGCGAGATCTCGGGACCATCAGGAGGGCCACATCAAGCGTCCCGAGCACGCTCGTCCGTGTAACGGAGCGCGTGACCCAGCAGCGGACGAGGCGGCCTCACGAGACGGTTCTATGGCAAAGACCGGGCAACCGACGACCGGAGAACTCGCGATGCCGCTGACCGAGCGATAGTGACGGCCGCGGAGGAATGGAAACGCGTCAATCGACAATCTCGACATGCTCCCACCGTCCCGACGACTTCATGGCTCTCTGCAGTTCCATGGCGACGTCGTTCGGCAAGCTCCTCGCAAGCACGACGCTTTTCCGATTGCGTACATCAACTGCAATGATAGTCACGTTAGCCTCCTGAATTCACGGATGGATTCCAGACGCGGGCGGCTTCACAGGTGCCGTTGCGCAGATGCCCGCTAGGACCCCACGACGACGGCATCGCGCCAGTGGAATGCGCGTTCGCACGTCGCGCATACCCGAAGGATGCCAAACCAACGGACGTTGGCGTCGCCGCAGTGGGGACACCGCCTCGTCGATCCAAGCGATCTGAGCGATCGGATGTCGCTTGCGTTCATGACGTCCTTCCTTCTCGCCAGTTCTCGGCGACCCACAAGAACCTATCAAGCATCGTGCCTGCAACGAACTCGCCTCTGTCGTTTAAGCGACATCCCCTTAGCGAACCTCATCGTCCCCGTTGGAGCGTGGAGGGGAGGAAATGTCCCCATTGCTCGCGCAGGATCCGCTTCATTCGATTCGACCGGCACATGACGACACCTCCATAGACGCACGGCTCCTTCGCGCTCATGCGCTGGCCGCCTCCTCGAGTCGGTATTTTCGAATCCGCAGGTGAAGTTGCGTGCGTGACAACCCCAGTCGCCGCGCCGCCCTCGTCTTGTTTCCGCGGCACTCCTGCAGGACGTTCGCATCGCGTTGGCCCTCCCTGTTCCCCGCCATTCTGGGCGTCCGCGTTCACCGCCACAACCTCCGTTCGGGCGCATTCGCAGGCTCATAAGGCGCCATCAAAAGCACTGAATCGGGTGTGTTGCGAGGACTCGGTAGATGGGTTCCGACGGCGTAATCGGGCGGCTCGAGACGGCTTGGCAGGGTGGCTTGCGGGGACCCTTTCGGGCCTGTCGTTGCGCGCGCGGCGCACGCCCAAACTACTGCCTGCGCAGTGGTGCTTCGATGCGCCTCCATCCGAACAGGCGAGCGTCGACGGACCACCGGCCCGGTCCCAACATCGCAAGAGCTGCGGCCGTGGTTCCTGTTAACAGGCCCACCACTGGATGTTCGTCGACTCTCAAAATCTGCGAGACCTCGATTACGGCGACGATTGCTCCGGCCACGGGCGTCCACAGGCCCACGACGAGGAGAAGCCCGGCCAGGGCGAGTGACGCGGAGCTGAGTGCGATGCGCAACGATGGCTCGTGCCACAGCGTGAGGCCCGTACCTCCAAGGAGGACCGCGCCCACGACGCCGCGCATCAGCAGCAAACCAATGCCGGGCCAGCTGCCGGCGAATCTGGAGTAAAGTCGTCGCAACACGCACCTGACCCATTATTGGGTCGTGGCCGCGTGGAGCGAATCCCCCTGCGGGGCGGCCGATGTGACTCTCTAGGGTCGTTGGCGACCGGTAGCGCGGGAGCGCCGGGAAAGTGCTGGAGCTACTGTTCGATGATGCCCCTCTCGACGGCGATGATCGCGGCGTGCGTACGGTCGTTGGCGTGCAGTTCCGGTTACGCGTGCAGGATGATGGCAAGGGGTTCGATGAAGCGCTGCTGCCTCGTCAGGCGGCTGCCCGCCATTACGGCGTGCCCGGGATGCGCGAACGCGCGGCGCTCATGGGGGGCACGCTCACGGTGTGGAGCAAGGGGGGCGCAGGCACGGCCGTGGAGCTCTGCATCCCGTCGCGCAGCGCGTATGTGAAAACGCGAGAGCGGCGCTGGCTGTCGCGAGCGGTCGCGGGTGAGTGAGCGCCCGCCCCGTTATGAGCCGTCTCGTTCGACAGGTGTCCGCATCTTCGACGCAAGCACCCGTGACCACCAGGAGCGCGCCGCGGATGTTGCGTACACGGCTCTGGCGGGAAGGCTCAGTTCCACTTCCGTGCCGGCGCCGGCTTCGCTCCACACCGCTACTTTGCCGCCCATCAGCGCGGCGCGTTCAGGCATGCCACGTAATCCGTAGTGGCCGTCGATTCCCTGGCCTGCGAGCACCCGCGGGGCGATCCCCCTGCCATCGTCGCGCACCCGCAATCGGAATTGCTGTGTGTCGTAGCGGATCTCGACCTCGACTCGACTGGCATGTGCGTGCCGGTACGCATTACGGAGCGCCTCGGCCGTGATCTTATAGATCTCGTCACGTGCGATCGGGTGCAGATCTCGTGTCTTCCCTTCGACTGCCACACTGAATGTGAGGGGCTGGTGAGCACTTGGATTGCTGGCGAGTTCGTCGCCCAGGGTTCTGATGGCGACCGCGAGATCGTTGCGTTCGACGGTCGAGGCGCGCAGGCTCTGCACGGCGTCGCGGCCTTCGGTGATCGCCTTCGCCGCGTGCTCAATCGCGCCATCCAGCTTCTCTTTCGCGTCCGCCGGATGTTCCAGCAGCAGGTACGACGCGGTCTGAAATTGCAGCAATAATCCGTGGAAGCTCTGCAGCAGTGTGTCGTGCAGGTCTCGCGCGATGCGCATGCGTTCGTTGACGCGCTCGTCCAGCCGCCGCTGGTACGCGCGCGCGACCTGACGGACACGGAACCGATACGCCACCCACACCGCCGCGAACGCGCTCGCCACCCCGAGCGCCTGGAACCAGCGCGTCTGGTAGTACGCCGGCGCAATCGAGAACTCCAGCGTCGCCCCGGTTTCGTTCCACACACCGCTGTTGTTGCTCGCGATGACGCGGAAGCGGTAGGGGCCCGGAGCGAGGTTCGTATACTGTAACTGGCGATCGTTGATGACCTCGTGCCAGTTCCGATTCTGCCCTTCCAGCTTGTAGCGGAAGCGCACCTTCTCCGGTGCGACGAAGCTCAGCGCCGTGTACTCGATCGCGAGATTTCGGATGCGCGGTGGCAGCTGCAGGCCGTTCCTCGCGTCGTAGATCTTCTCGTCGGCAGTGACTTGCTCAATGTGCACCGGTGGCGGAATTTCGTTGAACGCAAGATGATGCGGATCGATGACGCTGACTCCGACATCACGCACAAACCACAGCTTGCCATCCGCGGATTTTGCGACAACCGAGTTGTAGCCGCCCGTGAACCGATGGCTGCTCACTCCGTCGGAACTGTCGAAAACGGTCGCATGGATCGTCTGCTTTGGATGGGAGGCC
>DATAEK010000145.1:0-4215 GCA_036258055.1 Vicinamibacterales bacterium
CGCCCTGACATCGGTCTCGTACGCGGAGGCGCTGGAGGCGGCGCTCTGCCACGGCTGGATCGACGGACAGAAGCAGGCCCACGACTCGGAGGCGTGGCTGCAGAAATTCACGCCGCGCGGAGCCCGAAGCATTTGGTCGAAAATCAACAGGGAGAAGGCGGAACAGCTCATCGCGAGCGGGCGGATGACGCCGGCCGGGTTGAGGGCGATCGAGAACGCGAGGCGGAACGGGCGGTGGGAGAACGCCTACCATTCGGCGAAGGGCTCCACCATGCCGGCGGATTTTCTGGCCAAACTGGCGAAGAACAGGAAGGCGAAGACCTTCTTCGAAACGCTGAACAGCGCCAACCGGTACGCCATTCTGTTCAGGATTCAGACCGCGAAGAAGGTGGAGACCCGCGCCCGGCGGATCGAGCAATTCATCGGGATGCTGGAGAGGCACGAGAAGATCCATCCGTGATCGGGCATCATCACCCCGCGCCCCGGCGCGTCACGACGCGATATCCGGCGGGCTGCGCATGTGGTGATCGATTGAAACGCACGTTCTACCGCTTTGGCAAGACCGCAGCGTTGTGCAGTGCGCGCGGCTCGCGACGCCGGGCCGCGCCGGGCGAGATGCCGACGAAGCGCTTGAACGCCCGGCTGAACGCCGCTTCCGATTCGTAGCCGAGCCGGCTGGCCATCTCACTGAGCGCGGCGTTCTCTTCCTTGAGCCACATCAGTGCCGCATGCATCTTCCAGCGCGAGCCGAAGCCGACGTTTCTCGAAGCTAGTCTCGAACACAGGATCGTCAAAAGTCGGATAAGACCGCTGACCAGTTCTCGAGAACATCGGCCGCTTCGCGCAACGGACACTCGACTTTCAGGTCGCGCCACTTATTGCGCGAACCACGCGGTCAGGACACTGGATGGCGCGTTCCTGCGGCACCTTCATGTAGTTCCGAGGACACCCAGGGCGGAAAATCCCTCACGTCGTCGAGCTCTTTGACTCGAGCTCGACCCGATAGCCAGAGTTTGACATCCCCGACACAGACTGCCCCTCTCCCGCCGCCGCCGTCCGCGCCCGCGCCGCTGCCATTAACTGGACGAATCGGTGCGCTTTTAGGCAGTGGTGCGCACCCACTTGCGGACGTCGTCGGAGACGGCCCGCCATCCGTCCAGTTTGTTGCCTTTCAACGGTCTTTCGGCCAGGCCCTCACGTGCGGCAACTGTGATTAGAACAACGCGAGCGCCTGACGACGTGCGAGTCCAGAGGGGTTGAGCAAGCCAGGACCTCCGACTTGGCTCAGCCCCTGCGACGGTCGACCCCGTCAACAAACTAAAGGGTAAACGTGCGATTCGACGACCGCGTCGCCGATGATTTTCGCGGCGACCGGGCAGCCGACGGTGAATCCGAAGAATGGACCGAAATCCTGCGTCGCTGCAAGACCGGTGACGTACAGGTGTGGAAGGCTAGTCTGGAAATCGGGATCGAGCGCGGGGAAGCCGTTGACGGTCGCAAGCGAATCGAGGATCGTCGCGCGATCGAGAAAGCCAACCTTGTCCATGATGGGCCGATAGCCGGTCGCGAGAATAATCGAGTGCACGTTGCAATGGGATCCGTCGTCCAGTGCGACGTCATACGTTCCATCGCGTTGCTGGTCCACTGACGCGACATTCGTGTTGGCGTGTACGTGGATGTTGGGTTGGTGCACTCGTCGATCAAGCCACGCCTCCAGCACGAGACGGCCGGTCGCCCAGAAAGCATCTCGAATGCGCTGTTGTTCTTCGGCCGCGAGCTCCCGCCACCAGCCGTGGTCGATCAGTGTCTGCCGAACCATCGGCTGCACCCACGACCAGTCCGGCTCGATAAACCGCGGCTGCGCGTGGCGGTGCGTGAGATGGACTTGCTCGGAACCATGCTCGCGGATGAGCGCTGCCCACTCGTAAGCGCTCTGCCGACCACCGACGATCAGCACACGCTTGTTCCTGTAGAAGTCGAAATCCACGGTATCGCTCGTATGTGAATACGAGCGAGGCGGCAGCTTCTCGACGATGTCACGCGGGTAATGCTTGAAGAAGGCGAATCCGAGCGCGAGCAGGACGCTGTCGGCGAACAACCGCGAACCGTCATCCATCGTCGCGAGATAGCCACCCCTCGATCTGGCCAGGTGCGTCACGTATTTGTTCTGCGGCGCGAGGTTGTACTGCCCCATAAACCAACCGACATAATCAAGGAACGTCTCCAGCCGCATGGGTTTCGTCTCGTCACCTGTCAGGCGGCGTTCGTTGACGTAAGCCTCGAACGTTGCGACTTCCCGCGCGTCGAGGTGCCAATCGGGCCCCGATCGAAGGAACATGCCCCGCGGCATGCCGGTCTTCCACAGATCGAGCGGCCGCCCGACGACCGTCACGTCTACGCCGGCCGATTTCGCATAGGCGCCTGCCGCGAGGCCGTAGGGCCCTGCGCCGACAATCAGAAGTTCTGTGTGATCCATATGTGCTCCACAGCTCACTCGTCTTCAGAGAAATGAACACGGAAACATTCTTCGCGGATCACGGCCGGCCGGCGGCGACTGGACGAAGCGAACCCGGCGTCGGACCGGGCTCGGCCTTTCGATGTTCTGTCGACCGCAACTGGGCTTCCACTTGGCAACGTTTGCCTGCGATGTACCGGTTCAACAGGAACATCGGCACCGCATAACCGAGGGTGAAGCCGAGGATCATTGTGAAACCTCCCTTTATCGCCGAGCCGCGAGCGGACTCATGTCACGCTCCAGGCAGCGCACGTCAACGATATGGCGCCGGCGCTGGGAGATCACCGCTTACGCAAGTAGGAACGCTCGTTTGTTGAAACGCTCGTCTGTTGAAGGGCTCGGTTGTTAAACCCACGGCTTGACCCCGACGAGATAGGTGCGAAACGCGGTACCGTCGAATCGCGTGAGGCCCGGGCCGAGGGTTTGGACCCATATCGAACCGTCCGCCGACTGATGAACGGCCAGAACGTCGTCCTTGTTCAACCCGTCGCGCGTCGTATAACGACGAGCTTCGGGCGGCAAGTGCTGCGCGGCGCTGGCTCCAGCGTCGCTCGTGGCGTTCGCAGGCACGAACGTGATCAGGCCCGAGCGGTGACCGATCCAGAGCCGTCCTTTGGGCGTCGAACAGAAGCGACGACACGGTATCGTCGTCGCCGGTCGGGTGAAGGGCGTCTTCGGGCCAATCGCGGCCAGCGCGGCGACAGCAGCGGCAATCGGCAGCGCGACCTTCAGCTGAGGTTACGCCCCGCAGCGTTTGTATCCGTCGAGCCAGGTCGCCACGACCTTGATGGACTTGATCGCCGTAGGGTCAACGGCAGTTGAGTCTTTCTTCAGGACGGCAAAGTCCGCGCATTTGCCGGGTTCGATTCTCCTGCACCGGCGGTCGAACGCGACGATCGAAGCCGGCAGTGAACCGAGAGCTGAATGGGCGACTTGCGCGAAGACGCTACTCGATCGCCAGGCTGCGGCGGAACGTTGACCGAGGGATCGTGGAAGCGCCAGTCAATACCGGATGGTCGCGGTTAGGGCCGGTCTCAGCTTCGAGGTGACGGCGGTAGCCTTGAAACGATACCATCGCGCCGCGAGGTCTCGCGTCATGACGTCATCCGACTATCGTCCGGACCGCCGCTCCTTAGAGATGCGTGCGAGGATGGCGGTTTGAGTTTCGTGATGTGATGGCCCGCGCCGGGAGAAACGCACGTCGCGCGCGTTCGGCATTCACTCCCCAGAGACACTGAGCAAATACTGGACGACTTCTCGCGAGCGATTTCGGTTTCCAAGGACGCCGCGCGATCTCGGACGTCCCAAAGAATCACGTCAAACCTGCCGCAGCGCCTCGGTCGGTTGAACACGCAGCGCCCGGCGCGCCGGTGCGGCGCACGCCAGCACGCCCACGGCCGCCATGATGACGGACGTGATCACCGACGAGACGAGAAGATCCGCGGTCAGGCTGTCGGCGCGCCACGCGAGGAGCAGGATGAGGCTGTTCCCGGCGATGATGCCGCCGCCGAGCTGACGACCGGCACGAGCGAACACGCTGCCGAGCACGTGCCGGGGGTTGGCGCCGAGTGCGATACGGATCCCAATCTCGCGGGTGCGACGCGCCACGGCGACGGCCATGAGCGCGTACAGACCGGCCGCCGAGAAGACCAGCGCCACGAGCAGAACGCTGCCGAAGACGACGCTGCCGCCCACCATCC
>DATAEK010000185.1:0-4080 GCA_036258055.1 Vicinamibacterales bacterium
ACATGTGCAACACGACGCGGCGTTCGTGGGAGCCGGTGGCACGTCAACTCGCCGCCGCAGGCATCGGCGCACTGATGATTGACAACCGCGGCTTCGGCGACAGCGGCGGCCCGCGGTTCGATCCCGGTCAGCCCGACGTGCAGGCGCAATTGCGGGAGAAATGGCCGGGCGATTTCGACGCGGCCTATCAATGGCTTGTCGCTCAACCCGGCGTGGACAAGAACCGTATCGGTGTCGGCGGCGGCTCGTGCGGGGTCGATAACGCGGTGAAGTTCGCGACCCGGCATCCGGAGGTGCGATCCCTCGTCCTGCTTGCCGGTGGGACCGACCTAGCGGGAGTGGAATACCTGATTGCGCATCCTGGCCTGCCGATTTTCACCGCCGCTGCCGCCGATGATCAGTACGACAGCCATGCGCCGCAGTTGATGCGCTGGTTCGCGGAGCTGTCAGGCAACCCGCGCAACCGGTTCGTTGGATTTGCCGATGGCCGTCACGGCACCGAGATCTTCGGTCCTCATCCGGAGCTGCCGCGCCAGATCGTCGAGTGGTTCGCGGACACCCTCGTCGAATCGCCAGGCGATCCCACCAAGCCCTTCACGCGCCGATCGACCCCCATCGCGGAATTCTGGGCCGTTGCGAGCACACCGGGCGGTGCCGATAGGGCCACTCGGCTGTTCCGCGACGCGCGAACGCACGATCCCAACGCGGTCCTCTTTCCGGAGTTCATGCTCAACCAGCTCGCGTATGCGCGCCTGCGTGGTGGCAAGGCAGACGATGCGGTAGAGCTTTTCAAGCTGAATGCCGAGGCCTATCCGACGTCGGCAAATGCCCAGGACAGCCTGGCCGACGGCTATCTGTCGCGCGGTCAGAACGATCTCGCACTTGCCGCGGAGCAGAAGTGCCTGGAGCTTCTGCCGGCCGACCGGATCGATGAGGCGTTCAAGGCGGCGCTGCGCCGCACGGCCGAAGAGAAGATCGCGAAGCTAAAGGGCAAGGGCTGAACGATCACCGGAGCCTGGAACCGTGTGAGCCCGGTACCATTAGAATTGGCCATGTCCGAGCACGAACCCACCTCCGCGATGTTCGCGCGCTACGCGCTCGGGCCGGCGTACGACGAGATGTTCGACGGTGTCGACAGCCACCGTCCGCACTATGGCGCCATCCACGAGCGCCTTCGCAGCCTGCCGATCGATCACTGGCGCGAGCGCCAGCGCGCCGCCGACCTCGCCTTCGTCACGCAGGGCATCACCTTCACGGTTTACGGTCAGGCCGACGGCATCGAGCGCATCTTCCCGTTCGACCTGGTGCCGCGGCTGGTCACGGCAGCCGACTGGGAGACGGTCGAACGCGGTCTGATCCAGCGCGTCACCGCCCTCAATCTGTTTCTCCGCGACGTCTACCACGAAGGGCGGATTTTCGAAGCGGGCGTCGTTCCCCGGACGCTGATCCGGCAATGCCGCCATTTTCGGCGCGAGATGATCGGCGTGGGCGTGCCGCATGATTGCTACCTGACCGTCGTCGGAACCGATCTCGTCCGCGGCCCGGACGGCCGTTTCCTGGTGCTCGAAGACAACCTGCGCGTCCCGAGCGGCGTGTCCTACATGCTGGCGAATCGGCAGATCGTCAAGCAGGAGTATCCGCAGCTGTTCGAGCACCACCACGTCCGGTCGATCGATCACTATCCTCGGGCGTTGCTCGCGCACCTGCGTGAAACTGCCCCCGAGCGCTGCACCGACCCCAAAATCGTCCTGCTGACTCCCGGCGTCTTCAACTCCGCCTACTACGAGCACACCTTTCTCGCGAGGGAGATGGCGATTGACCTCGTCGAAGGACGCGACCTCGTCGTGCACGACAACGCCGTGTATGCGCGCACGACCGGCGGGCTCGAACGCGTCGACGTCATTTACCGGAGAGTGGATGACGACTACATCGATCCCCTGACTTTTCGACCGGACTCCACTCTGGGGGTCGCAGGACTGTTCAACGCGTATCGCGCGGGTCAGGTCACGATCGCCAACGCCCCCGGCACGGGCGTCGCCGATGACAAGGCGGTCTACGCCTACGTGCCGGCCATGATCCGCTTCTATCTCGCTGAAGATCCGATTCTCGATAACGTCGAGACCTACCTCCTCGAGGATCCGCGGCAACGGCAATTCGTGCTCGAGCATCTTGCGGAACTGGTCGTCAAGCCGGTCGGCGAATCGGGCGGCTACGGGATGCTCGTGGGTCCGCACAGCACGGCAGAGGAGCGGCAGGAGATGCGGGATCGCATCCTGACCGCCCCGCGCAATTACATCGCGCAGCCAACGCTGGCGCTCTCGACGGCGCCGTGTCTGGTGGACGGTGGCGTCGAGCCTCGTCACGTCGACCTGCGGCCGTACATCCTGGGTGGTCGATCGATCACCGTCGTGCCCGGCGGCCTGACTCGGGTCGCGCTGAAGCGGGGGTCACTCGTCGTCAACTCGTCGCAGGGCGGCGGCAGCAAGGACACCTGGGTCTTGGGCGCCTGAAGGAGAACCCGTGCTGTCGCGTGTCGCCGACAACCTGTATTGGATGCGCCGCTACATCGAGCGGGGCGATCAGATCGCCAGGGTCGTCGGCGTGAACCTCGACCTGGCGTTCGATCGGGCCCCTGCCGACGTCGCACGGTTGTGGGGCCGGCTGCTGTCCGCGGTGTGGTCGGCTCCGCCATGGGCACAGCTGGATCGCGCCGACGGCGAGGCGATGATGGATCTCACCAGCATCGATGCGGTGGCGTCGTGCTTTGCCGCCGCGCGCGAGAACGCCCGGCAAGTACGGCAGCACATCAGCGGCGACATGTGGGAGCAGGTCAATCGCGTGCATCTCGCTCTGAACGATCCGTCGCGGCGCGCGGCGTGGGCGGCGCGGCCGCACGGGTACTTCCAGACCGTGCGCGAGGGCGCGGCCCTCTTCGACGCGGCGGTGCACAGCGGTCTGACCCGCGAAGAGGGCTGGCAGTTCCTGCAGCTCGGCCTGTTCCTCGAGCGTGCCGCCGGGACGGCACGACTCCTCGCGTGCCAGACGCGTGAGTCTCGCCCGGCGGTCAGACCCTTCCACGCGCTCGACGAGCAACTCGAATGGATTGTCCTGCTGCGGACCTGTGATGCGCTCGAGCTGTATCAGCGCCGATGCGGGACCGAGCTGAGACCGGAGCGCATCGTGCATTTCCTGATCGCCGATTCACTCTCACCACGCAGCATTCGATACGCGCTCGACCAGATCGCGCGGGCGCTCGCCGGCCTGGCAGCGGCAGTGCCTGGCGCGCCCGCCGTCGCACAGACTTCCGACCTGATCGCGGCCGTCGAATCGGACAGCCCAGATCCCCTCTCGGTCATCTCGCGCATCGAGACCGAGTGCGATCGTGTCCACGACGCCGTCTACGCGACGTATATTCATCACCTGCGTCCGATTGCACCGGTGGCATCTCGGGTGGCGCCATGGACTACACCGTAACGCACGCGACCCGCTTTCTGTACGAGAACCCCGTCCAGGAAAGCGTGATGGAGGTTCGTCTCGGCCCGCGGAACGATGCCTCGCAGGAGGTGCAGGGATTCGCGCTCGAAACGACGCCAGCGGCGGCGGTGTTCAGGTACACGGATGCATTCGACAACGACGTCCACCATTTCGATATCGCTCCGCCGCATCGGGAGCTTCTCGTCCGCACGCGGATGCACGTGCGGACCTCGCCCCCACGACTGTTGCCGGCAAGCCTGGAACCCACGGCGTGGGACACGCTCGCGCGACTGCGTGCCACGGGCCAGCTCTGGGATTTCTTCGAGCCGAGCCCTCGGGTGCCCGTCTCGTCCGCGGTGGCTGACTTCGCCGCGGCGTGTGGACTCGTCCCTGCAACCGATCCGCTGACCTCGTTCCGCCACATCGTCTCCGCCGTCCACGGTGCGCTGCTCTATGCACCTCGCTCGACGACGGTCGATACGCCGATCGAGACCGTCCTCGAGCAGCGTCGCGGCGTCTGTCAGGACTTCGCACACGTTGCGCTCGCCCTCGCTCGCGCGCAGGGCATCCCGTGCCGGTACGTGAGCGGATATTTCGCGCCGACGG
>DATAEK010000195.1:0-3844 GCA_036258055.1 Vicinamibacterales bacterium
CGAACATCACGGAGCTGCCGTTTGGTCCGAATCGCCGCTGGCTGAATGACGGGAAAGTCCTGTCGCAGATCGTGAGCGGCTGGCAGGTGAACAACATCCTCAGCTTCTACAGCGGCACGCCGTTCAGCGTCACCGCTTCCGGCACCTCGCTGAACGCGCCGGAAAACGACCAGCGCGCCGACCAGGTGACGCGCAAGGTCGCGATCCTCGGCGGCATCGGCCGCACGAACCCGTACTTCGATCCGCTGGCGTTCGCGCCGGTGACGGAGGCCCGCTTCGGTACCGCCTCGTTCAACAGCGTGCGCGGACCGGGCGTGAAGTCGTGGGATCTCGGCGTGTTCCGCCGGTTCCAGCTGCCGCGGCAGATGGACCTGCAGTTCCGCGTCGAGGCCTTCAACGTCACGAATACGCCGCGCTTCAGCAACCCCAACGGGAACGTGTCCAATCTGCGCCTCAATCCGGACGGGACTATCCACGACCTGAACGGATACGCCGTGATTACGAGCACCCAGGACGGCAGCGAGCGTCAGGTGCGTGGCGGCGTGCGACTCGGCTGGTGAATCAGTCGGCTGACAGAGGACAGAGCATCGAATCAACCCGTCGTCGGTCCTCTATTTCCGTCAACGATAATGGCCGCGCGGCTGCAGCAGTGTGGCCTCGACACTCTGCAACGTCTACCTTGCTGACCGCTCTTCTCGCACCTACCCAGACGTCGCGTCTCTTCGCCTCCATTTGAGAGCTCCGCCGATCCGACGTGCTCTCCGTCGTGACCGGTGAACACGCCGGGAACCGGCGGACACCCAAAAATCGCCCGAATGTGAGTCGTTTTCCACCGCGGCGGCGCAATCGCACCCGGACACCCGAAAGGGGTGAACGCACACCCGAAAGGGTCGCAGCGGCGCCCGCGTGAGTGGATCACGCCACTCTATCGAGGGTTGTCCGATCGGGCGAGCACGCAGACAATCGCTCTCAGCGGAGGAACAAATGCTCAGCGCCGTAGAATCAATCGACGGCACCCGCGCATCGCGTGGCGCCTATTTCGACGTCTCCCTCGAGCTGCTTCGCACGATCGCGAACGTGCTCGACATTCGACCGGTACTTCCTCAGATATCCGGCATCGTGAATAAGATGCTCCCGCACGATGCTCTGGCGCTTGCGTCAGTCGAGCGGGACGGGCAGGTCGGCATCGAGGCGGCGACAGGGGATGTCCCAGCCGTGCTGCCGCTGGTGTTCGGGACGCCATTCGCCGAGGACTTCATCATCGGCGACCTGACCAGCGAGCCGCTGCCGGCGGTCCACGGAATCGATCCGACCCCTCGGCTCGTCGCATCCGGGTACCGCTCCGTCCTTTGCATCGCGAAGCGAGCGGGACAAGAACTGCTGGGCCTCGCGTTCTGGTCGAAGCACCGCGGGGCCTACAACCGGTGCGACCTGCCGATGGCCCGCCTGATCGTCGACCACATCGCCGTCGCCGTCTCCCACGACCGAATGTCGAGAGCCGGGTACGACACTGCCAGCGCACGTTTCGGCGGCACGCGCGTCGACGACAGGGTACGGAGTGTCTGCACCGAGGTGAATCGCAAGTGGCGCTCTGTCATCGTCGGGCAATCGGCTGAGTGGCAGGGCGCGCTCAGAAAGGCGGCGCAGGTGGCCGCCACCGACACCACCGTCCTGGTGAGCGGCGAGTCCGGCACCGGCAAGGAAGTCGTCGCGCGCTTCATCCACCAGGCCTCCGCGCGTAAGAGCGGTCCATTCGTCGCGTTGAACTGCGCGGCTCTCCCCGAGCAGCTGCTCGAAGCGGAGCTGTTCGGCTACGAGCGCGGGGCCTTCACGAGTGCGGAGCAGCCCAAGCCGGGTCTCATTGAGCTGGCCGCCGGCGGCGTGCTATTCCTCGACGAGATCAGCGAGATGAGCCTGGCGGCGCAGGCCAAGTTCCTGCGCGTGCTGCAGGAGCGGGAGTTCCAGCGCCTCGGCGGCACACGGTTGCTCAAGGCGAACATCCGAGTCGTGGCCGCGACCAACCGCGAACTGCGGAAGGCAGTGGCGCAGGGCGATTTTCGCGAGGATCTCTTCTATCGGGTGCAGGTGTTCGACATCCACATTGCGCCGCTCCGGGAACGGCGCGGGGACATCCTGCCGTTGAGCGAAGCGTTCCTGCAGGAGCTCGGCCGCTCCTTCGCCCGGCCGCCTGCCACTTTGACGGCCGAGGCAGGCGCGGCGCTGCTTCGTTACGACTGGCCGGGCAATGTCCGCGAACTGCGAAACGCCCTCGAGCGTGCCGTGATTCTATGCGACGACGGGCTCATCACCCCACAACATCTGTCCCTCGAATCGACCGTCAAGGGGGGTTCCAGCAGCGACACGACCGACCTCGGCACCATCGAGCGGGAGGCGATCGCCAAGGTCCTGCGGGACTGCCGGGGGAACAAGGCGTACGCGGCCAGGCGTCTCGGCCTGTCCCGGACCCAGCTATACGTCCGCATTCGACGGTACGGACTCGAGGAGGCGGCCGTAGCGTGAGGCGACGAGCCCCGCCGGGATGTCGCCGCGTCATTCGGCCGGCGACGTGGCGGTCTTCCTCAGTCGGGGGGTCGCATCGCGGCCGACGGCGACCAGGGTGATGTCGTCGGCCGCCTCGAGGCCTGCGCTCCAGGTCTCCACCGCCTCCAGAATGCACGGCAACAGCTGCGACACGTCACGGCTTGCGCCGGTGCACAGATCGATCAGCCGCGGAAGTCCGAATTCCTCGTCGTGACGATCGCGCGCCTCGATTACCCCGTCGGTGTACACGAGCAGCGTGCCGTCAGCGGGCACGGTCACCGTGCCGACTTCGTAGGTGGCCGCAGCGAACAAGCCGACCGGAGGACCGCCTGCGCTCAGCAGCTCGACGGCTGACCCTGATCCCAGCAGCAGCGGCGGATTATGTCCCGCATTGACGTAGTGCACGGCGCCATCGCGCCCATCGATCTCCGCGAAGAAGAGCGTGACGTAACGGCCCGGCAGGTGCACGTCCCGACATGAGATCGTGTTCAGCTGTCTCACGACCTGCAGCGGCAAGGAGCCGAGCAATCCGAAGACGTCAACCGACACGGACGCGGTTTCCAGCACCGAGCGGACGACGGAGGCGGCCTGCACCATCGCGCGGAAGTGCGACTGCACCTGTGCCGCGAGCAGCGCTGCGGCGAATCCCTTCCCGCTGACATCGGCGCAGACGACCACCGTGCGATGCTCGTCCACCTCGATGATGTCATAGAGGTCGCCGCTGACGATTCTCGCTGCCTGGTTCAAGGCGGCCACACGGATACCCGGCAACGCCGGGATTTCAGCGGGAAACAACGACTCCTGAACTTTGCGGGCAAGATCGAGCTCGTGCTCGAGGATCTCGGAACTTCGGCACGCGCAAGGGTGCGACGCGCCGTTCTCGCTGTGCCGGGTATGAATGTTCATGGCCATTCGGTCCAGACCGCAACAGCGGTGCCACAGGGATCTGATAGCCGGATCCACGCAATTGCATGACCGCGAGCGTTTCGACACTGCGCAACTCGAAGGTACGGCGGGTTGATGCGCGCAAACGCGCAAACCGCGCGGGGCGGTGCAGGGCTCGAGGGGAATCGAGCCGTGGCTCGGCGAGGGCGGACGCCAACGCGCCCGGATCGGCCAGCAATCCCTCTCACGACTGCCGCCCAACTGATGCTCGCGCGATCCCGTCGTGCGTCGCATCCGAATCAAGGCGCGTCGAGCCCCGCCGTTCAGGTCCAGACTCCGGCGTGTCCGCCGCTGCACCACCGATGGACTGCACGTGCTCATCCAGCCTGTGCTGGTCCCACCACGCGTGCGCTGCGTC
>DATAEK010000210.1:0-2694 GCA_036258055.1 Vicinamibacterales bacterium
AGCGATCAGCAGGCCGACCAAGGCGCTCGAGACGGCGGCGGCTGTCGCGAACGTGAACGCGTGTGTCAGGGACGATTCTCCCCACGGCCTAGGGCCTTTGCAATTGGAAACTCCCGAACCAGGATCTGCGGAACGTCGACACGTTGCAGGAACCGACTGCGGCGCCACGTGTTCCAAGCACAGCGGAACAGAGGAGAAGCCTCGAATCCGGTACATTGGTGGCGTGGCGTTCTCCATTTCGTCGAAGGGAAGGCTCAGCGACCGCGACCTCGAGCGATTTCCTGGCAACGGGCTGTTCGACCGCGTGGCGCGCGTCGCGTGTCATGCGGGCTGCTTGCCGCGGAAAGAGCTCTACGAAGCCTGGGAGATGGCGCGGCGAGTCCGCCGCCGGCTTCGAGGCGGTCGCATCGTCGATCTGGCCGCAGGGCACGGCCTTCTGGCATACATCCTGTTGCTCCTGGATGACTCGTCGCCAGGAGCGGTCCTGATCGATACGGCGCCGCCGCCGTCGGCGGCGCGACTGCACGCAGTGCTGGTCGAGGCATGGCCACGTCTGGCCGGACGAATCGTGTTCGAGCGGCGCTCGTTGGAGTCGGTGGCCTTGCGTGCCGGCGATCTGGTGGCCTCGTGCCACGCTTGCGGAGCGTTGGCTGACGTTGTGCTTGACGCAGCGGCCGCGGCGAGAGCGCGCGTGGCGGTACTACCGTGCTGTCATGACCTCGCGGTGAACGACTCGGGCTCGTTGTCAGGATGGCTCGACAGGTCACTCGCCGTTGACGTGATGCGCGCCGTGCGACTCGAACAACGGGGCTACCACGTCTGGACGCAGACGATCCCCGCAGCCATCACGCCGAAGAATCGTCTCCTTCTTGGCGAACCGCGGTAAGCAACGTGTCACGAACAATCAAGACCCGCTCTGTCCCCCCTTCATCTCGCTATTTCGTTGCAACATTTCGTTTCCGCGCATCTGTCCGTGGCATCTGGTTGCAACAGTCCGATTCGTCCCGATCGCAGAAACCTTCGCGCGCGGGGCGCTTTTCGCAGACCCTCACTTCGCACGGCTCACGTGCGCGGAATCGGAATAGTATTTGCCCCGGCACTCAGTCCGGACCTGCCCCAGTTTCCCGACACAAGGAGGTAAAGGTCGATGGCACGGTGGAACAGGCACTGTCACCGCCGGGCTGCGGCGCTGGCGATCGCCCTGACACTCAGCTCGGGGATGGTTGCCTGCCAACGCAACCGGCCGCCGCGATTCAGCGTGGTCGTCCCAAAGACGCGGCGGGCAGGGCCCCACCGATGGCCGGGTTCTGCTGTTGCTCTCGACTGACGCGAAGGGCGAGCCGAGGCTCCAGATGCGGGAGCCTCGACAACAGATCAGCGCGAACAGGACACCAGCCAGACGTTTCAGTTCTTCGGCGTCGACGTCGAAGGCCTCGCTCCCGATACGCCGGTCATCGTCGACGCGACCGCACTCGGGTTCCCGCGGGAATCTCTGGCGCAGGTGCCCGCCGGCGAGTACACGGTTCAAGCCGTGCTCAACGTGTACGAGACCTTCAATCGCAAGGACAAACACGTCATCAAGGCGGCGCCGGATCGCTGGGAAGGCCAGGTCTGGCGCACCAAGCCAGGCAATCTTTACAGCGAGCCGCAGCGCGTCCGTCTCGATCCGAACTCCGGTGACACGATTCGGATCTCGCTCGACAAAGAGATCGCCGCGCTTCCCTATCCGGGGGACACGAAGTATCTGAAGTACGTCCGGATCGAGAGCCGGTTGCTCAGCGAGTTCTGGGGCCGCAAGACCGAGCTCGGCGCATGGGTGCTGGTGCCGGACGGTTTCGACGATCACCCGGGCGCGCGGTATCCGCTGGTCGTCAACCCGTCGCATTTCCCGATCGAGTTCCGAGCCGGTGCCAGGTTCTCCCCGGCTCCACCCGACCCGAAGCTGAAGGGCGCCGACAAGATCGCTGCCGAATACGACCACAAGCTGTTCGAGGACTGGACGAGCGGCAAGATGCCCCGGATGCTGGTCATGAACATCCAGCACGCGAACCCGTTCTACGACGACTCGTACGCGGTCAACTCGGCGAACATCGGCCCGTACGGGGACGCGATCACGCAGGAGCTCATCCCCTACATCGAGCAGAAGTTTCGTGCAATCGGGCAGCCCTGGGCACGGATGCTCACCGGCTGCTCGACCGGCGGGTGGGAAGCGCTCGGCCTGCAGGTGTTCTACCCTGACTTCTTCAACGGCACCTGGGTGGGCGCCCCGAGCCCGATCGATTTCCGCGCGTACAGGCTCGTCAACATCTACGACGACAAGAATGCGTACTGGTACCAAGGACCGTTCGCGCGGGTGCCGCGGCCCTCGGGCGCCAACCGCGGAACGAATGACCTGCTTCCGACTGAACGCATGGAAGACGATCACGTCGGCATCACGATGGAGCAGGACAACCGGGCCGAGCTGGTCGTCGGAACCCATGGCCGTGGTGCTGGATTGTGGGACGCGATGCAGGCGGTGTTCTCACCTGTCGGCCCTGACGGCTACCCGAAGCCGATCTGGGACAAGCGGACGAGAATCATCGACTCCGAGGTTGCCGACCACTGGCGGGATCATTACGACCTGAGCTACATCATGCGGCGCGACTGGATGACGCTCGGGCCAAAGCTGGTGGGCAAGATCCACCTGACGGCGGG
>DATAEK010000218.1:0-1864 GCA_036258055.1 Vicinamibacterales bacterium
CGATCCACGTTGTGTGTTGTGAAAACCGACAACAGTACGCGGTTCGTTGTGCACATCGCGACCCCCGAAGCGGCCTGTCACGCCGGAGGTCTCCCGCGTCTGGCACGTTTGAGAGATGAGTTGCCAAAACAGACGACGAAGCACGGACACAAAACGGACACATCAGAAACAAATGGTTAAGGAGGCGGTCCCCGGTTCGAGTCCGGGAGAGGGCTTAAATACCTGCAAATCGGCCATTTTCGACGAGTACCGAGTCCCTCTCGAATAAGGAGGGGCTCGCGGGTCGAGTCAGCCACCACCTCAAAACTCCCTGCAAATCGGCGTCTTGTTCAAATCGTCAGAGCACCTCCGTGCTGCGGAGGGCCCTCGACGGTCTGGCCGCTACGGGGTTAATCCAAAGTCGCTGGAAAACCGCAAGATCAGCTTCGCCGGTGCAGCCCGCGCCGAACATTGGGGACAGGTTGTGGGGAGCAGAGCGTGGCCGGCATAGTCCCGCACGCATCGAATGGCGCGGCGCGCAGCGTTCGCAAGTAGTGCGAACACCAGATGCAAGCGGTTCTCTTATTGGTACACGCGCGCGAGGAAGATCGGTGAGCATCGCCGCCGCTGCGTGATTGCGACCTCCGATTACTCGAGTCAGTAGTCCTGGGATGTCGCAGCTAAGCGCAACGACAGGCGCTACCCGATGGGTTGCGGCCGCAGCCGCGATCATCCACGCTCGTCGAAGCCATGAAGACGTACAAGCGGAACCTCGCAAGCCGGCTGATCAACTGGTGGTTCCGCGCGCTAACGAAGCTCGGACTGGGGGCGTCGTACCGCCAGATCCTCACCGTGCCGGGGCGGAAGACCGGACGACCACACTCGACGCCGGTGGACGTGATCGAGGTCGGCGGCGACCGCTGGCTAGTCGCCGGCTATGGACCCGCGAACTGGGTGCTCAACACTCGGGCGCACGGCGAGGTCACGCTGAGGCGCGGCGGCCACTCCGAGACATACAAGGTCGAGGAAGTCGGAGCCGAGGACGCCATCCCGGTACTGCGCAAGTACATCGACGAGATCCGCGTCACGCGCCCCTATTTCGACGCGACTCCGAGCTCATCCGATGCGGCCATCGCCGCAGAACTGCCGCGGCACCCAGTCTTCCGCCTGATCGCAATCCAGTGAGCCGCGTGAACACCTCGTGAGGAAGGACGTGCGCGAGTTCATCAGGCGGCTCGAAGCCGCAGGCCTCACGGTCGAATCGACTCCGGGCCACTACCGCGTCCTGCGCGACGGCAAACCGCTCCGCAAGCCGAACGGGATGCCGTTCACGCTGCCGTTCTCGCCCGACACGATCCGCTGGCGCAGAGCTGCGATCGTCGAGCTGCGCAAGCTAGGCATCAACGTGTAGCGGCCGCCCAGAAACGCCGAAGCCCGCCGACCTTTCGGTCACCGGGCTTCGACCGGGACACGTTCTCATCCGCGCCATGCAGCTGTCAAGCCACAGCTGCGGGTTGGGCAGCGTGACAGCGCATACGCTCGCGGGTAGGCGCTCAGCGAGCACGCGAATGACGACGATGGTTTCCCCTGGGACGACAGCGATCGATCTGTACTGGCTGCCCCTGGGCGCCGGTGGTCACTCGGTCCGCTGGAACGGGCGCGTCTTCGAGTGGTTCGCGGCGCGGCTCGCACACCGTGATCGCTGCGACCTCTATCACTCGGCGCTCGAGGTGCGGATCCGGGAAGGACGGTTTGTGATCGAGCAAGCACCGGCATGGAGCGAGAGCGACGAACGCGGCGTCGTCGCCGAGGGTGCGGTCGGGGCGCGGGCGGCCGGTCGCTTTCGCCTCTTCCGCTACGAGATCCGATGCTGGCGTAACGGCGT
>DATAEK010000232.1:0-27514 GCA_036258055.1 Vicinamibacterales bacterium
AGCGTGAACCGGCCGCACGAGTGCCAGAGGTTGCGGCTCACCAGTCGCGCGCCGCATTTCGGGCAGTGCCACAGCGGGTGTTCCGTCACCGCTGCAACGCCATCACGAGATTCCGTTCCCCAATTGGCCACGCCGTTCCGACCTAGCGGTCGGCATTCGACGCTACGAATACACTCAAATCGGTGACGACCGACAAAAGCAAGGACGCCGTGGCCTGCGCCACGGCGTCCTCGAGTGATCTCCCAACGATCCTAGAGCTGAACCTCGACCGTGATCTGGGTCTGACCCGAAGGCCCGCTCGCCTGGTTCACCGTTACTCGGATGACCTTCGTCCCGGTCGTCGCGTACGACTTCGTAATCTGCGGCGACGTCGTCCTCGCAGTCGTTCCGTCGCCAAAATCCCAGTCGAAGGACTGGATCGCAGACGTGTTCCCGGTCACAGTCGCCGTGAACGTGATGATCTGGCCCACACGTGGGTTCGAGTTCGATGCAATGAGTGTGACCCCGGGCGGCTGTGCCGGCTGTACTCGGATCACTGTCGATGTCGATTCCGAGAAGCCACTCGCGTCGGTTGCCGTCGCGGTCACCGTGAACGTGCCGTCGGCGTCGTAGGTGTGCTGAACGGTCGTCGACGCGCTGATGGCGCCAAGGTTCGTCGTGGTTCCGTCGCCCCAGTTGATGCTGACGTTGCGGATGTTTGCTCCGGTGGCGACGTTCACGGTGAAGACGGCTGCCTGCTGGGCGGACACCTGGCCCGTCGGCGGCGTGATGCTGATGCCGGTGCGCGGATTCAGATCGACGATCACAGTCGCCGTCTTGCCCGCCACGTTGGCCGTGACCGTCGACTTGCGGGTCGTCGTAAGCGTGACGTGCGCGACGCCGTTGGAATCCGTTGTCGACGTTCCCGCCGAAAGCGTCCCCGCATCTGCTGTGAAGTTGACGGGAAGACCGACGAGTCCTAGACCACTCACGTCCTCCACGCGCGCGGCAATATCAGACGCGCCGCCGCTGGCTCCCAGCGTTTGCGGCGTCGCCGTGAGGATCACGCGCTCGGCGGCGGCGCTGCCGACCTTCAGGTTCTCAATCCGGCCGGAGGCGCCGCCGGAGAACGCCGTGATCGTCGCGGTCCCGCTCTGGCCTCCGGCGATGAACTGTACGTGCACCTGGCCGTTGTTCGTCCGCGCCTCGGTCGGCTCAATTCGCCCGAGCGTCGTCGTAAAGGTGACGACGGTGCCGTTCTGGACTGGAGTGCCTGCCCCGGTACTGGAAGTGGTCGTGGTGCTGCCGCCGCCGCTGGCGCCGCTTGCGCCGGTACCGCCGCTCGGAGGCGCGGCGGTCGTCCCATTCTCGATGACCGTTGCCACGATTTCGACCTGTCCGTTGATTGGAACGGTCGACGCAGCAGGGAACAGCGTGATGACGGTGCCGGTGGGGGCCAGCAGCGGAACTTTGTCGCAAGCCGACGAAAACGGGAGCGTCGCGATGCCGCATGCAGCGGAGAGGTACAGCGCCGAGCGTCGTCGCCGGAGTTGTGTTAGCATAGGAAACGCTAAAGATAATACTCTCATGGGTTTACGTGGTCAAGGCTCTGAACGCGGTTATGCCATGGCGGCGCTGCTCGTCAGCCTGATGGTCATGTCGGTCCTGATGTCGGTCGCCCTTCCCGTGTGGCGCAATCTGGCCACGCGCGAGAAGGAAGCGGAGCTCATTTTCCGCGGCGAGCAGTACGCCAGGGCCGTGGCCTTGTATCGCGTCAAGAACGGCAACAACTTTCCTCCGAATATCGACGTCCTGGTGCAGGGTAAGTTTCTGCGCAAGAAATACCTGGATCCGATTACACACAAAGATTTCGACATCATCGTGGCCGGAGCACAGCCCACCAACCCGCAGGGAGGCCAGAGCGCTCCCGGACGAGGTGGTACCCAGACCGGCACTGGTCGCGGGACGTTGTCCCCGCCACCCTCTGCGACCCCGCCCTCGGCAACGCAACAGCTGACGGCCGCCGGAATCATGGGCGTGCACAGCAAGAGTCAAGAGACCTCGATCAAGATCTACAAAGGACAGAACCGCTACGATCTCTGGACGTTCGTGTTCACCGCCGTGAACCGGCCCGGCGGCAATACTCCCACTGGAGAAGGCTCGGCGGTTCCGGGTGGCCGCGGCCCCGCAGTTCCGGGCGGGCCCGGCGGGCGCGGTCCTGGCGGTCGAGGTGAGCCGGGCGGCCGCGGCCGGGGCATGGACTTTCCTCGACCGCCAATTCGCGGCGGCGGGCCAGGCGGAAATCCGATCATTCGCGAACAGGGTCGCGGCCAGTAGACTGTCCTTCACCGTTTGATTAGGACGCCGGACCGCCAGTTCCAGCCGCCCTCTGACCTCGCGGTTGTTGCCAAGACCACCCGGAACTCCTATTGAACAAACTATCGGCTCCTGCACGTTCGAAGACCGGGGCGTCATGCTCCCGCGATTTCCGCGATAACGGCGTCGTGGACCCGCGGACGAATCTGTCGAATGGATTCGTTCGTTCTCGTCGGGTGAACGCGATTGGTCAGGAGCACGATATAGAGGTCCCGCTCCCAATCGATCCAGAGCGATGTGCCCGTAAAGCCGGTGTGACCGATGGACGATGACGACAGCCGTCCGCCGCACGATGACGTCGGGAGCACCGTGTCCCAGCCGAGCGCGCGTGAGCTGCCAGGAACGTCACTCTTCTGCATGAACAGCCGCATCGTATCGGGCTGTGCGAGCACGCGATCGCCGGCGAGCGTCCGCAGCACCGTCCGTGCGAAGGCACCCACCGCGCCGACGGTGCCGAAGAGGCCCGCGTGACCGGCAGCACCGCCGAGCGCCCACGCGTTTTCGTCGTGCACCTCGGCAACAAGGACGCGGCCGCGCCACGGATCCAGCTCAGTGGGCGCCGTACGATCGCGCCACGCACGCGGCGGGTTGAAGGCAAGCGGATCAGACGTGATGAAGGTTGCGAGGCGTTGGAACTGTGACGGTAGCCGGGTGGATGGATCGAGCGTTCCTGCCGCGCCGTGAAACGATGCGCTCGCTGGTTGCGCATCTTCGAGGATGAAGCCAAGAAGAATGAACCCGAGATCGCTGTAGATCGACTGCGATCGTGGGGCGTACTCGAGCGGCAGATCACAAATCGCGCGCTGGAACTCCTGACGGCCGGTGTAGTCGCGATAGAGGGGCAAGTATGCGCTGAGCCCGGAGCTGTGTGTCAGCAGATCCCGAACGGTGACCTGTTCTCGATCGGCGCCTCGCCATTCCGGAAGCCAGCGGCGAACCGGATCCTCGAGATGGAGTCGCGAGTCGTCAACGGCCCGCATCGCGAGCGTCGCTGTGGCGATGACCTTCGTGAGCGACGCGAGATCGAAGATCGTGTCTGGCGTTGCCTCTGGAGCATCCGTTTCATAGGAAAGCGTTCCGTAGACGTCACGCCAGAGCAGGCCGTCGCTGCGGCCGAGCTCGATGGCGGCGGCGGGAAATGCGTGGTCTGCGATCGCGTTGCGCAAGATCGCCGCAACGGTGGCAAGGGGCTCAGCCATCGCTCGTGCGGGGCATCACGGCCGACGCGGCCAGCGCCGACAGGCTGGTTACGCTTGCGCCGACGAGCGCGTACCAGGTCCAGGCGCAGGCGCTCGTCCACCAGACGACGAACATGGTGACGATGCCTGTCAGAATCCCGGTCAGCATCGCGCGACTTCCTACGCGCGTCGTCAGTACGCCGGTGAGGAACGCGCCGAGAACCGGACCGGCTGCGAGTGACAGAACTGCGAGCCCCGAGTCCAGCACCGATTTCGTGACGAACTGCGCGCCGAGCGCGACCGCGATCTGGGCGATGCCCCACATGATGGTGGCGTTCTTCGAGAGCCGCAGCAGGGTCGCCTGATCGGCGGCGGGGTTCACGTACTTGACGTAGAAATCGTTGACGGTGGTAGCGGCAAGCGCATTGATGGACGGCGAGAGCGCCGCCGCGACGATGGCCGCGACGATGAAGCCGGACACGCCGTGAGGCAGGGCGCTGACGACGAAAAGCGGCAGGACTTCGTCGTTGGTCACGAGCGGCCGCGGCAGCGAGGCGTGCTGGTAGTACGTAAAGAGCATCGCCCCGATGGCGAGAAAGAGCGCGAACTGGGCGAAGACGATGAAGCCACTCAGCACGAGGCCGGTTGAAGCGTCGCGCGACGAGCGTGCCGAGAGCAGCCGCTGCACGAGGTACTGATCGGTCCCGTGAGTCGCGAGCGTCAGCGCCAGGCCACCGAGCAGCCCGGCCCAGAAGGTGTAGACCCGTGTCGGGTTCAGGCTGAAGTCGAAGACCCTGAAATGCCCCGCGCCACCCGCTGTGCGGACGACCTCGCTCCAGCCGCCGGGGATGAGCTGCAACAAGCCGAAGAACACGACCAGCGCCCCCCCCACGTAAACGAACATCTGGACGACGTCGGTCCAGATTACCGCCGACACACCGCCACGCACCGTGTAGACGATCATGGCCACGCCGAGCACGACCACCGTCCAGCTCACCGGCACCTGGGTCACGACGGATATGACGAGCGCGGTCGCGAAGAGCCGGATGCCGTCCGCCAGCGTACGCGTCACCATGAAAATGATCGCGGCGACGTTTTTGACCTGCGGACCGAAGCGGCGGAGCAGCAACTCGTACGAGGTGTACAGCTCTCCCCGGAAGTACGCGGGGATAAAGAGGACGCTCACGAGCAGCCGTCCGACGATGTAGCCGACGGCGAGCTGAAGGAAGGTCATGTTGCCGGCATAGGCGCCGGCAGGTACACCGATGAAGCTGAGCGTGCTGGTCTCGGTCGCGACGATCGTGAAGCAGATCGCCCACCATGGCACGGAGCGGTCGGTCAGGAAATAATCGCGAGTGGTCTTCTGGAACCGCGCAAACCAGGATCCGAACGCCGTGATCGCAACAAGGTAGGCGACGATGACGGCGTAGTCGATCCAGGTCAGGACCATCGTGTGCGCGTCAGTTGGTCCGCGGAAGGGCGGGCCTGAGGCTATTCATCCTGAAATGTGTGGGCGAAATCTGCCGGGCACGTCACCGTGACCCGGCGTTGCCGGATGGTTGCGCGAACGCGGCTTTGCCCACCACCGCCAGGTAGTCGGGTGATGCGACCTTGGGATCGATCAGGCTGTCGTAGGAAAAGAGGATGACACCGGCTGCGCCCAGCCGTCTCGCCGTCTGGATGTTCTGAATCGTCTGTGACGCGGGCAGGCGATAGGCGCCGATGCCCGCCCAGACCGCACGCGTGCCCGCGACGGAGCGCGCCGTCGCGATCTGTTCCGCGAATCGCTCGGGCTCAGGAGAATACGCCATCGGGCAGATCGCGTCGACCAGATCGTTCTGTACCCAGGTGCCCCAGTCCTGAAGCCGCTGTTCGTACGCCTCGCGGACGTCGGGCGCCACCGCGACCGTCACGAGAGCCTCGGGCCGCTCTGTCCTGACGACCCCGCTGAGGCGAGTCATGAGCGATGTCATCCGCGCAATACGAAAGGCTCGCCAGTCGTCCTGCAAGGCATCGGTGTAGGCGAAGAGATCGACCTTCTCACGATTGTCGAGGCTGCGCCGCACTGCGTCGGTGAGCCGCGGCCGGACAGTCGCCCGGAATTCGGCGATCGCGTCCCGGCTGTAGTCGAATCGCGCGCTGGGATACCGGGTGTAGTCGAAGTGCACGCCGTCAACGGCGTACCGGTGTGAGATGTCGCGCACGATCGACTCCGCGTAGTCCGCTGCGGCTGGAATCGCCGGCGAAGCGTAGAGCCCTTCCAGCCCTCCGGTCTGCGCGCGCGCCCACCGGGCGAGCTTCCCGACATACGCCGGGCTCTCCGGCGGGACCGAGGCGAGATCCTGCGCGATGTCGCGCGGAACCATCAGCCAGCTCGGGTGCCGATGAATCAGGTGGCCTTGCGCGATCGGGAGATCGACGGCGCTCGACACCAGGTTCACATTGATCCAGGCGTGCACGCGGAGTCCGGCAGCGTGGCCGGCCTCCAGGACGGCGGCGAGCGGGTCGAATCCTGCCGGCTGACGCTGCAGCTCCGCGGCGCGGGGCTCGAGTCCTCCGCCGTAGTACGCGTCGCCCCGCCCGCGCACCTGGACGAGCAGGGTGTTGAATCCGTGCTCGCGCGCAGATCGCACCATGGCTGCGATCGTGTCAGGCGAGGCGAGAGTGGTTCGCAGCACCCAGAGCGCGCGAATCTCGGGCGCTGCGGATTCCTGGCTCCGTTTCGTTAGTGGGTCGGCGACGCCGGAGAGTCCGAAGAGGAAAATCGCGGCCGCCAGCGCGACTATGGTGCGCCGAGGGCGCAAATCGGGACCGAACAACGACATAAAACACGTGAATGTAACAATTTGCGGCGAGATCTGTCAACGCCGGTGCCGAGGATCCTCGTCAGCACCAACGGATCACGTCGAGGCAATCACGCCACCGAAGTTGCCGAACCGACGAGCGTCAACCAGTTCCCGATCTGGTTCGATGCGAGCGCGTTCAAACCCAACGCGGATGGCACCTACGACAACTCAGGCCGCGCCCCGCTCCGCCTGCCCGGCCGCAATCAGACGGACCTGGCGCTCTCGAAGAACTTCTACTCGTTCGAGAGACGCCTGCAGTTTCACGCGGACTTCATCAATGCCTTCAACCACACGCAGTGGACGACGGTGAACGCAGACTGCAGTGGGACGACCGACGTGACACAGACCTGCGCATCGTTCCCGAACAGCACGGTCGGACAGATCACCGCCGCGCGCGCGCCGCACGAGATTCAGCTCAGGCCTGAAGTTGTACTGGTAAGCTGAAGCCCGGCGTCTCCGGAAACGGCCGGCGGGGGAGACTCCGCCGGCCGTTCTCATCTTCGAGCGCAATGACGGTCGCATCGACGAACACAACGCCGCGCACCAACGCAGAACGCCGAGCCCGGGCGCCGAACGCCGAGCGCCGAGTAGGTCACCGATCATGTTCCACGTCCTAGGCATCGATGCCGGCGGCACCAAGACCGTCTGTCAGCTCGCTGACGATTCCGGCGCACTGATCGCGGAGAGCCGCGGCGGCGGTGCGAATCTGCAGGCGGTCGGCGAGCTGCAGGTCGAGAAGGTACTTCACGAGGTCATGGAGCAGGCGGTCGGCGATCAGCCGATCACGCCGCTGGCCATCTGCCTGGGCATCGCCGGGGTGGACCGTCCCGATGACGCCGCGGTCGTGCGTGCCATCATGCGTCGTATCGGCTACAAGGCGCGGGTGCTCGTCGTCAACGACGCGCTCGTCGCGCTCGAGGCGGGCGCACCGTCGCGGCCGGGTGTGGTGATCGTCTCGGGAACCGGCTCCATCGCCTACGGACGCAACGCCGCGAACGAAGCGGCGCGCGCGGGCGGGTGGGGTCACGTCCTTGGCGACGAGGGCAGCGGCTACTGGATTGGACGGGCCGCGCTGCGTGCGGTCCTGCGCGAAGCCGATCATCGCGGCCAGAAGACCGCGCTGACGCCGTTGCTGCTGAAACACTTCGGGATCGTCGAAGCGCAAGGGCTGCTGCACGAGGTCTACTACAGCAATCTCAAGGCAGCGGCGATCGGGTCGCTGGCGCAGTGCGTACAGGCGGCGTTTCAAGAGGGAGACGCCGCTGCCATCGGAATCCTTCGGAGCGCGGCAGACGAGCTCGAATCGTCGGGGCTCTCGGTCGCCCGACGTCTCGGTCTCGTCCGCGAGCCGTTCACGTTCGTGCTGTCCGGTGGCATCTTCCGCGCCGTGCCGTGGCTGCGGCAGGAGCTCGAGCGTCGTCTGCCGGTCGCCGCACCAACGAGCCATACGATGCTCCTCGAGATCGAGCCCGCCGCAGGCGCCGTGCGGCTGGCGTTGCAGGAAGCCCGCGACGGAGCCAGGATCCCTGTCTACAACCGCGACTGATGCCGCTTCCGAAGAGTCCGCGTGTATCCGTGTTCGCCAACGATCGGATCGCCGCCCGCGCGCTGGCGCGGCGGATTGCCGACGCCGTCACGGCAAACCCACGGCTCGTGCTCGGATTGCCAACGGGGCGGACACCGGTCGGGTTCTACCACGAGCTGGCAACGTTGTCGGCGCGCGGCCGAGCGGATTTTTCAGCGGCGACGACGTTCAATCTCGATGAGTTCTTCGGCATCCCGGCGACGGATGCCGGGAGCTATCGTCGATACATGGAGCTGCATCTCTTCGGCCGCGTCACGATCCAGTCCTCGCGAATCAATTTTCTCGACGGCGCGGCCGCAGACGCCGAGGCGGAGTGTGCGCGCTACGAGCGCGCGATCGCCGACGCCGGCGGCATCGATATCCAGATCCTGGGGATCGGCACGAACGGCCACATCGGCTTCAACGAGCCCGCCAGCGAGCTGCAGGCGCGGACGCACCGCGTGCGTCTCAAGCCCGAAACCAGACGCAGCAATGCCGGGCTCTTTGGCGGCGACGCGCGACGCGTGCCGGCGGAAGCGCTGTCGATGGGAATGGCGACGATTCTTCAGGCGAGGTCGATCGTTCTTCTTGCGACCGGCCGGTCGAAGGCCGAGTGCATCGCGCGGGCCGTGCATGGACCGATCACGCCGCAGCTCCCCGCGTCCTTCCTGCAATTGCATCGCGACGTCGACGTCATCGTCGACGAGGCGGCGGCGCAGAAGCTGACCTGATCGGCGACGGAACTGCCGACGCCGGGTTCAGGCATGAAGCAGTTCACGCAGCCTGGCCTCGACGTCCTCGCCGATGGCCTCGCGGACCGAGTCATCCGCCTTCTTCAGGCGGCGTACGGCCTGCGGCAGGGTGAGCCCTGTCTTCTGCATCACGATCGCCGCCTTGACGTTGTACTTCGCGCGCTTGAGAAGTGCGTCGGACTCGTCGTAGTCGAGCCCGGTGACGATGCTGAGGATTCGGCGTGCGCGATCCTTGAGCTTCTCGGATCCGGTCTGCACGTCCACCATCAGGTTGCCGTAGGTCTTGCCGACTTTGATCATGGCGATCGTGGTCAGCATGTTCAGCACCATCTTGGTTGCCGTGCCGGCCTTGAGCCGAGTCGAGCCGGCGATGACTTCGGGCCCGACCGCCGGCGCGATCTGGACGTCCACGAACGTCTGCAGCTCTGATCCCGGCCAGCAGGTGACGAAGATGATCTTTGCGCCGGCTTTGCGGGCCCGCGTCAGCGCGCCGCGGACGAACGGCGTCATGCCGCTCGCTGACACGCCGACGACGACGTCCTTACGGCCGAGACGTAAGCGGGCGAGGCTGCGTGCGCCTTCCTCGTAGTTGTCCTCGACGCCTTCCTTCGCCCGGAAGACAGCTTCCTGGCCGCCCGCCATGATCGCCTGCACGGTGTTCGGCGACGTCCCGAACGTCGGCGGCATTTCGGCCGCTTCGACGACGCCAAGACGTCCGCTCGTACCGGCGCCGACGAAAATCACGCGTCCGCCTTTGTGCAGCGCCTGCGCGACGATCTCGACGCCGTGCGCGATGCGCTCCTTCTCTTTATGTACCGCCGCCAGCACCTTGCGGTCTTCGTTGATCACCATTTCGACGATGTCGCGAATCGGTGTCTTGTCGACGGCGAGACTGACGGGGTTGATGGCTTCTGTCGGCAGCGACTGCCACTTCGAATGGGTGGGCATGCGATCGTCCGTGAGGCCCCAAACCGCGCGGGGCGACCGCATACGCTACTCCTCGCCCGGGATGGTGTCAAACGACGATCGACATCGAATGGCATCGTGTCTCAGGGCTTCCCTGATGCCCACCACGTCAGGGCCGACACTGCTGGCGGGCATCCGTCCTGACAGGGAGGAGTCCTGTCCCTGAAGCGGGAGGGGCCGACCGGTCGTAGTAGACTCGAAACCACGCATGGCGGATCGCAGTCTGCAGCTGACAGAACGACAGCAACCTCCTATCCCGCTCGAGCGCGTGGCCGAGCTCGCGGCGCGGCTGGAACGCGAGCTTGCCAAGGTCATCGTCGGTCAGCAGCGTGTGGTCCGGGAGATTCTGATCGCGTTCCTCGCCGGCGGTCACTGTCTGTTGCGAGGCGTGCCGGGACTGGCAAAAACACTGCTCATCAAGAAGCTCGCGGAAGCGGTCGATCTCAAATTCAATCGCATCCAGTTCACCCCTGATCTGATGCCGTCGGACATCCTGGGCGCCGAGGTCATCGAAGAGGATCGCGCCACCGGCAAGCGGGTGATCCGGTTCATTCGCGGTCCGATCTTCGCGAACATCCTCCTGGCGGACGAGATCAACCGCACACCACCGAAGACCCAGGCCGCGCTGCTGGAGGCGATGCAGGAGTATCAGGTCACCGTCAGTGGCGTTCGGTTCGAGCTCGATCGGCCCCTCTTCGTGCTCGCGACACAGAACCCGATCGAGCAGGAGGGGACCTATCCGCTGCCCGAAGCGCAGCTCGATCGCTTTATGTTCAACGTGGTGATCGACTACCCGTCGGCCGACGAAGAGCGGAGGATCCTGCAGCAGACGACGGGAACGGCGGATCCCGAGATCGCCGTCGTGGCGAGCGGTGACGAGATCGAGCGGTTGCACGCCGTCGTGCGCGAAGTACCCGCGGCCGAGAACGTCGTCGACTACGCGACCCGCCTCGTTCGGGCGACGCGGCCGTCAGCCGGTACGGAGACGCCGCCAGATTTCGTGAAGACCTGGGTTCGATGGGGTGCAGGTCCCCGTGCCGGACAAGCCTTGCTCCTGGGCGCCAAGGCGCACGCCCTGCTCGAGAATCGGAGCGTCGTTGCCCACGAGGACATTCGCGCGGTGACGCTGCCGGTGCTTCGGCATCGCATCCTGCTGAACTTTCAGGCGGAGGCGGATGGCGTGGACGCCGACACGCTGGTCAGCCGACTGCTCGAGTTGATCCGCCCGTAACCGTCGAGGCGCACTTCGCGCCACACATCTTCCACGAGGTCCATGCTCGACCCCGCGCTGCTGACCGCATTCGCCGATTTGGAGATGGTTGCGCGCGTCACGGTCGACGGCACGATTTCGGGTCTGCACCGCAGCCCGTTTCATGGATACAGCGCCGAGTTCAGCCAGTATCGTCACTATCGGCCAGGGGACGATCTGAAGTACGTCGACTGGAAGCTGTTTGCGAGGACCGATCGGATCTACACGAAACAGTACCGCGAGACCACCAACATGCAGGCGCAGGTGGTGGTCGACGCCAGCGCGTCGATGGCCTTCCGCGGGAGAGGAGCCGTCACGAAGCTGGAGTACGCCCGGCTCCTCGCAGCAGCGCTGTCGTACTTGATCGCGGGCCAAGGGGATGCCGTCGGACTGGTCACCTACGATGCTGCGTTGCGCGACTACCTTCCGAGCCGTACGGGACGTCTGCACCTGCGGCGGGTGCTCATTGCGCTCTCGAAGCTCGAGGCATCGGGCGGCACGTCGAGCGCCGCCGCAGTCGGTCGCGCGATCGATTTCCTGAAACGACGCGGTGTGCTCATCCTGCTGTCGGATCTCTACGACGACGGTGAAGAGGTTGCGAGCGAGCTGCGGCGTGCCGTGCGCATCGGCCACGAAGTCGCGGTCTTTCATGTGCTGACGGTGGACGAAATGGAGTTTCCGTTCAGAAAAGACGTCGAGCTCGAGGATCTCGAGTCAGGTCGACGGATGTTGACGAATGGCTCCATCGCGGCGGGCTATGGCGCGGCGTTCGCCGCGTTTCTGGAGCGTTGGCGTGGCCTCTGCACCGCGCAAGGAATTGACTACACGCGCGTCACGACGTCGGAGCCCCTCGATTCGGCGCTCCGTGGCTATCTGCTGAAGCGCGTGGGGAGCGCCGCGCGGTGATCCGCTGGCTGAATCCCGCCGCGCTCGCTGGGCTTGCACTCGTCGCCGTCCCGATCGTCATTCACCTGCTCAGAACGCATCGCGCCGAGCGCATCACGTTTCCGAGCCTGCGGTTCGTGAGAGCTGCCCAGACCGCGGCAGTTCGGATGCGATGGCCCTCGGACCTCCTGCTGCTCGCGCTTCGAATCGCGGTGGTCGCAACCTCAGTCGTCGCCGTCGCGCATCCTGTCGTCCTCACCCCGTCACGGCTGGAGAAGTGGAACGACCGGATTGCGCGCGCAATCGTGGTCGATTCGAGCGACAGCATGGATCGTGGACGAGCGGGGTCGGGAACACCTACCGCTGCCGCGTCAGAGGCCAGCGACGCCGAGAAAAGAGGCGCGACCTACACCGTCCTTCTGGACGATCCTGACCTGCGCAGCGGACTGCGTCGCGCACTCGCCTGGGCTGAAGCCGCGCCGCCGGCGCGTCGCGAGATCGTCGTGATCTCCGACTTCCAGCGCGGATCGTTGACGCGTGCGGACGTGGCAGCGGTACCTAAGACGGTCGGTCTGCGTTTTGTTCGGGTAGGCGACGCGGAAAGCGCAAAGACCGTAACAGGTCTCGAGTTGTTCTCCGCGCCCGAAGTCTCAGCCCGGCGTCAGGAAATTGCAATCACCCCGTCCGCAACGGGCGTCTCGGTATCGGACGAAGGAGCGAGTCGATCAGGATCGCTGCAGCCCGGCCTCAGAATCGTGGGAGGTGAGCAGGTCGAGCGTCTCGTGATGCCAGCTCTACGCGTCGTCGCGAAGTCAGGCGCCCCCGCGCCGTCCGCCACACAGCCGGTTGCGCTGATGTTTTCTGATTCGCCCACGGAACTTCCGCCGGTAAGGACGATACGACCGCGCTGGATGCTTCAAACGATCCTGCGACTCCGCGGGGATGTGTCGTTGGAATCCGCCGCGCGTGAGGCCAGCGCGACGACCTTCACCGGATCGGAAGCCTGGACGACGGTTGCGGCCGACAAGGCAGGGCGTGCGCTCATCTCGGCGGCCGAGAACGGTGACGAGCTCCTGCTGCACGTCGCGGCCTCGGCAGGTAGTTTCATCGCCGCTGCTGCGCTGAGTGCGGTGTTGACCGCCCGGCACGGAGATACGACTCAACCCGAGCAGGAGATTGCCGGCATCGAGACCAGCGACCTGACCGCATGGAGTCGAGCTCCCGCGCCGGTGGAGCAGGAGAACTGGCGCCGCGTCGAAGACTCCGACGCGCGGTGGTTCTGGCTTGCGGCGCTGTTGTTGCTGGCGCTCGAACCCATCCTTCGTCGCGCGGCGCCTCGAGAGAAAGAGGTTCGCATTGCCGCCTGATGCAGATGCGCTCTCCGACGTCGTGCTCGATCGCGCGCTGCAACGGATCGCGCACCGCATCCATCTCGGCGCGGCTCTCCGTGTCGGTGCAGCCGTCACCGCTGGCGCCGCGGTCCTTCTCGCGCTTCTGAGCGTCGCCCGCGTTCCCTTACCGTGGTCCCTGGTGGCAACGATCGCGCTGGCGATTGCCGCATGGATCAGCGCGTTGTACTACCGCCGCAATTTCTGGACGCTTGGCGCGGCGGCAGCCCACGTCGAGCGGGTGACTCCGGAGAGCCGGAACGTCGTGGTGACAGCCCATGAGCTCATGGACCACCCCGAGCGCGCACGGCCGTGGATTCGCGCGCGGGTAGTGGCCGACGCTGCCCGGATCCTGCGTGATCCTGATCTGGCGACGCTCGTGCCCCTTCAGAAGGTCACCCTGCTCTTTGTGACGGTTCTCGCCGCTCTGGGCCTCGTGGTTTTCATGACGTTCAAACCCACGGCGACACTCCGTCAGACCGCAGGATCGACATCGGGCACTGGCGCCGGATTCGCTAGACCTCAACTCAAAATTGCCGCAACGGTCTCGCCGCCCGCGTACACGAACGTTGCGGCGCGAACTCTTGTCGATCCCGATCGGATCGATGCCGTCGAGGGCAGTCTCATCCACTTGGAAGCTGACGGCGAGGCCCGGCCGTTCACGATCAGATTCGGCTCGGCTCCTCTTGCCGTGTCGACACGAGGCGAAACGTCGGTCGCCGACGTCAAACTCGAGGAAAGCGGATACCTCGCATTCGAATCCGCCAGCGTGAAAGGGGCCCTTCGTCTCGTTCCAGTTTCCGTGACATCCGATCGCGCGCCCACGATACGCATCGAGAATCCCGGGAAGGACCTGCTAATGCCAGACGGCAAGGCCACCATCCCGCTGGCTGCTTCGGCGACGGATGACTTCGGTTTGCAGTCTCTCGACCTGCGTTACACCAAGGTCTCGGGCTCCGGGGAGCAATTCCAGTTCGTAGAGGGTACGCTCCCGCTCGACGTGACGCGAGAAAGCAATCAGTCCTGGAAGGGGAAGGGAGCGATCGCCCTCGGCCCTCTGGGCCTGCAGCCAGGCGACGCGCTCGTCTATCGCGTCGTCGCTCGCGATCGCCGTCCGGGTGGTGGCGGCGTGTCCTCGTCCGACAGCTTTTTCATCGAGGTCGCAGGTCCGGGTCAGGTCGCGCTCGAGGGCTTCGATCTCCCGCCGGATCGCGTTCGCTACGCGCTCAGCCAGCAGATGATCGTGCTGAAGATCCAGCGTCTGCGCGCCCGCGAGGCGGCGATGGCGCGCGACGCGGTGCAGCAGCAGACGGCGCTGATTGCCGCGGAACAGCGCGCCGTACGCGCGAACTTCGTGTTCCTGATGGGCGGTCAGGTCGAAGACGAGGAACAGGAAGCGGAGCAGTCGCACGAAATTCAGGAGGGACGACTCGAGAACAGCGCGAGACGGGAGATCAACACGGCGATTCAGTACATGTCACATGCCGAGCAGGCGCTCGTCGCCGTGGACAGCGGAAAAGCGTTGCCACCGGCGAAATCAGCAGTCGATGCGCTGCAGCGGGCGTTCGGCAGGAACCGATACTTCCTTCGGACGCTTCCCGTGCGCAGCCGGGTCGATCCGTCGCGTCGGCTTTCGGGCGACCTCAAGGAGGCATCGGGCTGGCGGCGCGATGTCGACCGTGTCGAGGTCGACCGTACGACGCGCGAAGCGCGACGCTTCCTTTCACGTCTCCTCGCGTTGGCGCGGACGATTGACGAGCGTGGCCAGGTATCGCCGGCGGTCTTCAACGGTCTTGCCGAGGAGGCGCTCGCGGTCGACCCTGCATCTCCGCAGTGGCAGAACATCGCAAGGATGATCGTGAACCAGCGCGATCGGCCCAGCTTTGAGGTGTCGGGTGGTCGCGACTCGGGGTATGGACTCGTGATGGCACTGGTTGAGATGGTGCGGAAATCCGCCGTTTCGCGCGATCAAGAGATGCCGAGTGCGCTGCACAGCGCCTGGGCGGACGAGGTGCGACGGAGATGACGATCCGCGCTCTGTTGAGAACCGCGGCGTTTCTAACTGCCGGTGCGGCGGTCATCGACCCGATCGTACCCGTGAGGGGATCGGCGCCTGTGCCGGTCGCCGTTCGTGCGATGCGAGGCACGAGCGATACTCAGGTTCGGAGTGTCCGCGATCGACTCAGCTCGGCGTTGAAGACCTCGGTGAATCTGGACCCGGTCGAACAGCCGGCCGCGCTCGTTCTGATTGGCGGTCGACCGGACGCCGATTCGCTGCCTGACAACCTGCCGATCTCAACCGTCGGCATCGTGTCCTCGTCGGGGCCGAATATCCGCATCGTCAGCGCGTCGGATCCGCAGCCGGTTCTTCCCGGATGGACAGCGACCGTGAAGGTCGTAGTCGAAGGCACCGGCGTCGCCGGCACGACGGGGGACGTCGTGCTCGAGCAGAACGGGATACAGCTGGGCAGCGTTAGTCACACGTGGAGCCAGGCCAGTGAACAGTTCGCGGCGACGTTCAGCGTTCCGTTGGCCGAAGCCGGGGTCAGCATTTTCAGAGTGTGGTCGAAACCAGGCGGATCCGAGACCACCCTCGGCGATAACGGCGTGGACCTGCGCGCAGTCGCCGAATCGCGTGTGCTCAAGGTTGCCGCGTACGATCCCCGTCCGTCATGGGGGTCGGCGTTCGTCCGGCGAGTCCTGGAAGCGGATCCAACGTTCGAGGTGTCGACGATCGTGAAAGCCTCAAAAGGGCTCGAAGTTCGAGCGGGCAGTCCACCGGCGGTTCTCACCGCTTCGGGGCTCGAACCATTCGATCTCGTCGTCGTCGGCGCCCCCGAAGAACTGACAGCGAGCGAGTCGGAGGCGCTCTCCGCGTTTGCGCGCGAACGCGGCGGCGCCGTGCTGCTGCTGCCTGATCGCCGGCCGGCGGGCCCCTACCTCGCCCTCGTTGGAGCCTCAGGCTTCACCGAGATGCTGCTCGACAAGCCCGTCAATCTCGAGGTGCCGGCAGGCGCGCCGGTGCAAGCTTCCGAGTTCGCGCTGCCGAGAACCAGCGATACGGCGACGGTGCTGGTGGCGGTTGATCAGGGATCCTCGAGCCGCCCGGTGATCGTGTCCACTCCCGCCGGGCGGGGCCGGATCATCTTCTCAGGCGCGCTGGATGCCTGGCGTTTTCGCGATTCAGACGATGACGCGTACTCGGGATTCTGGCGGCATCTCGCAGCGGTTGCCGCGGTCGCAGCGCCGCGCCGCCTCGAGTTGTCGGTTCACCCTGGCATCGCGACGCCGGGGACGTCGATCACCGTCCGAGCCGAAGTCCGCCGAACCGAGATCGGACAGCACGCCGATCGCAGTGAGGTTCCGCCCATCGCCGCGACCGTCATCGCTGGCGACGGATCCGCAACCGGGGTGCGCCTCTGGCCGACGGCTGAAGCCGGGGTCCTTGAAGGCCGGTTCGAAGCCGGGACTCAGGGCCAATACGACATTCGCGCATCACTCGACGGCCGCGTAACCGCCGACGCGCCGCTCGTGATCCGGGACAACGCCCGAATGCTCGTGGAGCGCGACGACGAAGGCCTGAGGCTCGTCGCGCAGGCGACTGGCGGCGTCACCACGAGCGTCGACAATCTCCAGCCGCTCGAGTCGTATCTCGCCAGTCTGCCGAAGGCCAGGACCGTTACGCAATTCCACGTCATGCGTTCGCCGTGGTGGATGGTGGCGTTCGTGTCGCTGCTCTGCGCAGAGTGGACGCTCCGCCGCAGGCAGGGCGACAAGTGATCGACACCTACGTGAGCTACCTGCGCGACGTCCGCCGGGTCGCGACGAACACCGTCGAGAGCTACGCGCGCGATCTCGCGGCGCTGGCCGCCTTCGCGGAGAAGCGGGGTGTCGGCGTGGAAACGCTCGAGCGCCGCGATCTCGAAGCCTTCGTGCGAAGCCTGATGACGTCGGGGCTGTCGCCCCGTTCCGTCGCGCGGACCGTGGCCTGTGTTCGGGGCTTTTACCGCTTCGTCGCGCTCGAGCGGAAAGCCGATACAAGCCCCGCCGACGATCTCCGCGCGCCGCGTGCCTGGGCGACGCTGCCGAAGTTCCTCAGCCTCGAGGACGTCGATCGACTGCTTGCGCGGCCGGATCCCTCGACACCGCGTGGGCTGAGAGACAAGGCGCTCATCGAGGTGCTGTACGCAACGGGCATGCGCGTGTCCGAGCTCGTGGCGCTGAAGCCGGCCGATCTGCATCTCGAAGAAGGCTATCTGACGTGTACCGGAAAGGGTGACAAGCAGCGCATCGTGCCGCTCGGACACGAGGCCGCGGACTGGGTACGGCGCTACATGCGGGAGGGACGGGGCACGCTCGCCGGCGGTGCGACGCCGTGGCTCTTCGTCAACGCGCGCGACGGAGGACCGCTCTCGCGCGTCGGGTTCTGGAAGGTCCTCAAGGAATACGGGCTCAAGGCCGGCATCTCGCAGAGGCTCAGTCCGCACATGCTCAGACACTCCTTCGCGACGCATCTGCTCGAACGAGGCGCGGATCTCAGAGCCATCCAACTCATGCTGGGTCACGCGGATTTGTCCACGACCCAGATCTACACCCACGTGCTCGAAGCGCGCCTTCGGGCGGTGTACGATCAGTTTCATCCGCGGAAGTGACGCTCCGGTGGCCGGCACCGAGCTCATCATCGAACTCCCGCGACGCCGGAACGTCAAATAGATGTGATGGGCCCTCGGTGAACCGAGAACAGAACCTTAGAACCCTAGAACCTCGTAATGGCTTCGGAGGAACGATGGAACGGACCTGGCGTGAAAAGATCGAAGGCACGACCGAACAGATCCTGGCGCAGATCAGACGGCTCATCGACGAAGGAAACGTGCGCCGTGTGCTGGTGAAGCACCAGGGGCGGATCGTCGCCGAGTTCCCGTTGACGGTCGGGGTCGTCGGCACGGTCATCGCCCCGGTCGCCGCCGCGATTGGTGCGTTGTCGGCGGTGCTGGCCGAGTGCTCGATCGAAGTGGAGAAGATCGCGACGCCTGCCACGGAGCCGCCGGCTGAACCCAAGGTCGAGGTGATGCCGCTCGAAAAGACGGGCAGCTGATCGCTTCACTCCGTGCCATCCGCCTTGTCGTTGGTCCTTCGACCGAGGCCGGCGCGCGTGCGCCGGCCTGCCTCCCGCTGGTTGCTGCCTCGATTGTGACTCTGCTAAAGTGGATCGGTTTGGGGAGGTCTGGTCCCGCTCACCCGGGGGCAGCGTCCCGGCTCGAGCGATCGGGCAGTTTTCCGACAATTCGAGGAGTTCCAACGACATGAGCCGTAGCGGGCGTTACCTGTTTACATCTGAGTCCGTCACCGAAGGGCATCCCGACAAGATCGCCGATCAAATCTCCGATTCCATCCTCGACGCGATCCTCGCGCAGGACCCCGTCGGCCGCGTCGCCTGCGAAACGCTGGTCACCACCGGTCTGGCGATCATCGCGGGAGAAATCACGACCAGCTGCTACGTCGACTTTCCGAAGATCGTCCGCGACACGATCAAAGAAGTCGGCTACACCCGCGCCAAGTTCGGTTTCGACTCAGAGACCTGCGCGGTGCTGTCATCGATTCACGAGCAGTCTCCTGACATCGCGATGGGCGTGGATCCAGGGGGCGCGGGGGATCAGGGACTGATGTTCGGTTACGCCTGCACCGAGACTGACGAGCTGATGCCGTTGCCGATCATGCTGGCGCACAAGCTCGTCAAGGGTCTTTCGTGCGCACGGCGTGACGGCGTCCTCGATTACCTCAGGCCCGACGGCAAATCTCAGGTGACGGTGGAATACGACAACGGCCGCCCCGTCCGCATCGACACCGTTGTCGTGTCCACCCAGCACAGCTCGACGGTTGCCAACGAAACGCTGCGCGAAGACATCACCGACAAGATCGTCAATCGCGTCATTCCCGGCAGCATGATGGACAAGAGCACACGGGTGCTCATCAACCCGACCGGTCGGTTTGTGGTCGGTGGTCCGCACGGCGACGCCGGTGTCACCGGGCGCAAGATCATCGTCGACACCTATGGCGGCGCTGCGCCGCACGGCGGCGGGGCGTTCTCGGGCAAGGACCCGACGAAGGTCGATCGGTCGGCGTGCTACATGGCCCGCTACATCGCGAAGAGCGTGGTCGCCGCCGGCCTGGCCGAGCGCTGTCTGGTGCAGCTCGCGTACGCCATCGGCGTCGCCGAGCCCGTCTCCGTACTCATCGACACCTTCGGCACCGGCCAGATCTCCGACGACAAGATCGGCGAGATCGTCCGCGGCAACTTCAAGCTCACGCCCCGGGGCATCATCGAAATGCTCGATCTGCGGCGGCCGATCTACCGCAAGACGGCGGCGTTCGGTCACTTCGGCCGTACCGAGCCGGAGTTCACCTGGGAGCGGACCGACAAGGCCAACGCCCTGCGCGCCGACGCGGGCGCGTAGACTGGCGGCGCTGACGCCCCGTTGCCCGCGCGCACTTCGCGGCGATGCGCAGACTCCTCATCCTGACGGCGGCCATTCTGGCCGCCGTCGTCGTTTTTGTGCTGGTGACGCTGCCTCCCGCTCCGGCGGTGAGCCGCGGCACTATCGATCCCGCGCTCGCGCAGCGAACCTGGCCGGGCGCGTTCCACGTTCACAGCTCGCGTTCTGATGGGGCGGACTCGAAGGGTTCCATCGCCGCTGCCGCGGCGAGAGCGGGTCTGCGCTTCGTCGTCTTCACCGAGCACGGCGATGGAACCCGGGCGCCGGATCCCCCCACCTACATCGATGGCGTGCTGTGCCTCGACGGCGTCGAGATCAGCACGAACGGCGGCCACTACGTGGCGGTCGATCTGGCAGCCACACCCTATCGCCTCGGCGGGGAAGCTGCAGCGGTCGCAGAAGACGTGCGGCGGTTTGGCGGCTTCGGCATCGCCGCGCATCCGGATTCGTTGAAAGCGGCACTAGCGTGGTCAGACTGGTCAGTCCCGGTTGACGGCCTCGAGTGGCTCAACGTCGACAGCGAGTGGCGCGACGAATCCAGGTTTCGCCTCGCCCGGACGTTCCTCGCGTACTTCGTGCGTCCGGGTCCTGCGCTCGCGTCCCTGTTCGATCGTCCGTCGACCACGATCGGGCGCTGGGATGCGCTGACGGCTCACCGCCGCGTGGTCGGCCTGGCGGGTCATGACGCGCACGGATGGATCGCTGGACGGCAGGAGGGCAGCACCCCGAGCGTCAAGGGTGTTCCCTCGTACGAGGCAGCGTTTCGCTCGTTCGCGCTGCGGGCGATTCTCCCCTCTGCCGCGACTGGAGAAGCCGTCACCGACGCCCGGCGGCTGATCGACGCAATCCGCGGCGGCAGCCTGTTCACCGCAATTGACGCGGTCGCGTTTCCCGCGCTGCTGGATTTCCACGCCCAACGCGGCCCCACCACGGTGGTGATGGGGCAGTCGATTCCGGCCGGTGGGGGGGCCGTGACATTCAGCGCTCAACCCTCGCTGCCCGAGGGCGCCGAGATCCTGTTGTTCAGGAACGGCGTCGAGGTCGCACGCGCTGCCAATCGCGCGCTCACCGCGACGGCCGCTGAAAACGGGGCATACCGGATCGAAGTCCACGTACCCGGTGCGCCGGGTTCGCCGCCGGTCCCGTGGATCGTCAGCAATCCAATCTATCTGTCCGCTGCCGAGCCCTTGGAGCAACCGGCGCCTGAGCCGGTGCGGCTCGTGACGTTGGACGCACTCGACTGGAGGATCGAGAAAGACGCCGCGTCGAGCGGATCTGTCACAAAGAGGACGGCCGAAGCGACGCTCGAGTACCGGCTCAAGGCAGGCGAGGAAACGAGTCAGTACGTCGCGATGGCCGCCGATCTGACCGGCGTTCCGCCCGACGCCAACGCCGTCCTGTTGCGATTGCGCTCGTCGAATCCCGATCGCGTCATGGTGCAGCTCAGGTCCGCTTCTCGCGGCGGGGCGCGGCTGATCGCCTCCGCCTTCGTCTCGCCCGACGTTCGGGAGATTGCGATCGGGCTTCCGATGTTCAGATCGGCCGAGCGCGATCAGGCCCGGTTCGACCTCCGGGAGTCTTCGTCGCTTTTGATCGTGGCGGACCTCACGAACCATCTGCCCGGGGCAGCGGGGGACATCGAGGTCTCTGGTGTCTCGTTCGCTCGCGTCCGTCCAGCCGGTTCAGCTGGGCACTAGTGCACTAGTCATCTAGTTGACTAGTGTGCTAGTGTTCTGGCGTGCTCGCCTTCGACGTCGACTCCCGCGATCCCCGTCCGGTGTTCCGTCAGATCGCCGACGAGATTCAACGCTGCATCGTCGTCGGCGTCCTGAAACCGGGCGAGCCTCTGCCTGCCGCACGTCAGCTTGCCCAGCGGCTGAAGGTCAACACGAATACGGTGCAGCACGCGTATCGGACCCTCGAAGCCGAGGGCCTCGTGCACGTGCGTCGCGGTCTCGGCACGTTCATCTCGTCGAGACCGAAAGAGTCCTCGACACGGCAGTCGACGATCGCGCGGCAGATCGCCGAGCGGATGCTGCGCGAGGGCTACCGTCACGGACTCCTGGCCAGCGATCTCATCGCCGCGCTCAGGGAGATTGCGCCGAGAGTGGGGAAGGACCTCTGATTCCTCTCAGGTTCGCACGCGGAGGAAGAGATACGAGGCGATTCCGACGACCAGGATGTTGGGCGCCCAGCCGGCGAGAATCGGCTGGAGCAGGCCGCCCTTGCCGATCGCGACGAAAGCGCTGATCACGATCCAGTACGACAGCGCGATGGTGATGCCGAGGCCGATGCCGTAGAGGGTGCCTCGCCTGCCGGTGCTGACCCCGAACGGCACGGCCAGCAGCGTCATCACGAACGTCACGAACGGGAACGCGAGTTTCTTCTGCAGGTCCACGGCGAGCGGGACGACGTTGACCCCACTGGCGGCGAGCTCCTGCACGTACCGCTGGAGCTGCGGCACCGTCATCATCTCCGCGAGCGGCTGCTCGGTCTTGAAGTAGTCCGGTGGTTCGAGGGCGCCGAGCGGCTGGTCGACGAGCGGGGTCCACGTCGGCGGCTGCGCGCGGAAGTTCCGGGTCCAGCCGCTCACCGACCGCCAGCCGTCCTTGTAGGCGGCGCGCTCCGCGTAGGTCGTGCTCTCGAGCGTCCACGAGGCCGTGTGAGGGCGGTAGACGACGAGGCCCCGCATCTCGTCGCGCTCCGGATCGAAGTAGGTGTAGTGGTAAATCTCGCCTTCCTTCCCCACGACCCAGCGGCGATTCAACGTGTCGTACAGGCGCGGTGGCCGTCCCCGAATCTTTGCGTCGAGCGCCTCCGCCCGCCGGTTGGCATGGGCGAGGAGCTGCTGTTCGAGCGAGAAGAGAATGCCGCTGAAGACCAATGACAACAGGACGACGGCGACGGCCGATCGATAGAGGCTCACACCGCACGCCTTCATCACGGTGAGCTCGCTGCTTCGGGACAGCAGCCCGAACGTCACGAGCACGCTCAGCAGAGTGGCAATCGGGATCACGTAGTAGATGTACTGCGGGGTCTGGTAGAAGAGCAGCATCAGCACGTCGCCCGTGGTGGCCTGCCCCTTGAGCATTTTGTCCGAGCGGTCAATGAACGTGGAAATGTAGAAGAGGCCGAGCAGCGCCAGGAAGGACAGCATCGACACGCGCCCGTAGATGCGCGCGATGTACCGATCCAGGAGCCCGGGCCCGGGCAGCCAGATTCGCGGAAACCGGACCACGACGACGGGACGCTGACGCCGGGCCGGCGTGTTTCCAGACGACGAGGTGTGCGAAGCCGTACCTGGAGGAGGGTCTTCTTTCCTCCAGCGCGACAGGAAAAAGGGAAGTCTCAGCGGAATGCGGAAGGGCAGCCGACCTTCGGTGTAGCGCGCGCGCCAGATGAGGGCGGCGATGCCGAACAGCCCAAAGACGATATCGGGGACCCAGCGGGCCAGGTGGGCGGCGAGGTACAAGCCGCCTTTTTCGACGGCCGCGCGATCCGTGTAGTAGCCCTTCGTGACCGACTCCGCCAGCTGCATCAGGATGTAGTAGGCGAAGATCACCGCAATCCCCACTACGAACCCTGCAAGTTTGCCTTCCCGGGCGACCGTGAGTCCGAGGGCCAGCCCGATCAGCGCGAACACGACGCAGGTCACCGGAATCGAGAACTTCTGCTCGAGCGCGATGATCTCGGGATGCGGAGATATGCGGTTCTGAATCTTCATCTGGATGTCGGCGCGGAGCTCGGGGATGGTCTTTTCGTTGGGTCCCTTCTGCAGGTTCACGTTCGGAAACACCGCGTCCGGGTTGAGCGAGAGGATCAAATCACCGGGCACCCGTGAAACGTCGGCCTCTTCGGGCTTCAGGGACTGGTACTTGACCGAGTTCGTCAGAACCAGCTTGACCTCACGCTTCGCGCGATCGATATCCAGCCGGCCCCGCCGGGCCATGTAGATCGTCGTCGTTTCGGGCTTGGTGGTGTCCGAAACCAGCAGGTCTTTCCATCCAGGGGTGCCGGGCTCGGGCTCGTCGCGGGCGTACAGCACCCAGCCGGGGAAATCCTCGAAGAACACCCGTGGGTGAATGTCGCTCTCGACCCGTTTCGTGATCACGTCGAAGGTGATCTCCCGGAAGGTCTGGTTCGCGTCCGGGATGGCAACCAGCATCACATACAGCGTGGCCCCTGTGGCGGCCGCGGCGACGACCCCGACCGGACGCAGCAGGCGATAGGCGCTCACGCCGCAGGCCAGGAGCGCGACGGATTCCCGGTCGGCGGAAAGCCGCCCCAGCCCAATCAGCAGTCCGACCAGCAGCGCCATCGGGATGGTCAGCCCGAGGGCCTGAGGCACGACCGTCCAGACGATCCGGGCGGCCGTGACCCAGTCCACACCCTTCGCCAGCAGGTTCTCGAGGTGCTGCATGATCGGCGGCAGCACCAGCAGGAACGTGAAGATCAGGAGCGACAGCAGGAACGGCGGGATGATTTCCCGAATGACGTAGCGATCGAGCGTCCGAAGCATCGACGTTGGCTCAGGATAGCACGCGATATCTGGCGGCCGGTGCGGGCCGCACGTCACTGCCACGATCCGCCGGAATCAGTTCCACAATCCTTCCACAGGGGGTGTTTTCAGGGCTTTTGCCCAGGGTCTGATAATGAGCGTTATGTTAACTAAGGCGGCTGGATTGGGAAGGGTTGGCGAGGGCTTTTGGCTTGAGGGGTTTTCGAGTCGGCCCTTCCTTGGGTGTCGTGCGGGCCCCACTCTTGCGACTCGCAGCGGGACTCGCCGCTCCCTGCCAAAACTCGGTTGATCGTCGCGAGCGCTTCTTCCGGCGACGCTGCGCGCCGATCTGAAACTCGCTTTGGATTCACGTGGCCCCGTTGCTGTCGGCCAACCCCTTGTTCGCCTTGGCCGCGACGGCTCCTGGACTACGTGATTGCTGATGAGGCTTGGACGCGCCGGCGCTGAGGGCCAGTGCGCCTGCGGTGCGGGCTTTTTGCCGCCGCGTCAGCTATAAGCCCAGTGGCGCGAGCGATGCGACCGCCGACAGTGTTGCGGCAGGCTCAGGCAACTCGAGCCGCGGGTCTAGCTTTCCTTCAGCTCCTTGATGATCGCCTCGAGCGCTGCGATGACCTCATCGCGGTCGACGCGTGACTTCGTGAAGCGGAGTTGCAGCTTGAACGCCTTGGTGGGTGCCCGGTAGCTGAAGACGTAGGATTTGGGACGCCCGGCTTTGGGTTTGGCGGTCTCTTTTCGGACTTCCTCGCGAGTGGCGCCGCCGTCGCGGGCGATTTTCTCGACCAGGGCGACCATTTTCTGCGGGTCGCCCTGCCTAACTACCTGTAAAAGCAGTGACTTGGAGTGAATGTCGGCCAGCCGACAAAGGTTTTTGACCTCTTCCGGCATGCCATTCAGCGACAGCGACTCGGTAATCGACGACCGCGACTTCCCCAACCGCCGCGCCATGTCCTCATGCGTGTAGTTGCACCGTGTCGCGAGGCCGTGCAGCGCCTCGGCTTCTTCGAACGCTGTCAGATCCTTGCGCTGCAGATTCTCGACCAGCGCAATCTCGATGATCTCCGTGTCGTCGACCTCGCGGATGACGACGGGGATCTCGCGCAGGCCGACCTGGACGGCAGCCTGATAGCGGCGCTCGCCAGCCACGATCTGAAAGCGGGTCCCGCGCTGCCGCGCGACGATCGGCTCGATGATGCCTTTCTCGGCAATCGAGGCCATGAGCTCGGACAGGTCCCCCATGACCTGCCGTGGCTGATTGGGGTTGGGGTCGATCAGGTCGATCGGGACGAGCCGGCCAATCGGCGAGCCCGCCGAGCTGCTCAACGCCTCGACATAGTGCTCATCGTGACGCATCCGTACCGTTGTCGGTAATCCTCGTTTAGGCACGGTCCATGACCTCCTCGCACAGCCGGTAGTACTCCGCCGCGCCACTCGATTCCGGCGCGAACGTGAAAATCGATTCCTTGTAGGCCGGGGACTCCTCGAGCCGGACGCTCTTGGTGATGACGGTCTTGAACACCTTGCTCCCGAACACCTTGTCGATCTGCGTCCGGATGTCCCGGGCCAGCGCGGTTCGCTTGTCGTGCATCGTGATGACGACGCCGAGGATGCGCAAGGTGGGATTCGCCCGCGCTCTCACCTTCTCGATGGTCTCGAGCAAATCGTCCGTGCCCTCCAGGGCGAAGTACGACGACTGAATCGGGATCAGCAGATGGCTCGCGGCGACGAGCGCGTTGACGGTCAACAGCCCGAGCGTCGGCGGGCAGTCGATGACGATGTTCGGATACTGCTCGCGGATCGGCTCCAGCCGATCCTTGAGCCGGAAATGCGCGTCGAGCTCCCCGACCAGCTTGGCCTCCATCTTCGCCAGCGCGATGCGCGACGGCGCGATGAAGAGGTTCGGCTGTTGGGTGGACGGCTGGATCACATCCGCAAACCCGCAGTTTGGTTCGGCGATGGCGTCGTAGACGCTCCGCGTGATCTGGGTCACGTCCAGATACGACATCGAACTGTTCGCCTGCGGGTCGAGGTCGATGAGCAGCGTCGGCTTGCCGCGAAGCGACAGGGCCGCCGCCAGATTGATCGCGGTCGTGGTCTTCCCCACGCCGCCTTTCTGGTTGGCGATAGCGACGATCATCCGACTCGACTGAGGTGGGAGTAGCGCACGGGCAAAACTTGCCGCCCATTGTAGGGAGGAGGCGGCGAAGTGTCAACGAAAGGATACAGGATAACGGTAGAGCTCAGCCGTAAGTCTTGTTACATCTTGTATTTGCCGAGCTCCTCCGGATCCAGGCTCTCCAGCCATTTCTGCAGCCGCTCGGAGTCCCCTTTTTCGGGGGTGAAGTCGACCGTCTTGGCATGGTCGATGACCCGGTCCTCGACGAAAATCGGAGCTTTAGCCCGAAGGGCTAGCGCGATGGCGTCGCTCGGCCGCGCGTCGATGGCCAGCGGTTCACCGTTCGCCAGCAGATGGATGAGCGCGTAGAAGGTGTTCTCCTTGAGGTCAGAGACCACGATCTTCTGAATGTCCGCCTTGAGGTCGGAGATGACGTTCCTGAGGAGGTCATGCGTCATCGGCCGCGGCGTGGCGACGTTCTCGATCTGGAGTGCGATCGCATTGGCCTCGAACACCCCCACCCAGATCGGCAGGACGCGCTGCCCGTCCTTGTCCCGCAGGATGATGATCGGCATATTGGTGATCGGATCCACCATCAGCCCCTTGATCGTCATTTCGATCTGCATCGACGGTCCTCGCTCCGAAACGTAGGGTCCTTGGTCTCGGCTGTCAAGCGCGGCCAGACGGGGGATCGAGCAGCTCACCGCGCAGGCTGTTCGGATTCGCCTCGGTGATCCGCACGGCCACTGTCTGGCCAATCAAATCGGGCGCCCCGGAAAAGTTCACGACGGTATTACCGGAAGTCCTGCCTGAGAGCTCCCAGTCGCGACGGCGGCTGCGTGAATCGACCAGGACGGACTCGACGCGCCCGACCGACGCCGCATAGAGCTCTCCTTGTATCTCCTTCTGCAGCGCCTGCAACGCAACGATGCGGTCACGCTTCTCGTCCTCCGGAACATCGTCGGGCAGCCGCTTCAGTGCGAGCGTGTTCGGCCGCGGCGAGTACTTGAACGAGAACATGCTGTGATACCGCACGGTCCGTGTCAGCGTCAGCGTTTCCTGAAAGTCCCGGCTGGTCTCTCCAGGGAAGCCAACGATCATATCGGTCGAGAGCGCGATGTCCGGCAGTGTTGACCGCAGCCGGTCCACGAGGTCGAGGTATTGCTCGCGCGTGTGGCGGCGGCGCATGGCGGCGAGCACCCGCG
>DATAEK010000239.1:0-4966 GCA_036258055.1 Vicinamibacterales bacterium
ACCTGCCCCACCTGCCCCACCTGCCCGACCTGCCCTACTCCCCGCGCAACGCGATCAGGGGATCTATCCGCGAGGCTCTCCACGCAGGAATGAAGGCGGCTGAAAGGCCAAGGACTGACAGCGTCAGGAAGGCGAACGTAAGAGTCAGCGCGTCCCACGGGCTGACGCCAAACAGGATGCTCGAGATCAGTCGTCCACCGCCTGCAGCCAGCGGCAGACCGGCGCCCGAGGTTCTCAGGTTCTCCAAGGTTCTAAGGTTCATCACGGTTCCAACGTTCTAAACACGTCGCGTACTGGGCTGGGCGGAGCTCTGCCCGACTGAAAGGAGCGAGTCATGGGTTCCCCGGCGAATGTCTTGGTCGATGCAGTTGTGAGTGTGCCGAGGCTCGGTCAGCCAGGCGAATCGAGCGTCCCGCATTCATACGCCCAGCGCGGCGCGATAGGCCGCGATCGCGCACGCCATCGTCCGCTCCCAACTGAACCGCGCGGCGCGAGCGAGGCACTTCTGTCGCACCGATTCGCGGAGTCTCGCGTCGTTGTAGAGCGCCAGGATCGCTCCAGATAACGCATCCCGGTCGCAGGGGTCGACCATGACGCCGGCGTCGCCAACGACTTCCGGTAGTGAGGACGTGTTCGACGTGATCACCGGCGTGCCGCATTGCATCGCCTCGAGCGGCGGAAGGCCGAATCCTTCGTAGAGAGAGGGATAGACAAACGCCGTCGCCGCACGATAAAGCGACGCGAGCGTCTCGTCGGTGACGTAGCCGGTGCTGAAGATCCGTCCGTCGAGGGCCGGCACGCGGTGAATGGCTGCCGCGATCGAATCGGATCGCGGCGCCTGACCGCCGGCGAGGACCAGGGTCAGATCGGCGACGCGCTCCTGTTGAATCAGCTGCGCGAACGCCGACACGGCATGTGCGATGTTCTTGCGCGGATTCACGCCGTTCAGCATCAGGATGTACGGGCCGGGTGGTATGCCGTATCGCTGCCGGACGGCCTCCGCGTCGCCATCGGCGCAAGGATGAAAAGTTGCCGGATCCGCGGCGAGCGGCGCGACGAAGATCTTGTGCGGCTCGGCTACGCCCAGTTCGCAGAGCTCACGTCGCGTCGACTCTGAGCTCGTCATCACCCAGTCGCGTTCGCGCACACTGCCGACCAGCGCGTTCTGGTAGCAGAGCTCGGCGTGACTCGCATGAAACCGAGTGGCGCGCAGGTCGTAGATCGTGACGAACCGCGTGGGCGAACGGTCCCGTCGAGTTCGCACCGGTAGCGGCGTCGCCGACGAATGGTGGATGTCGACGGGTGGTGTCGCGTCGACGATCGGCCGGTGGACGCGACCATCGATGAGCGTGCCGCCCGTGCGGACCAGATGCGGGAGCGCACGACCGCCGCGCCTGATCTTCACGTGGCGATGCGCCGAGACCATCACCTGCCGCAGACCACGTACGATCCAGGGTTCCTCATGTCGCAGGAGCGGTACATGGCCGATGCTGGCATGTCGCTGCAGGTATTCCACGCAACCTTGGTACGCCAGGCTCGAGTGGTTCGCGCAAAACAGCAGCTCACATTCCGGCGAAGCGCTCAGCAGCTCGGTCAGGTGGCGATCCACGCGATGGCTACCCGCCCGCCCGTGCACCGAGATCTGCCCGAGACCCAGCCCAGAGATGTCATAGAGCACGCGCATCGCCGGCATTCGATGCAAGAGCCTAACGTGCACTGCCGTGGCATCGCAATGCGCCACGCCCGCTGTCCGTTGACTTCGCGTGTTTCCGGGCATACCTTTCGCACATGACGCGTCCCTCGGTCGGCAGGCCAACGATCGGGCCGTCCGCGCCCCTGACCGGACGTGAGCTCCCGCGAGCCGGTGAGACCGCGTGCCAACGCGCCCAGGAGTCGCGGTGAGCGCTGCGCCGGATCGCAAGCTGCGAGTCCTCATCACCAATCGGATTCTCATCACCAGGACGGGGACCGAGGTCTACGTGCGCGATCTCGCCTCGTCGCTCCTCCACCGCGGTCATCTCCCCATCGTCTACAGTCCACACCTGGGCGAGATGGCCACGGAGATTCGCGCCAACACCGTGCCGGTCGTGGACGACGTGTCCCGGATCGGCGCGGCGCCCGACATCATTCACGGGCATCATGGACTCGAAACGCTGGTGGCGCTCCTGGCGTTTCCCGGCGTCCCGGCGGTGAACGTCTGTCACAGCTGGCTCGGCTGGCCGGACACGCCCGTTCTGTTCCCGCGAGTCGCCCGGTACATCGCGGTCGATCACACGTGCCGCGATCGGCTGGTCTTCGAGCACGGGATTCCCGAGGATCGCATTCACGTTCGGCTGAACGCCGTCGATCTCAGTCAGTTCCAGCCGCGCGGTCCCTTGCCGCCGCATCCGAAACGCGCGCTCGTCTTCAACAATGCCGCCGGCGGCAGCGCGCCGCATCTCGAGGCGATCGCGCAGGTCTGTTCCGCGGAGGGCATCGCGCTCGATGTCGCGGGCTACCGATCCGGCAACGTGCTCCAGCGCCCCCAGGACGCGCTCGGCCAGTACGACCTCGTGTTCGCGAAAGCCAAAGCGGCGCTCGAGGCTGCCGCGGTCGGAACGTCGGTTGTCCTGTGCGACGCGGTAGGTGTCGGTCCGATGATCACGACGCAGAATCTGGCCGAGCTCCGACCGCTCAATTTCGGAATCCGGACGTTGCGAGAACGTCCGTCGCCGGAAGCCCTGGCCCGTGAAGTGGCCCGCTACGATCCTGCCGACGCGGCCGCGGTGTCGCGGCGAGTACGCGAGGGCGCCGGACACGAGGTGCTGGTTGACGAGCTCGTCGATCTCTACGAAGACGTGCTCGCGGAGCGGCGCGGCGTGGTCGACGATCCGTTGGCCGAGCAACGTGCCGCAAGCTTGTACCTTCAGTCGCTCTCGGGTCCGCTGTATCAGCGCGACCTGCTGGACTGGTTCGTGACACGGCTGCTCAGGATCCCGTTCGTGCGTACCGCACTCCGGCTCCGTGCTGACCGCGAGCGTGCCGGCCATCCCCTTCAGCGGCTACTCAGATCATTCGACTAGACGTGACGAACGAATGAGCGCGTGGCAACGGGCTCCGCTTCATTCCTGTTCACGAAACTGTCGAGGGGTGGCGATGCCACACGCGTCGGCTTCGCGGTTCTGGCGGAACGTCACCCACCCGTCTGGCGCGACGTGCCATGCCAGGTGGCGCTCATACTTCTTGAGGCGCTGCAGGAACCGTTGGGTGACGTTGTTCTGCCCCCGTCCGACCCTTGCCCTCTCGACACCCGGCAATTGCGACGCGTAGGCGACGTAGTCCAGCATGATCACGACCGAGTAACCGTAGCCATCGAACGGCGCGCTCACGGCCGTGGAGAATCCATGCACCGCCGCGCCGCGCCGCTGAAAAAACACGTGCCCGATGACGCGGTCGTCCTTCAGATAGATGAGGCCATCGTAGCCGAGCGCGAACAGCGTCCGCAGGACCCACGGTGTGGGGAGCCATCGCAACCACCGTGTCCTGGCGGCAAACGTGCCGGCCGGATTCGGGTGGGTAATCCACCGCATGAGATAGTCGCGCACGGCGCGCGTCTGATCGGCGCTGGCGATCACAGGCGCCGGGACCTCCAGCGATCCCCGGCGGCTGGCGCGGGCGAAGACGTCCCGGAGGACTCCACGCGTGTCGGCAAGTACAGCTTCGAAACGGCCGTTACGCGAGGCGGCACCGCCCGCGGTGGACGTCGCGTTCAGCGGGACTACTGGCGGCATCGGCGGCTGGCTGACTCATAACCTACTCGCCCCTCGATGGCAGTACGCACGGGCAAAACGTGCTCCCGATACCGGATGATTTCGTTGTAGCGGCCCTCGCTGACGCGGATCGCTCCGTATCGTTCGTAGGTCGGCAGCTCGCGGCCGAACTCTTCGATCATGAGATGCGTCGTAGTGGGCCGCAGACACTCGACGGCGAACGCGCTCCGGCCGAAGCGCTCGAGCGCGGCCTGTACTTCGTGCCGCAGCTCCGGATACTCGAGTGCCGAGCGGATCTTTCGATCGAGAGCGGCTTCATCCAACCGGATCCACGTCGCCTCTGCCCGCACGGCGTCGGGACAGGCGCCGGGGCTGCCGTCGAGGATGAAATCGTAGTTCCGAATCGCCCGGCCGGTGCGGGATTGGGCCATGTCGACCGCGCCGTCGATCACAAAGCGGCACACGTCATGGGTCGGGTTGAAGCCTTCCACGGCATCGCCGACGACACACTCGACGTCGGCGGCGATGAACGCGTCCGCCAGCTCCTCCGCCAACTCCACGAACACGTCGAGGCGCCCGTCGAGGAGCAGGTGATAGACGTGCTTGTCGGGATAACGGCCGAACAGCCTGCCTGGAATGGCGCCGACGCTTTCGAGCAGGAGGTTCGTCGACGCCATCCGCGATTGCGCGTCGCCGCCGGAGCCCTCGGTGAGACAGAAGTAGAGCGGCCGTTGCCGCTCCATCCAGTGATACACGCGCAATTCGTGTCCGGGATGCGCCACGATGATCGCGCTCGTGCTCACGGTGAGTTCTCCCTCATCAAGGTGCAGTCAGGGTGACCGCACAAGATGCAGCTGCGACTGTCACGAAGCGCCGGTATTGTAGCGTGAGAACCGAGGTTGTCGAGTGACGTCGACAAAGGGTGATGAGTCGATCTGAGGATTCCGCCGATCACTCACGCGCGCGAACGCAGCCACTCCGGCTGAAGCCGGACACTACGGAGCGTGAGCTGTGGCGCTGGAGCTCACCCTCACGAGTTGAGTGTCGAATCGCGTGTCGCCGTCGATCGTCACGTCTCGCCAGCCGGAGCCGAGGTTCGCAACCCTACGGGCAAAAACAGAAGGTGGCTCGGTCGGAATCCTGCCGGCGGGAGTCTAGCAAATGCGGGGGGACCAAGCAGGTCCGGGCCGCGATCAGGCCCGCCTCTCGCGCCGAGG
>DATAEK010000262.1:0-5518 GCA_036258055.1 Vicinamibacterales bacterium
CAACCGGTCCGGTCACCAACCCCAACATCCACGAGTACTCGTTCTTCATTCAGGACGAGTGGAAGCCGAAGACCGACGTGACGCTGAATCTGGGGCTGCGCTACGACCTGATGAAGACCGCGCCGCCGCCGGTCAAGAACACTGACCCTCAGCTGGCGGCCGCCGACATCGACACCAGCCGCCTGGATGCGGATACCAACAACTTCGGGCCGCGGCTGGGGATCGCCTGGAGTCCGGTCGGAAAACCGTTCGTGGTGCGCGGCGGCTGGGGAATCTTCTACGGACGAACCCCCTCGATCATGCTCGGCACGGCGCATTCGAACAACGGGATCAACATCGTGTCGCTGACCTTCACGGGCGACGCCGTCCCCACCTATCCGCAGAAATTCGATTCGATTCCCACATCGATCACGGCCACGAGACCGACGATCTTCTACATCGACAAGGATTTTGCGAACGCGCAGCTGATGCAGGCCAACGCCGCCGTCGAATGGCAGTTCGCTCGTGACGCGAGCTTCACCGTGACCTATCTGTTCGTGGACGGCAACGATCTGTCGCGTTCGATCGATCGGAACCTGGGCACGCTCAGCTCGCGGACGTTCACGAGCACGACGGGAGAGACGTTCTCGTATCCCTTCTTCGGAGCCGATCGCCCCTTTGGCAACTTCCAGCGCGTGATTGCCTTCGAAGCGAGCGCCGAATCCCGATACAACGGCGTCACCTTCGAGCTCAATCGTCGTTACTCGGGCAACATGCAGTGGCGCGTGGCATACACGCTGGGCAAGGTCGTCGATACGGTCCCCGACGCGACGGCGGTGGTTCCCGGCAACGCGGGTGACGACATCAAGTACGCCTCGAACCCGGCGAACTTCGACACCGATCGCACCGTCGGCAACAACGATCAGCGTCACCGCTTCGTCGTGAGCGGCGTCTACGACACGACCGGCATTGCCGCCAAGTACAGCGGTCTTGGCCACACGCTCCTCGCCAACTGGACGTTGAGCGTGATCTTCACGGCACAGTCAGGCCAGCCCTACACCGCCCGAGTCGGAGCGGTCGACTTGAACAACGACGGCAACACCCGCAATGACATCGCTCCCGGTACCACGCGGAACGAGTTCCGCCTGCCGTCGATCGTCACACTCGATCCGCGCGTCTCGCGCCAGATTCCCTTCCGCGGCACGAGGATCCAGTTGATCTGGGAGGCGTTCAATCTCCTGAACCGCGACAACATCAACAGCGTTGACACCACCTATTACAGCGTGCCGGCGGGAACGACGACGCTCGTGCCAGGCACGACTTTCGGGCGGCCGCTGACGAGCGCGGGCGAACGCATCATGCAGCTCGCCGTGAAAGTGACCTTCTGACGGCGGGTCCGGCGACGGTGAGGGGAGCCGTTTTCCGCGCCGCCGCGGCGTCGGTGGCGGCGTTGGGTGCGAGCCTGGCGCTCAGCGCCGCGGATACCACGACCATCCAGGTGTTCCTGCTCGAGCGACCCGTCGGGCAGGAAACCTACACGCTCGAGGAAGACGCAAGCCGCGTCCTCCTCGGATCGAACCTGGATTTCGTGGACCGCGGGGGCCGCGTTCAGCTGACGTCATCGCTTCGACTCGACAGCGACCTCACTCCCGAACATTTCATCGCGAAGGGCAAAACCTATCGGTTCGTCGACGTCGATCTCGATGTGGACGTGTCGGCCAGGACCGCGCGCGTCCGAAGTCTCGGGACTGATGTCCGGGTGCCGCTACCGCCCCGTTTTTTCCTCGCCCGCGCATACGCACCGTTTGCCGCACAAGCTCTCCTGGTCCGTTACTGGGAGAAACACGGAAAGCCGGCTCATCTCGCGGTCGCTCCGGGTGCGCCGACGCGCGACGTGCGCATCGAGTTTCGAGGTACTGACACAGTCCGTACAGGCGGGCGCGAGCAGCAGCTCAGTCGCTACATGATCGACGGCCTCGTGTGGGGCCGCGAGACGCTGTGGCTCGACACGGAGAAACGTTTTGCCGCCGTCGCGACGCGGGTTCACATCCTGCCGCTCGAAGCGGTCCGCGACGATCTTCGGGACGCGCTGCCCGAGCTGCAGGCGATCGCCGTGAGCGATCGGATGGCCGATCTCGCGTCGATGGCGTCGAGCACTCCCGCGATCGCCGACGGCACGTTCGCGCTGGTGGGGGCGCGTCTGCGCGACGGGACTGACGGCCCCGCCATCGAGGATGCTGCGGTCGTCATCAAAGACGGACGCATCGTTGACGCGGGACCTCGCGGCCGGGTGCAGCTGCCGAAAGGTGCGCGCACCATCCAGGCGGCAGGCAAGACGATTGTCCCGGGCCTCTGGGACATGCACGGCCACGTCAGCCAGATCGAATGGGCACCGGCGTACCTCGCTGCCGGCGTCACGACCGTGCGGGACATGGGAGGGGAGCGCCGCTTCCTGACCGCGTTTCGCGATGCGCTCGCCGAGCATCGCGGTGTCGGACCACAGCTGCTCCTCGCCGGTCTGGTTGATGGCGGCGGCCCTGACGCGTTCGGGACGACGATTGCCACCGATGCGAACGCAGGTGGAGAGATCGTCGACGCGTATCACGCCCAGGGCTTCAAACAAATGAAGCTGTACGGCCGCATGACCGCGGATCTCGTGTCGGCGATCGCCGCTCGCGCGCACGAACAGGGCATGACCGTCACGGGTCACATCCCAACCGGCCTCTCCGTTCAGGAGGCCGTCGAAGCCGGCATGGACCACATCGCGCACCTCCCGATCCGGGGTGAAGCAGGAACGCCGGCAGTCGAGCAGCTCATCGCGTTTCTCGCCAGGCATCGCACCGCCGTCGACCCGACGCAGGCCTGGAACGAACTGCTCGGACGCTCGACCACAACCGCCGTCGCGACCTTCGAGCCGGGCATCCTGGCCGCACCCGATCCGCTCGCGCTGAACTACGGCAGCGTTCGCAACGATGCGAGCGCCGCTGCGGTGCGCGATCGCCAGCAGCGCAGCCTCGCCATCGTCAAAGCGCTGCACGATGCAGGCGTGGTCGTCGTCGCCGGCACCGACGGGGCGCTGCCAGGCCACAGCCTGCTGCGCGAGATCGAGCTGTACGCGCAGGCCGGGTTCACACCCGCGGCGGCGCTGGCCGCCGCGACGACGGCGTCGGCATCCGCGATGCGGATGCTGGATGACGTTGGAACGATCGCACCGGGCAAGCGCGCGGACCTTCTGATCCTCGACGCCGATCCCGCGGCCGCCGTGTCCAACATCCGGAAAGGCCGCTGGGTCGTCGCCGGCGGCCGAATGTACGACTGCTCGAAGCTCTGGCGCGCCGCCGGCTTCACGCCGTGACGATTCCAATCTGGCTAACCGCGTTAGGTGCGGGGGTTGTCGCGTCGTTGTGCCGCGTTGCGGAGACGTGTATCGGAACTCGAGCGTCAGCGCGGCGGACGGTGGCGTCCGTCGACCTGCTGCGTACAGAATAGTCTCGCACCGGGAAACCAGACACGCCTGTTGATCGTTGTTGCCAGTACCGTTCATGCCGGGCCGCTTCGAGCCCGGTCGTCAAAAACGAATCGAGGAGGACACGATGGGGATGAGAAGGATAGGGATCCTGGTGGTCACGTCACTGGTCGTATCGGTTCCCGCATTGGCGCGTCAAGGTGATACGGCGGGCGTCGCAAAGACGCGCGCAGCTTACGAGAAAGCTTCGAACGCGCACGACGCGGTAGCTATCGCGAAGCTGTTTACCGCTGACGGTATGGAGATGCCGCCGAACGCGCCCGCGGCGAAAGGGCGTGCGGCGATCGAGGCGATGCACAAGACCCTGGCCACTCAGGTAGAGTTCTCGCAGTTGAAGATCGCCCCGACGGATACGAAGGTCGTTGGCGACTTCGCCTATGAGGTCGGGACGTACACGCAAACGATCACGCCCAAGGGTGGAAAGCCGGCGCCCGACAAAGGGAAGTACATTGTCTTGCTCAAGAAGGTCGAGGACGGGAGCTGGGAGGTCGTGTATTCGATCTACAACAGCGACATGCCCGCTTCACCGATGAAATAATCAGCCGAGGCCGCACCGCCGCGCGACCCGCGGTGCGGCCGCGTCCTCGGTCTGCTGTGCCTTCCATGATCGACCTTCCATTGTTGCTCACGCAGCTGCTCGTCATCCTGGCAGGGGCGCGTCTCGCCGGGCGGGCGGTGCAGTTGCTCGGGCAGCCGCTCGTCATCGGCGAGATGCTGGCGGGGCTCGCGCTGGGACCGTCGCTGTTCGGCGTCCTCGCGCCGAGTGCGCTGGCGTGGTTGTTTCCTACCGATCGCATGATCCCGCTGGCGACCTTGAGTCAACTGGGCGTGATCCTGTTCATGTTCGTCGTCGGGTTGCGTCTCGACCTGGGCGTCATGAGAGGTCGCGTCGGTTCGGCTGTCGTGATCAGCCACGCCAGCATAGTCATCCCATTCGTGCTCGGCGCGGTGCTCGGTACGTGGATCTATCCGGAGCTTGCGGGGCATGGAGTCGCGCGCCTCCCGTTCGTCCTCTTTACCGGCGCGGCGATGAGCGTGACCGCGTTCCCCGTGCTGGCACGCATCCTTGCCGAGCGTGGTCTGGTGCGAACGCGGCTCGGATCGATTGCGATCGCGTGCGCCGCGGTGGACGACGTCACGGCATGGTGTCTTCTCGCCGGCGTGGTCGCCGTCGCAAGAGCAGGTAACGCGATCGAACGCTTCGGTCTGACCCTCGGAGGCGCGTGCCTGTTCACCGTGCTCGCGATCACGATCGGCCGCACAGCCCTGAGGCACTGGCTCGATCGCCGTGAAGCTGCTGGCTACCGCGACGTGACCGCCGACGTCGTTGGCGTGGTTTCGCTCCTGGCATTCGCGTTCGCGCTGGTGACGGAGCTGCTCGGCGTCCATCCGCTTTTCGGAGCGTTTCTCGCCGGGACGATTCTTCCGCGTGAGCGCGGATTTGCCCAGGCGATCGCCGACCGCGTCGAAAGCGTGGTCGGAACCGTGCTGCTGCCGGTGTTCTTCGTGCTCACCGGCCTCCGGACCGAGGTGGGTCTCGTGTCGAGCGCCGGATTGTGGGGTGTGTTCGTCATCGTCCTGTTGGTTGCCGTCGCGGGAAAGTTGGGCGGATCTGCGGTGGCCGCGCGGGTGACCGGGCTGGCGTGGCCCGAAGCGATTGCCATCGGCGTGCTGATGAACACGCGCGGGCTCATGGAGCTGGTCATCCTCAACGTCGGGCTCGAGATCGGCGTCATCAGTCCGGCGCTGTTTGCGATGATGGTGCTGATGGCGCTGGCAACGACGGTCGCGACGTCGCCGATACTGAGCCTCGTGCTGCGCGCACAACCCGAGCTGGCGCCGGCGGTGGGGAATGGAGAGGCGATTCGGCGGGCGTGATTGTCTCCGACCAGCCGATAGCGAGCGCCGAACGCCGTGCGCCGACTTGTTTTAGTGAGCGAGGTACAGTGGCCGGAACCGACGAGTGGCTGACGATTGCGCAGTCTTCTGACGACGAGATCCGCGAGCGCATCC